>NZ_JAYFFI010000003.1:0-199515 GCF_036289405.1 Pseudoramibacter faecis | reverse complement strand
GAAAACACAAGCAGATTTAAGAAAATATGTGAGTATCTCCCGATACACAAAATGCCGGAAATGCCTGAAACAACAGGCTATACCGGCATATAAAGACTTTTGAAAAGATAGTTGAAAATCATATTAGAGTCTCATCCAAAACTTAAAATGGCGGCGAATATTTAAAAATTTGCAATTGACATACTTTGTGTTAAAATATTTTTATTTCAGGCATACTTTGTCTGAGCAAGAACGTTCAAACAGGAGGCACGGGATGGCATTTACTTACGAAGTGGTCGAAGAAATCGGCGTATTATCCGAGGGCAGCAATGGTTGGCAGAAAGAGCTCAATCTGGTGAGCTGGAACGAAAGAGATCCGAAATACGATATTCGCGACTGGGCGCCGGGACATGAACGCATGCGCAAGGGACTGACTTTCACCACGGATGAATTGATTGAATTACGGGATATTTTAAACGAGATGGATTTTGACGCATAGGTCGTGAATGAGCATGGCAATCGCCGTGCTTCTTTTTCGTATTGGGTATTCGATTTAAAATTGAATGGAGCGATTGTTATCGTCCGGATTTGAAACCTGAAAAGTCCTGTGTTATAATAAAAAGTCAAAATTATAGATTATCAGGTTTGGGGTAATCATATGAGATTATCAGGATAAATGGAGGATAGCGATGTCAGGACACTCGAAATGGAATAATATCAAACAAAGAAAAGGCAAGCAGGACGCGGCCAAAGGCAAGGTGTTTACAAAAATGGCAAAACTCATTGCTGTTGCGGCAAGAGAAGGCGGCGGCGATCCAGAAATGAATGCCAAGTTGCGGGAAGCGGTGGCAAAGGCCAAAGCGGCCAACATGCCCAATGACAATATTGATCGGGCAATTAAGAAGGGTTCCGGCGAATTGAATGATACCATTTATGAAGAAATCACCTACGAAGGTTACGGTCCAGGGGGGGCGGCGGTGATCGTCCAAACGCTGACGGACAACAAACACCGGACGGCTGCCGATGTGCGCCATATTTTTGATAAAAACGGCGGCAATCTTGGGACCAATGGCTGTGTCGGTTTTTTATTTGAGCGGGCCGGCCGCATTTTTGTGGAACAAAGTGACGATATTGATGAAGACGAACTGATGATGATGGCATTGGATGCTGGCGCTGAGGATATGGAGATCTCCGAAGACGGTTATGAAATCCGAACGGCCGCTTCCGACTTTGCTCAGGTGCTCGAATCCCTTCAAAACGAAGGGGTGCCGGTGGCCAGCGGGAAAATTGCGCAGATTCCGTCAACGGAGTCCGAGCTTTCTGAAGAAGACAGCAAAAAGATGGAAAAAATGCTGGATATGTTCGATGACAACGACGATGTCCAGGAAGTTTTCCACAACTGGGCCGAAGCGTAACCGCATGAGGTCGGAATGGGTCCGGCGAGAAAAGATAAAGTGAGGCAGGATATGGGAAAAAGTTCAATCAGAGACTATGTGGTCTATTTTATCGTGGCGATGATGCTGGTGCTTTTAATGGCATCCTTTGTCATCGGCAATATCTATAGTCGGGCGGACAATGCAAAGCTGACCCAGCAGGGAACGCGCGCTATTTATGAAATCACCATTGGTGAAAAGCCGGTCAGCTCACTGGGAGAGTAAAATTGCATTGTTCAAAAGCGAAAAGTAAGGCATCGCCTTGCTTTTTGTCGTTATAGGAAAAAAGTAAAGGAGCACAGATGAAAATCGTCACGCCGGATGAAATGGCTGTGATGGACAAGCAAACCATCGATAGCGGCATTGCCGATTACGAACTCATGGAAAGAGCGGGGACACGCTGCTATGAAATTATAGCTTCCGAGCTTACCGAAACACAAAAGATTCTGGTGCTTTGCGGCACGGGCAATAACGGCGGCGACGGGCAGGTAATCGCTCGGCTTTTACACAACTGCGGTTATTCGGTATCGGTGCTCTTTGTGGGCAAGGCGGAGCATTTTTCACCGAATGCCCTGCAAAACTATAAGCGGCTGACAGATATTGGCGCGGCTTGTGATTTTTATACGCGGTTTGATGCAAAAATTCAGGCATCACTTGATCATGCGAACGTGATTGTCGACGCGGTCTTTGGCAATGGACTAAAGGACCGGCCGCTGTGCGAAGCGGTTGTGGCGCTGTTTGACGCCATCAATGCCCGTTCGGATAAAAGGGTTTACGCTATCGACATGCCCTCGGGCCTTCGGGGAGACACAGGCCAAACGGTCGGCGCGGCCATTCGCGCTGATAAAACACTTATCATTCAGAACTATAAAACCGGTCATTTGCTGGGCGATGGCTCGGATCTGTCCGGCGAACAAATCCTGGTGGATGTCGGTATTTTGGAACGCTATTGCGACAGCACTAAATTTTTACTGGATGCACGGAGCGTGCCCGAGCTTTTGCCGAGAAAGAAGAACTCCCATAAATACGACTACGGTGCTTTGTCGGTGATTGCCGGCAGTCAGGGAATGCTGGGGGCAGGTTTGATGGCGGCAACGGCTGCCCTTCGCGCCGGCGCCGGCCTGGTAACCAGTTGGGTGCCCAAGGAGGTTTACAGTATTGCGGCGGGGCAGATGCCCTGGGAAATTATGGTGCGCCCCTATGATGCCGATAGTCTTTTGTCGAGGCTGCGAGAACGGCGAACGGATGCTTATGTCGTCGGGCCGGGACTGGGGCGACAGAAGTTTCATTCCGGGCTGATTAAAATGTTAATTGCGCAGCAAAAACCGATGGTGATCGATGCAGATGGCCTTTATCATTTGTTGAAGATCATGGATGTTCTGAAAATGGGTGAGCATGCGCCGCTGATTCTCACGCCCCATGTCGGAGAATTCGCAAAGCTTTGCGGCACCACATCCGATGCGGTTCGCCGGGATCCCGTCGGCTTGGGCACGCAATTTGTCAAAACCTGTCAGGTGGTGCTGGTGCTCAAAGGCCACCATACGTCAATTTTCGAGCCTGACGCCGCGAGCGCCGGCGGCGTGCGCATTTGGTTTAACACTACGGGCAATCCCGGCATGGCCACGGCGGGTTCCGGCGATGTGCTCGCAGGGATCATTGGCGGTCTCATCCCGCAGATGCCGACACCAGCCGATGCCGCAAAGCTCGGCGTTTATCTGCACGGTTTGGCCGGAGACCTGGCGGCGGATGAAAAAACCATGGTCGCGATGACGGCGACGGATGTGCTCGCGCAATTGCCCGCTGCCATCCGGCAACTGCAACAGGAAGTTCAGGAGAAATAATTTTTGACAAATCCAATCAATAAAACGTATAAAATTGTGACCTATGGCTGCCAGATGAACGAAAACGACTCGGAAAAGCTTTCCGGGATGTTAAAAGCCATGGGCTATACCCCGACGGAGGACGAAACGACAGCCGGCCTTGTCGTCATGAATACCTGTTCGATTCGGGAAAACGCAGACGTGCGTTTTTTCGGCAACGTGGGAAATTTTAAACATATCAAAAAAAGGAATCCGGATTTGATTTTGGCGGTCTGCGGCTGCATGATGCAGCAACCGCAGATTGTCAGAAAAATCAAAGAAGAGAATCCTCAGGTTGACATTGTTTTCGGTACGCACAATCTGCATCGATTTCCTGAGCTTTTGGCTAATTATCAAGTCAGCGGTAATCGAACCATCGAGATTTATGACGATGATGACGGGCTGATCGAAAATCTGCCGATGGATCGGCGCTATCCGTTCAAAAGTTATGTGTCTATCATGAAGGGATGCAATAATTTTTGTACGTATTGTATTGTCCCTTATACTCGAGGGCGGGAAATCAGCCGTCCCCACGAAAAAATCATCGATGAGGTTAAAGCGCTTGTGGCCGACGGCTGTCTTGAAGTGACTCTGCTGGGGCAGAATGTAAATTCCTACGGCAATGATCACAAGGATGGCTATGGCTTTGCCGATTTACTTCGGGATGTGAATACCATTGAAGGACTCGAACGGATTCGTTTCATGACCAGTCACCCCAAAGACATGTCTGACGAGGTGATTGATGCCATCGCGGTTTGCGATAAGGTGTGTCCGGCGGTGCATCTGGCGGTTCAAAGCGGATCGACCAAGGTGCTCAAGGCGATGCATCGCGGCTACACCAAAGAAAAGATCGTCGCCTTGGTGGAGAAGATGCATAAACGCATTCCCCATGTGACCATCACGACGGATTTGATCGTCGGCTTCCCGGGAGAAACTGAGGCCGATTTTGAAGAGACTCTCGATATTGTTCGGCATTGTCATTTCGACGCGGCCTTTTCGTTTTTGTATTCGATTCGAACAGGGACGCCGGCGGCAAAAATGCCGAATCAGATTCCGGAGGACATCAAGCATGAACGGCTCAATCGGCTGCTCAAAGTGCTCCACAGCGAAGGCAACGAGCGCAATCTCTGGTTTCAAGATCAGACGGTGGATGTCCTGGTGGAGGGGAAAAGCGCCCACAACGAAGACCGCCTGAGCGGGCGGACGATGAACGGCAAGCTTGTCAACTTTGATGGCAATGCGGCAACCATCGGTACCATTGTGCCGGTGCACATCGATTGCGCCAAGACCTTTAGTCTTGACGGGCACGCCGTGTGAGGACGGCATTTTAAACAGAATGTGAAAAATCGCAAAACGGAGGACAACCATGGGCTTAACGCCGATGATGCAACAATATTTAAAAATGCATGAAAAAGTGCCGGATACCATCATGCTCTTTCGCGTCGGCGATTTTTATGAGACGTTTTTCGACGATGCGATTACCGCATCCAAGGCGCTGGAAATTGCCCTGACCGGCAAGCGCTGTGGCTTGGACGAGCCGGCGCCGATGTGTGGTGTTCCCCATCATGCGGCGGAGCCCTATATTGCCAAATTGGTGGAGAAGGGCTATAAAGTCGCCGTCTGCGAGCAGATGGAAGATCCGGCGGCGGCCAAGGGTATCGTCAAGCGAGACATTATTAAAGTGGTGTCTCCCGGAACGATTACGGAAGGCGGGCTGATTCAAGCCAAGAAGAACAATTATCTCGCGGCGATTTTCAGCGACCGGCGGATTTTTGGCCTGGCTTATCTCGATGTCTCCACCGGGGCTTTTTATGCGACGGAGCTGCCTTTTACAGCCGACAGCGGCGAGCTGATCAACGAGCTGGGCAAAATTGAACCGTCGGAGATCATCGTCAATCCGGCGCTTTACAAACAGTCGGCATTGATTCAAAATCTTGAGACGCGCTTTGGCTGCATGGTCGGACTCAGCGCGGCTGTCTATTACGAAAAGGCCGCCTGCGAGCGCATGATTGAAGATCAGTTCAAGGTGTTTGCACTGGATTCTCTGGGGCTCAAGGATCACGAGGCGGCGACGCGAGCTGCCGGCGCACTATTGGCTTATGTGGCGGAAAGTCAGAAGAAAGTGCTCGGTCATATCAATCATATAGCTTATTACCGCACAGAAGCTTATATGTTGCTGGACCTTTCGACGCGGCGTAATCTGGAATTGACGGAGACGCTGCGCCACGGCGACAAGTGGGGAAGTCTGCTTTGGGTGCTTGATCAGACGGCGACGGCCATGGGCGGACGGCTTTTGCGTCAATGGGTGGAAGCGCCGCTGATCAATCGTGAAAAAATTGAGATCAGGCAAAACTTTGTGGCCGAGCTCGCGGCAAATCCCGGAGCACTCCCTGAACTGAAGACGCTTCTGACCAAGATTTACGATCTCGAACGGATTTGCGGCAAGATCTCTTTCGGAACGGTGAATCCCAAGGACATGCTGTCGCTCAAGCAGTCCCTGGCCATGCTGCCACAGCTGAAAGCGTGGATTGATTCGGTCTTGGCGCCGGATCTGCGGTCGCGATACGGCGAGGCGGATGATTTGCAGGACATTTTTGAATTGATCGATGCGGGAATCGCCGACGATGCCCCTTTTGTGCTGCGAGACGGCGGTGTGATCAAAGCGGGCTATAACGCGGAGATCGACCGTTACCGCGAAGCGCATGTCAAGGGAAGGGACTGGATTCGCGATTTGGAGAGCGCCGAGCGCGAGAAGACCGGTATTAAATCCTTGAAGGTGAAATACAATAAGGTCTTCGGTTATTTTATCGAAGTCACGAAAGCCAATCTCTCGCTGGTGCCGGAGGATTATATCCGCAAGCAGACCCTGAGCAACGCCGAGCGTTTCTATACGCCGGAATTAAAGTCCATGGAAACACAGATCCTTGGATCGGAAGAGCGTTTGGCCCAGCTGGAATATCAATTGTTTACCGACATCCGCGAAACAATCATGGCACAGATTGAGCGTATTCAGCAGCGCGCTCAGGATGTGGCGCAGCTCGACGCGCTGTATTCGCTGGCGGCGGTAGCCGTGGAACGCCATTATGTGCGGCCGGAGATCGCTGAAGACGGCGTGATCGCCTTTCAGAACGGCCGGCATCCGGTGGCGGAGGCGATCATGGAGACAGGGACTTTTGTGGCCAACAATTGCGCGCTGGATGAAGGCGAAAATCGCATGATGCTGATCACCGGACCGAACATGGCCGGAAAATCGACCTATATTCGCCAGGTGGCCATTCTCACGTTGATGGCGCAGATCGGTTCCTTTGTGCCGGCGGACAGTGCCCATATCGGTGTTGTTGACCGCATCTTTACGCGTATCGGCGCCTCCGATGATCTGACGACGGGGCAAAGCACTTTTATGGTTGAAATGTCAGAGCTGTCTAATATATTGAAAAACGCGACCCGTCATTCCCTGGTGATTCTCGACGAGATCGGCCGCGGCACCAGCACCTTTGACGGCATCAGCATCGCCTGGGCCGTGGTGGAGTATCTTTCCAATCCACTGACCATTGGGGCGAAAACACTTTTTGCCACGCATTATCACGAGCTCACAGAGCTGGAAGGTGTGAAGCCGGGCATTAAAAACTTCAGCATTGCGTTGAAGGAGACAAAAGACGGCGTGGTTTTTTTGCGCAAAATCAAACGAGGCGCGGCGGATCAAAGCTATGGCATCGAGGTGGCACAGCTCGCCGGATTTCCTAAAATTGTGACAGCGCGGGCTAAGGATATTCTGGCGGAGCTGAATAAAGGGGAATCCGCCTATCGCGCAGGCGTGCTTGACGGAGAGCGTGCCGCAACGCTCGACAATCAGGTGAGCTTTTATTCTGAGATGCTCGAGCAGGCCAAGGAGAGAACGCTTGACCCCAACGAGCAAGCGGCGCTCGAAAGTCTTAAGGTTCTGGAAATTGAGAGCATGACACCCCTTGAAGCGATGAATGCGCTCAACGATTTAAAACATCAGCTGCAGGAATAAGGGACTTTCGAAAGGAGACGGATGATGAAAATTAAAATGCTTAACCGCGAGACTATCGAGAAAATTGCCGCGGGCGAAGTGATCGTTCGTCCGGCCTCAGTCGTCAAGGAACTGATTGAAAACGCCATTGATGCGGGCAGCACGCGGGTGGCGATTATCGTGGAAAAGGGCGGCAAAAAGCGCATCCGCGTGGCGGATAACGGTACAGGGATTCACTATCACGAAATCCCGCTGGCCTTCACGCGCCATGCCACCAGCAAACTGTCCACCATTTCGGATTTAAACACGTTGGATACTCTTGGGTTTCGCGGGGAGGCACTGGCAAGCATCGCGGCGGTCAGCCGCGTTGTGATCAAAACCATTGCTTCCGACGAAGAGATGGGGAGCGAGACGCTGCTCGAGGGCGGACGCGTGGTGAATCAGCGGGTGATACCCTTTAACTGCGGGAGCGACATCGATGTGAGCGATTTGTTTTACAATGTGCCGGCCCGGCAAAAGCATATGCAGAAGGACAAAACCGAGGGGATGGCCATTCACGATCTGATGGAGTGTCTTGCGCTGTCCCACCCGGAGATTGCCTTTACCTATGCGGCGGACGGCCGGCGCGTGTTCAGCACGCCGGGAAGCGGCGAACTTTCGGATGTGATCGCCTGCTTGTACGGCCGCCGTTTTTTGAATAGCCTCCATCCTATCGAGGTGGCCAACGCGCCCATGCGGCTTACGGGCTATATCGGCAATCTGACGGCGATGCGCAGCAGCCGGGACCGTCAGCTTTTTTTCATGAACAATCGGATTTTCGAGAATAAAGCCCTGTCCCGTGCTTTTGAGACGGCCTATGAAGGCTATCTGATGCATCATAAACATCCGGTGGGCATCGTATTTATCGAGCTGCCGGGCAAGATGCTCGACGTCAACATGCATCCGGCGAAGACGGAAATAGGCATTCTCAATCAAAGCCTGGTGGATATTCTGTTTCGGCAGGGGATTCGCACAACGGTTTGCGCGATGGATTTAACGGTCGATCTCGGCAAAGCCTTAGATGATGAGCCGGCTGTCGCGAAATCCATGCCAACCGAAGAAGCGCAGGCCTTTGAAGAAGCGCCCGGCGAGCAAATGCAGATCAAAGAACAGACGCCATTTTTTGACAGGTCCGAAAAGACGTCTGCGCCGCATCCGGCGCCGACAACACTTCGCGCAGCTTCGTCATTTGAAACGCCGGTACAGAAATCGCAGTCTCCGCGGCAAGCGGCATCCGTTAAATCGCCGAATGTATCGCCGGAAGCGGCGGCGACGGTGCACGAATCCTTGCAGAATTACGAAGCGGCCAAAGCCGGACGCCCCCATCTGGATTTAAGCGATGTCGTGGTCATCGGGCAATTATTTAAGACCTTCGTGATCCTCGAGAAGGGACGGGAGGTTATCTTGATCGACCAGCATGCAGCTCACGAAGCGTTCATGTTTGAGCAGTACCGCAAACAATTTTTGACGGATGCCGCGGCAGATGCCCAGACGCTGATGGTGCCGGAACCGGTGGATATCTCGGCAAAACTCATGGCGTGTTTTGAAGAACTTAAGCCCGCGCTTTTGCGCAAGGGCTATGATTGTGATGTTTTTGGCGCCACGACTTTGATGGTGCGGTCGGTGCCGCTGATTTTAGGCGAGCCCCAGCCGACGGCGCTGGTGCCCCTCTGGATGGAGGCACTGCTTACCGGGGATCGGGAGCTGCGGGAAAGACACTGGCTTAAGGTAGCGACGATGGCCTGCAAGGCAGCGGTGAAGGGCAACCAAGATTTAACGTCGGAAGAAATTCAGATGCTCATCGACGGTCTCATGCGTCTTGAAAATCCCTATACCTGTCCTCATGGACGGCCGATTATTTTGCATCTGAGTCAGTACGAGCTCGAAAAATTATTTAAGCGGGTGGTATCATGACAAAACCGAAAATCGCGGTGATTGTTGGGGCGACGGCGTCTGGTAAAACCGGTGCGGGCATCACCCTGGCGGGGCGGCTGAACGGAGAAATCATTTCGGCGGATTCAATGCAGATTTACCGTAAGATGGCCATCGGCACCGCGAAGCCGACGCCGGCCGAACGGGCGGCGGTGCCCCATCATTTGGTGGACTTCGTATCGCCAGATACGGCTTATTCCGTCGCGGCGTTTAAAACCGATGCCCAGACGGCGATCGAAGCGATTTTGTCCCGGGAGCGAGTGCCGGTTGTCGTCGGCGGCACCGGGCTTTATATCAATGCGCTGACATTGCCATGGGACTTTGCTGAGCCGACCGGCGATCCGGCGGTGCGCGAAGCGCTTGAGGCGCGGTACGATACCGAGGGAGCCGAAGCGCTTCATCGGGAGCTTGAAACCTTGGATCCGGCGGCGGCCGAAAAGATTCATCCCCATAATAAAAAACGCATCGTTCGGGCGCTGGAAGTTTACCAGGTGACGGGCGAAACCAAAAGCGCATGGGAAGCCCGGGCCAGACAAATTGAATTGCCGTACGATTTTGTGATGATGGGCATCGGCATGTCACGTTCCGAGCTTTACGCGCGCATTGACCATCGGGTGGACCGGATGATGGCCGGCGGCCTGCTTGACGAAGTGTCGGCGCTGCTTGATGCCGGTTACGGGCCGGATCTTTTGTCGATGCAGGCCATCGGTTACAAGGAGCTCATCCCGGCGGTGCGCGGCGAGCAGCCGTTGACGGAATGCGTGCGCATTTTGAAGCGGGATACCCGGCATTTCGCGAAGCGCCAGCTCACTTGGTTCCGCCGGGATCCGCGCATCCGCTGGTACGATCCGGCGGATTATGCGTCGTCAGAAGCGATGGCAGCCGCGATGCAAGCGCAGTACAATACATTCAGCCCGCCGACAGCGACAGGGACTATTAATCAAACGTTTGGAAAGGAATAATAATTCGTTGGAAATAAAAACGTATTTATCTGAGAATTTTGGTATTTCGCCGCAGGTCATCGATTTCGTCAGTGAGGTTGAAGCCGGGATTGACGATCAGCTGCAGGCCAGGGATGAAATGGCCGCGCTGCACCAGTATCGGGTGATCCGTGCGATGCAGAACGCGCATTTAAGCGATCGGCATTTTTATCCGTCGACCGGCTATGGCTACGATGATGAAGGCCGGGAAGCCACAGAAAAAATTTTTGCGGACGTGTTCGGCGCAGAAGCAGCGCTGGTGCGCCCGCATATTTCTTCCGGGACCCACGCCATTGCGCTCTGCCTTTATGGCGTGTTGCGCCCGGGGGACGAGCTCTTGTCGGTCAGCGGCGATCCCTATGACACCATCCGCACCTTCATTGGGGTCCACGGCGAAGAAAGCGGCGCCGGCACCCTGGCGGACTTTGGCGTGCGTTACCATCAAATCGAACTGACAAACGGCGGAACCTTTGATACGGCGGCCATCATGGCGGCTATCACCGACCGCACCAAGATGGTTTATATTCAACGGTCTACCGGATACAGCTGGCGCAAGGCCGTTACGCTGGATGCCATTGCGGCAATTTGCAAAGAAATTAAAACGCAATGTCCGGAGGTGATTATCTTCGTCGATAATTGCTACGGCGAATTTTTGGATGCGCAGGAGCCGGTGGCGGTCGGCGCGGATTTAATGGCCGGGTCGCTGATTAAAAACCCGGGCGGAGGTCTCGCGCCCACCGGTGGCTATGTGGCCGGCCGGGCGGATCTGGTTGCCCTTTGTGCCAACCGGTTGACAACACCCGGTATCGGCGGGGAAACCGGTGCGACGCTGGGTATCACCCGAACGTTTCTCCAGGGGTTCTTTCAAGCGCCGATGGTCGTTTCCCAGGCGATGAAAACGGCCGTTCTGGTTGGTGCGGTGTATCGTGCGCTGGGATTTGATGTCTGCCCGGCGGTGGATGACTACCGTTCGGATATTATTCAAAGCGTGAAGCTTAGCGATCCGGAAGCGGTGAAAACTTTTTGCCGCGCGGTGCAGGAAGCCGCACCGGTGGATGCCTTTGTGATGCCAGAGCCCTGGGATATGCCGGGATACGACGTGCCGGTGATCATGGCGGCGGGAGCGTTTATCCAAGGATCCTCTATCGAGCTCTCAGCCGACGCACCGATGCGCGAACCCTATATCGTTTATTTTCAGGGCGGGCTGACCCACGATCACGGCAAACTCGGTTTGCTGCTTAGCCTGCAACGGCTGATCGATTCAGGATTTATCACCTTGGAGGCAGGCCATGACCAATGAACCATTAGCACGGATTAACGCGCTGGCCAGGAAGCAACGCTCGCCTGAAGGGCTGACGCCGGAGGAAAAGGCAGAACAGACGGCGCTGCGCGAGGTGTATATCGCCGGGTTTCGCCGAAATTTAAAAGCACAGCTCGATAATATTGTGTTCGTGGATCCCAAACCAGAATCTGAATATACGCCGAAAGAGCGGGCGCATGTGGATGAACTATCGGCCAAGCTGCGCCGCGAATATGAGGCAAAGCAACAGCATTGAATCTTTGAAAAAATTTATAAAACAAAGGTAGGTGACTATGATGAAACAACAGGAAATTACGGCGGAAGGCCGCCCCAACAAACCGGAAGGAGAAGCCGGCGCGCAAATGCTCGCCCGGATGAACGACAGCCATGGCCCGCTTACCCGGTGGGCGCTGAGCCATTTGACTTTTAAAGCGGATGACTGCGTGCTGGACGTGGGGTGCGGCGGCGGTGCCTGTCTGCATCGCATGGCGGAGCAAGTGACGAGCGGCCATCTGACCGGCGTGGATTACTCTGAGGTATCGGTGGCGGAAGCCAGTGTCTATAATCAGGAAGCGGTGGACGCAGGCCGGATGGACATCGTGGCAGGCTCTGTTTCTGCGCTGCCCTTTGGGGACGATCAATTCGATAAAATCGTGACGGTTGAGAGCTATTATTTTTGGCCGGCACTGGAAACGGACGTGCAGGAAGTGTGCCGTGTGCTTAAGCCTGGCGGGCATTTTCTGCTCGTGGCAGAGATTTATGACCATCCGGGGCTGCCCCAGCCGGTGCTTGACAATATCGCCGAATATCAAATGCGCAACCTGAGCCTCGACGGTTTTGTCGATTTGTTCAAAAATGCGGGATTTGCGGATCTTTCGATCCATATTGAGCCTGAGCATCAATGGGTCTGTGCGGAAGGCGTTAAATAAAAGTCGGTCCGATTGCAATAAATATAAAACGCGAAAAGACAGAGAGGAGTTTACGATGTCTGACGAAAAAACAGTCTATGAAAATTTAAGCGCTGATTTTAAATGGGCGTGGCAGAATCTCGAGGACGGGGAAGACAAGGCCGTCGCGGAATACGGCGAAGGTTATAAGGACTTTCTCGACCGCTCGAAAACGGAACGACTTTGCGCCAAGTCGGCGGTAGCCCTGGCCAAAGCCCGCGGATTTAAGCCGCTGGCCGATTATCAGGCGGCGGGGAAACTGTCCGCGGGGGATAAAGTGTATATGCTGCACCGCAATAAATCCGTGATGCTCTTTGTGATGGGGAGGGCGCCCTTGGCCGAGGGCATACTCATCGTCGGGGCGCATCTCGACTGCCCGCGGCTCGACCTGAAGCCGATGCCGCTCTACGAAGACAGCCATCTGGCGTTCTTCAAAACTCATTATTATGGCGGCATCAAAAAGTACCAGTGGCTGACTATTCCGCTGGCGCTTTACGGCACGGTGGTGAAAAAAGACGGCGCGGTAGTTGATATTGCCATCGGAGACGGCAAAGACGATCCGGTTTTCTGCATCACCGATTTGCTACCCCATCTTTCCCAGAAGCAGACTCAGAAAAAGGTGGCCGAAGCCTTTGAAGGAGAACAGCTTAACCCGTTAATCGCCTCGACACCGTTGGCGGACGAAGAAGACGGCAAAGCGGTGAAGGCAACGGTACTGCAGCTGCTTAACCGGCAATACGGCCTGACAGAAGACGATTTTGCCAGTGCCGAGCTTGAAATCGTTCCGGCGGGTAAAGCCAGAGATATGGGACTCGATCGATCCATGGTGCTCTCTTTCGGTCAAGACGATCGGGTCTGTGCTTACGCGGCGGTTCGCGGCATTTTGGATGCGGCAGATGCACCGGGAAAAACCCGGGCCGTGATTTTGGCCGACAAAGAAGAAATCGGCAGCTACGGCAATACGGGGATGCAGTCTCGCTTTTTTGAAAATCAAGTGGCAGAACTGATCGCACTTCAGGGGAGTGGCGATGCTCCTTTAGCGATTCGCCGCTGCCTGTCCCATTCCTATTGTCTGTCGGCGGACGTTACGGCGGCCTTTGATCCTAATTTTGCCGGCACTCATGACATGACCAACGCCTCCTTTGCCGGTAAAGGTGTGACCCTTAAGAAATACGGCGGGGCCAGAGGTAAATCTGGCGGGTCCGACGCCAATCCGGAATTTCTCGGACAGCTGCGCCGCTGCTTCGACGATGCCGGTGTGACCTGGCAACTTGGCGAAATGGGTAAGATTGATCTCGGCGGCGGAGGCACCATCGCTTATATGCTCGCCAATTACGACATCGAGGTGGTGGACTGCGGAACGCCGATTCTTTCGATGCACGCCCCCTTTGAACAATGCGCCAAGGTGGATGCTTATATGACCTATAAAGCTTATCGCGCCTTCTTTGATTACACTTGGGCATAAAAAATAATTGATCAATCAGATCGGTAAACGAAAAAAAGTGACGTCTTTTGACGTCACTTTTTTATGTTTGTCGCTTAAGCGATAAAAACTCCCAGTTCAACTGGGGGTCGGCAAAAATGCTTTAGTATAGGTAATTAATCTCCTATGATACGCTAAATGTGGCTTGCCAACCACAAAAACGAACATAGGAGGTTATGTCATGAAAAATGACATGCAAAGTTTATCTCATAGGAAGTGGCGGCGCAAGTATTACATTGTATTCGCACCGAAGTATTGAAGACAAATAATCTGAGGAAAATACTTAGAGAGTTAAGTCGGAGGGAAGGGGGAAATATCATTGAGTCGGAATGCTGTCCTGATCATATCCATATGCTTGTTGAGATCCCGCCTCATTTTAGCGTATCGTCATTTATGGGATATCTGAAGAGCTATGATATTTGACAGACACGCAAACCTGAAATATAAATATGGGAATAGACCTTTCTGGTGTAGAGGATATTATGTTGATACAGTAGGAAAATATGAAACGACAATCAAAAACCAGATCAGGAATCAGTTGCAGGATGATATAGCGAATGATCAATTGAGTATGAAAGAGTTTATTGGCCCGTTCACGGGTGAGCCTGTGAAGAAGGGCAAAATGGAAAGCCCCGAATAGGGGGCCACCAGTAAATACAATGTGATTGTCAGGCTGATCCGATGCCCCATGAGGGGCTGCCACAAGAGGCAGATCCTTATAGGGTCTGATCAAACCATGTGTTCAACGCATGGTTATGATTATAAATAATATAGTGAATATTTTTCGGCGGCTGTATGCAAAATAAAGGTTGTGATGGACTAACCAATAAAGAAAGTGTTAAACTTGAGACAATCAATTTAAAAGGAGAGGTGTTTGACTTGCAAAGTACGGAAATTCGTTCCTTTAGAGGAGGAATTCATCCGCCTTACAATAAGGAAGGAACACAGCACGTTGCGGTTAGACAGGCCAAAGAGCCTGCGACTGTAACGATTCCCATGTCTTTACACATTGGTGCACCATGCAGACCGATTGTTAAAAAAGGGGATACCGTCGCCGTGGGGCAAAAAATTGGCGAGGCGACAGGATTCGTTTCGGCTCCGGTTCATGCCAGTGTATCTGGAACCGTTAAGGCGGTGGAAGAGCGGCCCCATCCAGGCGGCAACAATGTGCTGTCGGTGGTGATCGAATCAGACGGCAAAGATACCGTGGATCCTGCCATTAAACCTTATGGCGATTATCAGCAGTATTCATCATCTGAAATCATTAATATTATCAAAGAAGCCGGCATCGTGGGTCTGGGGGGAGCGACCTTTCCGACCCATGTCAAGTTGACGGTCTCCCCGGATAAACATGTGGACAGCGTGATTTTAAACGGGGCCGAATGCGAGCCCTATCTGACAGCTGATGATCATTTGATGCAGGATCGGCCGGAAAAAGTGATTGCCGGTCTGCATATCGCCATGCGCGCCTTGGATGTGTCTAAAGGTTATATTGCCATTGAAGACAACAAACCGGATGCGATCAACGCGATTGTCAAAGTCTGTGAAGGCGATGATGCCGTCGAGGTGATCCGGTTGAAAACCAAATACCCTCAGGGGGCAGAAAAACAATTGATCACGGCGGTGACCGGGCGGGAAGTGCCTTCCGACGGGTTGCCGGCCGATGCCGGCGTTGTCGTAATGAATGTCGGGACGGCGGCTCAGGTAGCGACAACTTTTGAAACGGGGATGCCTCTTTATAAACGCTATGTGACCTGTACCGGCGATGTGGTGAAAAATCCGGCGACTCTCGAAGTGCTGGTGGGAATGTCCTATCAGGAAGTCATCGATGAATGCGGCGGCTTTGCCCAGGCGCCGGCCAAGGTGATTTCCGGGGGACCGATGATGGGCGTCGCCATGCTGCGTACCGATATCCCGGTGATGAAGGGGACTTCCGGTGTGCTTTGTCTTTCCAAGGAGGCGGCTTTTATCCCGGAACCGGCAGCCTGTATTCGCTGCGGGCGCTGCGCATCGGTGTGTCCGATTCATCTTCAGCCGTTTTTGCTGTCCGATTACTCCCAGCACAAGCGCTGGGAAGACTGCGACGAACTGCACGTACTCGACTGCATTGAATGCGGAAGTTGTTCCTTTATTTGTCCGGCCAAACGGACCCTGGTTTCTTCGATTCGCGTCGGGAAACGCCAGGTTCAGGCCGAAAGAAAGAAAAAGGCGGTGAAAAAGAATGGATAATGAAAACTTGTTATTAACCGTATCGTCTTCACCGCATATTCGCGCGAAGGATACGACCGCGAGTATTATGCGCAATGTGTGTTTGGCATTGCTGCCGGCGCTCGTCGTCGCAGCCTATGTCTTTGGCTATATGGCGGCGCTGATTGTGGCCATTTGCGTGGTCACCTGCGTGCTCACCGAGCTCGTCGTTGAAAAGATCATGAAGCGGCCGGTCACCATTAACGACTGGTCCGCAGTGGTCACCGGGGTGCTCCTCGGGTTTAACATGCCGATCACAGCGCCGTGGTGGATGTGCGTAATCGGGTCCGTTTTTGCCATTTTGATTGTCAAGCAGCTTTTTGGCGGCTTGGGGCGCAATTTTGTGAACCCGGCGCTGGCGGCCAGAGCTTTCCTGCTTGCCTCTTGGCCGACCCATATGACCGGGACCGCGTTCATTCCACCGACTGATACCGTGACGCAGGCGACTCCCCTTGGTATTTTAAAGGAAGGCAGTCATTTGAGCCAGCTGCCCAGCAACCTCGATATGTTCTTGGGGATTCACGGTGTTTATGGATCCATCGGCGAAATTTCTGCGCTCGCACTGCTTGTCGGCGGGATTTATCTGCTCATCCGTGGGATCATCAACTGGCGGATCCCGGCAACCTATATGGCGACTATTGCCGTGCTTTCACTCATTTTCGGGAAGGATCCGATCTTTATGCTCTGCTCCGGCGGGGTTTTTCTCGGGGCGTTCTTCATGGCGACGGATTATGTGACCTCGCCGACGACGGTCAAGGGGCAATTTATTTATGCTTTTGGCTGCGGCTTGATGACCATGATGATCCGGCTGTACGGTGGTTACCCGGAAGGAGTTTCCTATTCCATTCTGCTCATGAATGTAGCGTCGCCGCTGATTGAACGCTATACGAGACCGCGGATCTACGGGACCGAAAAGAAATCGTCAAAAGCCGTGGAAGGTGGTGCTTCTAATGCCTGAAAAATCAGCTAAGAAAAAAATTGATTTCGATTATAAACACATCGCTCACGTTGCGTTGATGCTTTTTATTATTTCTGTCGTAGCAGCAGCTCTTTTGGGTTATACCAATTCGATTACGAAGACTAAGATTGCCCAACAGGAAAAAGAAACCAACGTGGAAGCCAGACAAAAAGTTCTAACTGAGGCCGATACGTTTAGGCAAATTAAAAACGCGAAAGCGGTGGCCAAAAAGGTAGACCGTACTAATGCATCTATCGTGATGGAAGCCTATGCCGGTTATAAAAAAGATAAATTGGTGGGCTATACGGTCAAAACCAATCCCCAGGGCTACGGCGGTGAAGTTGAAATCCTGACCGGGGTTGACACTAAGGGAAAAACCACTGGCATCACAGTTGTTTCCAATTCCGAAACAGCGGGATTGGGTGCGAGATGTGTGGAACCGGGCTTTCAAAAGCAATTTAAAGGATTGGACACAGCCAAGCCGTTAACCGTTGTTAAAAACGGCAATCCTTCGGGCAATGGCAAAATCGAAGCAATTGCCGGGGCGACTATTACTTCCCGAGCCGTGACCCGGGGAGTGAATATCTCGATGAAGGTTTGCAAGGCTTTAGCAGGAGGTGCCAAATAATGGGAAGATTCAGACATTTTACCAATGGGATATTCAATGAAAATCCAACCTTTAGATTGGTGCTGGGCTGCTGCCCGACACTGGCCATTACCACGGCAGCGATGAACGGGATTGCCATGGGCCTTGCGACAACTTTTGTTTTGTTGGGCTCCAACATGGTTATCTCGGCATTGCGGAAGATTATTCCGGACAATGTGCGCATTCCAGCGTTCGTTGTGATCATTGCATCTTTCGTGACGATTGTCGATATGGTGATGCATGCTTATATGCCGGCGATGTATAAAACCCTCGGGATTTATATTCCACTGATCGTTGTCAATTGCATTATCATGGGGCGCGCTGAAGGTTTTGCCTATACCAATAACGTGCTGGATTCGGCATTGGATGGCCTCGGTATGGGCGTCGGTTTTACCCTGGCGCTGACCTTGATTGCCGGCGTGCGCGAATTAATCGGTGCCGGCAGCATTTTTGGCATCGCCGTGATGGGCGCATCCTATGAACCGGCATTGATGTTCATCCTGCCGCCAGGCGCTTTCCTGACATTTGGCTCCCTAATGGCCATCATTAACCAGGTTGGGATTTCAAGAAAACGGAATAAAGCGGCTGTCCAAGCCGACACCGCGAAGGGGGCTGAATAATTATGCGTATTTTAACCATATTGATTGCCGGTATCTTCGTCAATAACTTTATTCTTTCCAAATTTTTGGGGATTTGTCCTTTTTTGGGGGTTTCCAAAAAAGTCGACACATCCATCGGTATGGGTGTGGCCGTCACCTTCGTGATGACGCTGGCCTCGGCCATCACCTGGATTGTTCAATACGAAATTTTGAATAAACTGGGGCTTGCATACCTTCAGACGATCGCTTTTATTCTGGTTATCGCGGCACTGGTCCAATTTGTCGAAATGTTCATTAAGAAATCCAGTCCGTCGCTGTATCAGGCGCTGGGGGTTTACCTGCCGCTGATTACGACCAACTGCGCCGTACTCGGGGTGTGCACACTGAATATTCAGAATACCTATAATTTTATCGAAGCGACAGTGAATGGCGCAGCCGGAGCTCTCGGGTTCACGCTGTCCATCGTGTTGATGGCGGCCATCCGCGAGCGCTCGGAGTTGGCCGATATGCCGGAGGCTCTTCAGGGATTTCCCATCGCCCTGATTACCGCCAGTCTGATGGCCATCTCATTCTTGGGCTTTTCGGGAATGCTTTCATAGGATTGACGGGAGGTAAAACAAGTGGCAAATCAAATTATGATCCCAGTGATTGTGCTGGGGATTATGGGATTGATTTTTGGCGTGATCCTTGCGGTTGCGGCTAAAGCGTTTGAAGTGAAAGAAGACGAACGCATCCCGCTCGTGCGTGCGGCATTGCCCGGCGCGAACTGCGGGGGCTGCGGTTATCCGGGATGTGATGGTTGTGCTGCAGCGATCGTAGCCGGCGAAGCGGCAGTGAACGCCTGCCCGGTCGGAGGTGCTTCAGTAGCTGAAAAAATCGGCGACATTATGGGAGAGACGGCCGGCGAAGGGATGCCAGACGTGGCTCAGGTGCTTTGCGGCGGGAATTGCGATGTCGCGCCGCGCCGCAGCGATTATTACGGCTTGAAAGACTGCAACGAGGCGGTGGTGGCCAATGGCGGCCCGAAGGAATGCCGCTTCGGCTGTGTTGGACTGGGGTCTTGTGTTTCGGTTTGTGAATTTGACGCCTTGCACATGACGGATAAGCAGCTGCCAGAAGTCAACATTGATAATTGCGTGGCCTGCGGCAAGTGTGTGACCATTTGCCCGAAGCATGTGATGCGTCTGATCCCGAAGGATCAGATTGTCCACGTGGACTGTCAGTCCACAGAAAAGGGCAAGCTGGTGCGCCAGGGCTGTTCGGTCGGCTGTATTGCCTGCGGTCTCTGTGAAAAGAATTGCCCCTTCGACGCGATTCATGTCGAAGGCAATTTGGCCGTTATTGATTATAGCAAGTGCACGAATTGCGGCATTTGCGTTAAGAAATGTCCGACCCATGCGCTGGTGAAGGAAGGTCGAAAAGTTGCCCCGCGCAAGCGTCCGAAACCGGCGGCGAAGCCCGCCGCGGAACAGGCGCCGGCTCAGGCATAAATCAGAACAACCACCTATTAAAAGTCGTGAAGGTGAAGGCTTTCACGGCTTTCTTTTTTGTGATAAAATGTCCGTTATCAAAAATGACGCTTGGTGCAAAACGCATCGGCATTTAATACAGGAGAATCCGTTGAAAATTTGTTATTTGGATAATGCGGCGACAACCCGGGTCCATCCGCGGGTGGTTTCGCGAATGACGGCCAGCTTCAAAACCGACTATTTTAATCCCTCGGCCATGTATCAGCCGGGACTTGCGGCCCAAAAGACCGTCGCGCAGGCAAGGCAAACCATCGCAGATGTCATTGGCGCCAAACGCGGCGAAATGATCTTTACTTCCGGCGGTTCCGAAGGAGACAGTTTGCTCATCCGCGGAATCGTTGACAATGTCCGGCCGGCGGTTTTCAAACAGGCCAAAATTGTTACATCGGCGATTGAACATCCGGCAGTGCGCGATGTGTTTCGCGATTACGAACAGCGGGGTATGGAAGTTGTTTGGCTGCCGGTAAACGCCGAAGGCTTGGTCGATTTGGATGCGCTTGAAAAAGCAGTGGACGCGCGGACCATCCTCGTATCTGTGATCGGAGTTCATAACGAGCTGGGGGTGATTCAGCCGCTGGCGAAAATGGCGCGGATCATCAAAGCGAAAAATCCCGATTGTTTTTTTCATTCGGACTTTGTGCAGGGATTCATGAAGATGCCGATGGACGTGCGGCAGACAGCGGTGGACGGGCTGACGCTCTGCGCCCACAAGATCAACGGACCCAAGGGGATCGGTGCGGTTTATCTGAGGGAAGGCCGACGCATCCGCCCGATGATTTTGGGCGGCGGCCAAGAAAACGGGCTGCGCAGTGGCACGGAAAATGTGCAGGGGATTGTGGGCTTTGAGTCCGCCGTGAAAGTTTGGCAGGATCCGGCCGTGATGGCCCGCATCGGGGAGTATCAGCAATATGTCGCTCAAACCCTCACCGAGGCATTGGACGACGTGACCATTCTCGGGCCGGCGGCGACGGCCGATCGCTGTCCGGCCGTGATGAGCGCAGCGATTAAAAGGATCCGCGGCGAGGTTCTTTTGCACGCGGCGGAGGCCAAAGGGGTTTATATCTCTACTGGGTCCGCTTGTTCAACCCATAAAAAAGAAAAACACGGGGTGCAGAAGGCTATCGGCCTCGGCCGCGATGCTGCCGATGGGACCATTCGGATTTCCTTTTCGGCACTAACTAACTGGGAAGAAGTTAAAACCGGTACGGCCGTGATTGTGGCAGAAGTGCAGAAACTTCGGAAGTTGATGCGGCGGCGGTAAAAATTGAGGAGAAGGCATGCAGTTAACAGAAAATCAACCGAGAGAGCACGTGATTTTGGTGCGATACGGAGAGATTGCCCTGAAAGGGCTCAACCGACACACGTTTATCGATATGCTGGTTAAGAACATCCGAAACACCCTGGGGCATTTTGAAAGTGTTGACGTGAAAAAGGTGCAGGGACGCATTGTGGTGCACATCAGCGACGCGGAGCTTTCCGCCGGGATGGAAGCGGTGAGCCGGGTTTTCGGGGTGGTCTCACTCAGTCCGGCGACGGTGGTGCCCAGCGAGATGGCCGCCATCGAGCCGATGGTGCGGGAAGAAGCGGATAAAGCTCCCTTCAATAGCTTCAAGGTTTGTGTGAAGCGTTCGGACAAGCGCTTCCCGATGAAATCGCCGGACATCGCCAGGCATCTCGGCGGCGTGGTGCTCAAGCATTACAACGGTCAGGGCAAAAAAGTAAAGATGAAAGGTGCCGATCGGGAAATCTGGGTGGAAGTCCGGGAACAAACCTACGTTTATTCCGAATTTATCAAATGCCACGGCGGCTTGCCGGTGGGTTGCTCCGGCAAAGCGGCGCTGCTTCTATCCGGCGGGATTGATTCGCCGGTGGCCGGCTACATGATGGCCAAGCGCGGCATCCGCCCAATCGCCGTGTATTTTCACAGCTTTCCCTTCACCAGTGACCGCGCGAAAGAAAAAGTGATTGACCTGGCGAAGATTCTCACCCGATACACTGGGCGCATGAGTCTCTATGTGGTGCCTTTTACCGATATCCAAACCAAAATCGTTGAAGTCTGCCCGGAACGTCAAACGACGCTCATCATCCGACGCTTTATGATGCGCATTGCGGAAAAAATTGCTGAACAAAATGGTGCGCTTTCCCTGGTTACCGGAGAAAGCCTTGGCCAGGTGGCCAGCCAGACCCAGGAGGGCCTCGCGGCGACGAGCGACGTGGTGTCGATGCAGGTGCTGCGCCCGCTGATTGGAATGGATAAGCAGGAAATCGTGGAGATTGCCCAAGATATCGGCACCTTTGAAACGTCCATCTTGCCTTATGAAGATTGTTGCACCATCTTTGTCCCAAAGCATCCGGAAACGCGCCCGCAGCTGGATAAAATTCGGGCAGGAGAAGCGGCCATGATGGCTGAGGCCGAAGCGATGATTGCCGACGCGGTGACAAAAGCGGAAGTCGTTCGGCTCTAAAATTGTTGACCGATTTCATACTTTCTCGTATAATAAAACCAAAAAGTTGAGGCATCGCTATGGGACGCATCGCAGAAAAGAAAAAAGAATTGATATTGGAACGGGCCAAAAAGGTTTTTCTCGAAAAAGGATTTGCCAATGTGACGATGAAGGATATCATCGAGGCCTGCGGCATTAGCCGCGGCGGTCTGTACCTTTATTATTCTTCGACGCGAGAAATTTTTCTGACAATCTTTCGCCGAGATGCACAACTTACAGCCGATGCTGCCGATATTGCCATTTGGGAAGAACAAACGGCCACGGATATTCTTTTTGGTGTCTTTGATGTGTATAAAAAAACCATGCGCGGTGACGGGCCGACGATGGCCCACGCTATTTACGAGTTTTTTATGGAAAACCCGGATGAGCGCATTGTCAAACAGTGGCAGTTTGACGGACTGGTGGAAACCGTTCGTGAAGTGTTGATCTATGGCATTGCCCGCGGCGAATTCAACGAAATGGATACGGCAATCTGGTCCAAGCAGATTGCGCTGTTTTTAGAGGGGTTAACGCTGAATATGCCGCTCATTGGCATGAAAGAAGCGGAAATTGATCATCAGCTGGAATTATTAGTCTCGCCGATTATTAGCGCAGGAGCTCCCTTTTCGGCCTATCAACGGCCGGGGAACCTGTTCGATTAGTTTAAAGTTGATTTTGATTTAAAATATAGAAAAAATAAAGAGAAAACAAACCTCGGTTGCCTTTTGATATGTACCCTCTTTACTGGAGATGAAAATGTAGCAGTAAGGAGGGTGTTTTTATGCGATACAGTTATGAATTCAAGGGGAAATGTGTAGAAGTATATCGTCAGGGGAAATGGCCGGGCACCCCGGATAACATCAAGACAGAGAACTTTCATAATACTGTCCGCAAGCGGGCAAGATCTGGAAGATGCTAATGGTCCCAGTGTTTTAAAACACAAAAACCAAGACAAAGTTTGGACCGCAGAAGAAAAATACGAGCTTGTTTCAAAGGTACTCGCCGGGGCTTCTAATTAAAGCGATGGGAATGCTGAACCAGGGATATAAGGTGAACCATAAACGAACCCGGCGCCTCATGCACTGCATGGGGCTGGCAGGGAAACGTCCAAAGGAGAAATACCATTCATACAAAGAGAAGTCGGCAGGGTCGCTCCTAACGTGATCAAGCGTGATTTTAAGGCTTCCGCACCGTTCCAGAAATGGACCACAGACGCATCACAGTTCAATTTTTCCTGGGGTAAGTGCTGTCTTTCGCCCATACTTGATATGGGGACTGACTAATGAGATAATCTCCTGTGATCTGTCAGTAAGCCCGAACATGGAACAGATTAAGCGGATGCTGACAAGAGCATTTAGAAAATGTCCTTCCGTAAAGGGTCTAATTTTGCACAGTGACCAGGGATGGCAATATCAGCAGGCTTTCTGTCGTAACGAGCTGAAGAAATACGGTATTATCCAGTCTGTGTCAAGAAAAGGGAACTGCTATGATAACTGCATTATAGAGACATTCTTTGGCAGGCTTAAGAACGAAATGTATGATGGCTATGAAAAGGAATACCCATCGTTTGATTCCTTCTCCAAAGCAGGAAGGAGCTATATAAACTACTACAATAACGAACGGATCCAGAGCAAAACAAAATGGATGCCTCCTGTAAAATACAGGAGAACATCCATCTATTGCTAACCTAGGTTCCAATGATGTGTCCAGGATTTTGGGTACATATCAAATTCATCGGGATGTTTTTTTGTATGCAAATACGGGCGCGCTTTTATGGATTGGCCTTGTGAAGGGCGGTAAAGCGGGCGCGGACGCCTTGAATATCGCCACAATACATATTGCCTTCCGGGCAGGGGCCATTCAGACAAGACGGACCGGCGTTTTTGAACAGCGTAGGGGCGACTTTCTTCACCAGCAAAAGCATCTGAGTCGCGCATTCGCGGATTTCCCACTGGGCGCGGTTGCAGCAGCGATGGTTGAAAAAGTGAAGCAGTTCCCGGGCGTTCATCGTCATGACGATTTTGGTTTCACAGCCGTTGGGCAGCACATAACGCGCGTCTTCAATGGCTTTTTTTTCGGCCCTGCGGGCCGCCTCATCCTCGGAGAGCCCTTCGGCTAAAAAGGTTTTAAGATGTGCGGCTTTTAAGGTGTCGGTCAATTCGTCATAGGCAGCCTGGTCATCGGCCATGGCCGTAAGGTAGCGCGCCTTGGCGGCTGGGATCGCGGCGATTTCCGGCGGCATGATGTAATCAAATTGGCCCTCAGTCACGTAGCGCTGGGATTTTTGGCTGTAACTGGCCAGGCGGTGGCGCACCAGCTGATGGGTCAGGGAGCGGCTGACACCCTCGATGCCGAAGGTGAAGCTGACGTGCTCCACCGGGGACAGGTGCCCGTAGTTGGACAGTCGGTTTAAAAAGCCCTGGACTTTATCAGGTGTTTGGTTCGCCATAAGTTCGGGGATGCCGGAAGATGAATAACAAAGTTTAGCCGCTGCAGCGATGGCCTTTTCCGGGTCCGGGGTGTGGGTGAGCAGGCTGACTTTTAGAATGCTTTCCATATGAGTACCTCCTTAATGCGTTTGGTGCCAAACGCTGATCCACTCATTTTGAAGCGGGCGGCGTCTGGAACGCAAACCGCCGGTAAGTCAAATTATTATATCACAGCGACAAGAAAATCGTGCGTTTGCCGATCAATTTTAGCTATAATATCTTATAGAGAGGCAGGATGATATGAACAACAGCCAATTAAGACAATCGGTGATGCCTGAACATTGTAAGGATTATCACTTTGTAACCGGGGAAAAGCATAAATATCTGGGACGGTACTACACCTTGGTGGTGCAGCCGATTGGGGACGGCGGGGTCCAGCAGGTAGCGTTGCGCGGAGAATATCTTTATCTATCGACCAAGGAACCTGCCGACATCGCAGCCAGCGCCGGCATTTTGGACGCCTGGTATCAGAAACAGGCAGAGGCGGTCTTCACGCCGATCGTGGCGGAAGCGGTGGTGAAGGCCATTCCCTATAATCACAAGCGTTTGCCGCAATTGCGCATTTATCGGATGAATAATCAGTGGGGTGCCTGCAATCCGAAAACCGGCGTGTTGATTTTGAACCTCGAGCTCATCAAAGTGCCGGAGGCTTGCATCGCCTTTGTTGCTCAGCACGAGGTGCTGCATCTGAGTTTCCCCAGCCATAACAATGCATTTTTCTCAGCGCTTAAAACGTTGATGCCCAACTGGATGGAACGGGAAAAAACGCTGAGAACCCTTTATCCGATTTAAAGGACCGAAGACGAGCAGTCTGTTTCACGATTAAAGCAGACTGTTTTTTATGAGCAAAGCGAAAACCGTTATAACATGAAAGTGGGATTGATTGACAAGAAAGAGAAATCAAAATGGAAGCAGGATTTATTTATCAACAGCCATTGGCAGCGCCATTTTGTTTTTCGGGAATCTAATCTCCAACGGTCCGATTTTCAGCGCGCTGTGCAGCAGATTTTTCACCGGCGCCATTTGCTATCTGGTCCATTGCGATCTGACCAAGGTGGTTGTTTGCACTTTTATGGGCGGTTTCTCGACATTTGCCTCCGGCGGCAATTGGCAGATGCTTTTACTTTGCCTGATGCTCGGCAACTTTGTGGGGCTGGGGAGCGACTATCTCGGCCGTTGGGTATTCGGTCGGTTTTTTAAAGGCGTGGTGATAAAATCGACTGGACGATTTTAAAATTTTTGAACGTGAAATCAAAAGAAGAGTAAGCGCTGTTGATAGTTGATATTGGAAAATTTAACAAGAAAAAATTTTATCAAAGCTCTGAAAAGGGGCTTTTCAATTGCAATTATTTTTGTAGATCGCGGCAGAAATTTTTTTGTGACGCGATAGAGAATGCAGGCTCCTTTTTAACGAAAAGACAACTCAAATTAAAAATAATTTTATAAAAATAGTTGACAACAATTCATTTGGATGCTGATATAAAAAACATCAAAAGATAAACAACTCAATCTAACAGAGTCCTAAAAAACTTCTGTGAATTTTTCAGTCAATTTAAATTTTATTGATAAGGAGATACGAGATGAACATTCAAAAAGTTGTTGTCGCTGGCGGCGGCGTTCTTGGTAGTCAAATTGCGTTTCAATCTGCATACCGCGGTTTTGACGTGACCGTCTGGCTGCGCTCAGACGCATCCATCGAGCGTTCTCAGCCAAAGATTGATCGTCTGCATCAAATTTATCTGGCAGAACTGGCGGGAGCTAAAAATCAGATCGGCAACGGTCACGCCAGCTTTTCCCGAGGCCTGATTGCGGATCCGAAAAATCTGACATCCGATAAAATTGCCGAATTAGAGGCAGCAGCGGAAGCCGCCTACCGGAATTTGAAATTGACCACAGATCTTGCGGAAGCCGTTAAAGATGCCGATTTGATCATCGAAAGTATGGCGGAAAACCCGGAAGCAAAGCAAGACTTCTATAAAAAACTCTCGCCGCTGCTGGCTGACAAAACTATTGTGGCCACCAATTCCTCTTCGATGGTTCCCAGTCAATTCAGAGATTTTGTGAAGAAACCCCAGCGTTATCTGGCCATTCACTTTGCCAACAATATCTGGCGCAGCAACACGGCAGAAATTATGGGGCATGACGGAACCGATCAGGCTGCCTTTGATGCAGCGGTTGACTTTGCAGAGGCGATCAACATGGTGCCGCTAAAGGTGTTAAAAGAGCAGCCGGGATACATTTTGAATTCCATGCTGATTCCCTTCCTGAATGCCAGCGAGAGCTTGCTGGCCAATGGCGTGAGCGATCCTGAAACGATTGACTCGGCCTGGCGCTTGGGAACGGGCAGTCCCCTCGGACCTTTTCAGATTTTGGATATCATCGGCTTGACAACGGCCTACAACGTGATGATGAATTATCCGGATGCCTCGGATCCGCAGTCGACCCATGGGAAGATCGCAGCCATCCTTAAATCGTATATCGATGAAGGCAAGCTCGGCATTAATGCCGGCGAAGGCTTTTATCAGTATCGTCAATAAAATTATTACAAAATAACACCAATGCAAAGGATAAAAGATGAGTATTGTTGATGCAGTGAAAAAACGGCGTTCCGTTTATGATCTGAATAAAAAACTGCCGGTGCCGGAAGATCAGGTGATGAACCTGATTCGCGATTTGACCGAATTAGTTCCGGATGCTTTTAATTATGAAAAGTCAGCAGGTGGTCGTGGCGCTTGGCGATAAACAAGACGTCCTATGGGACACGATTGATGATACGCTTAACGGGCAAGGTTGCCAGAGAAAAGATCGATAGCTTTAAAGCCGATGCCGGCACTGTGCTTTATTTTTACGATGAAGTCGTCGTGAAAAAGTGCCGGGAAGATTTCCCGTTTTATGTCGCGAACTTTCCGATTTGGGCGCAGCAATCCAATGGGATGCTGCGGTTTTCGATCTGGGCAGGACTTCGCGAATTAGGCATCGGCGCCAATATGCAGCATTATGATCCGGGGATTGACGACGCCGTGAAAAAATCGTTCAATGTGCCGGGAAATTTCGTTTTGGTTGCCCAAATGCCCTTTGGCGGCATCGGCTCTGAACCGGATCCGAAAGAAAAAGAAGATATCGATAAGCGGGTTAAATTAGCGTAAGACCATTTCCCTCCCTTTAAAAATAAAATAACAATCAAACAAAAATGCCGGCTGGATTTCCAGCCGGCATTTTTTCTGGCGAACCATATTTCTGGCAGATCGTTAAACGCTTCGCCCATTGTGGGATGGGTGAAAATCATATCCCGCAGCGCGGTGTAGGGAAGACACGCATCCATCATCACCTTGATGGTGTTGGTAATCTCGTGGGATTCGGCGCAGAAAAGGTGGGCTCCGAGAATTTGATCGTCGTTCGTATCGGCGATCAGTTTGATCAGGCCGTCGGTTTTGCCCAGGACATTGGCCTTGGGAATAACAGCGGCCGGCAAGGTCATCACGCGAACGTGATGCCCTTTGGATCGGGCCTGCGCCTCGCTATCGCCGATGCGGGAGAAAGGCGGTTGCTTTCAGCGAGGCCCGGAATCGGCGGTACAACAGATTGGGATCCGGTGTTGATCACAATAGTCTCCCCGAAAATACGTTTTTCCCGGCCATCGGCAAAGTGTAGGGTGATCACATCTTCACCTTCAAAGGATGCCTGGGCGTGAATGATATCAGCACCGGCATCGGCTGCTTTGTCGTGGTTTTCTGACGCAGGGCGCGGATCAGTTGATCTTTATTGGTAATAGCCTTTTAATAAAAAGCCGTGGGATCCTGCTTGATGACAGAATGAGCACGGTTTTCAAGAAATTTCGTGGGAATACAGGCGACATCGATGCAGGTGCCGCCGTCGCGGTGATCATATTTCGCGATTAAAGCGACGGACTGACCGGCCGCTGCCGATTTGGCGGCTAAGGTTTTGCCGGCCTTGCCAAAACCAATCACAATAAGTTGATGTCTTTTCATAGAATCCCCCGGAAATAGCAATTAAAAGCATATTTAGAATGCTTTTAATATGAAATTTAAACAAAATATAGCACGCTGAAAAGCGTGCTGAAAGTTAAATTGAATTGGAAAATACAAGCGATTGGAGAAGGAGAAAGTTAAAGTGGATTTTATATCGCGGTTGCATTGTCGGCGAAATTAATCGCGTAAAGATAATCGAAGGGAACGGCGTCTTTTCCGTCGAACGTTATGGTGTGCTGAACGGGATCAATGGCGGCGAGCTTTCCGGTTTGTTATGCTGTTATTCTGCGATCGGGCAGATCTGCATCGGGAATAAAGTAGATAAGTTTTAATATCGGGGATTGCCTGTCGCTTAAAAGTGAACAAAGGTGCTGCAAATGGCGATTGATGCGCCAGAAGTCGGTTAGCGGCTGATAATCCCATAATTTTTCGCGATAGCTGCGCTCATCTAAATCGGCGATGCGCACGCCATCGCCATCCGGGGAAACATGCTTGGCCACGATATCCATCGCGATCTTTGCCAGATAAAGGTTGGTGCCGATACCGGCGGTGGCGGTGATGCCGGTGGTCTGCAGGATATTGCGGATGATGCGTATGGCCAGTTCACGAGCTGTTAAATCGTAAGTTTTTAAATATGGCGTTACGTCGATAAAAACCTCATCAATTGAATAAACGTGGGTATCCTCTGGCGCGATATACTGAAGATAAATGGCATAAATATCGGTGGAAACCTGAATATAATGGGTCATCTGAGGCGGTTCAATGATAAAGGGAATGACTTGGCCGGTGCGCCGTGAAAGATTTTCCAGCCGTTGGCGCATCTCGAAGAGACGGGGCGTCCGGGAATGCCGAGGGCCTTTAATGCCGGTGAAACAGCCAGACAAATTGTTTTGTCGGTGACTACCAATTTCGTTTTGAGCGGGTTAAGACCTCGGTCCATTCAGGCGACCGAGGCATAAAAGGATTTAAGATCAATGCAAAGATATTGTGGCTGTACAGTCATGGTACGTTATCTCCAAAATAAAGTTCTTTATATAGAAATATATTATTATAAAAAGTAATAAAAAGAAAGATAATTTCGGATTTTTAGTCCCATGCGAAACAGGAGAACCCAGTCGTGTGTCTGGAAGAACTGATGAAGCACTTAGAAGAAACCAAATAAATAAAATTGAAAAAGAATTAAAGAAAAAATCTTCGGGTATTTCAAAATGAAAAAATCGAAACTGCGGAGGGGAAAATAAGCAATAAAAATCCACCTTCAAAGTGGATCTTTAAAAATTATTTCATGTTGGAAAAGCGTTCCACTGCCTTGGCAAAACTGGCAATGGTTTTGTCCGCATCACCATGTTCGATGCCGTCGCGTACACAATGATGAAGATGCCCTTCCAAAACAACCTGACCGACCTTGTGTGTGGCAGATTTGACCGCGTTGATCTGGGAAAGGATGTCTTCGCAGGGGATGTCTTCGTCAATCATGCGGTCGATGGCCTGAACCTGACCGATAATTTTTTTTAAACGTCTGTGTAGATTTTTGGAGTCCATGCACTGTTTCATGTTATCACCACCATATCTCGTCAATGTTTTGAATTATTATATCATTTAGGGAAAAGGATGCAAGCACGGGGATTTAAGGCTTGGGATTAAAAGTTGTCGCGGTATTTGGCGCATGCTATAATAAATAATAAATTGGCTGAAAGGCTGAGAGGAAAAATGAAAATGCACATGACGATTCGGGAGATGGCAGCAGATGACAAGCCCAGAGAAAAAATGATGGCGCATGGCGCGAAGACCATGAGCAGCGCAGAGCTTATCGCCATCATCATCGGTTCAGGCGAGCGCCGAGTGACCGCGGTGGATCTGGCGCGGAAATTGCTCCATGCCTATGAGGACGATTTGAATCGTTTGTATCAGGCGTCGGTTTCAGAATTGTGCAACGATCAGGTACTCAAGGGCATTGGCGTGGCTAAGGCTTGTAAAATCAAAGCAGCTCTGGAATTAGGGCACCGCATTCAGCGCCGGCCTGATCATTTTCCCGTGGTTAAGAATCCGGACGATGTCGCCGCTTTTTTAAATGAGGTCATTTGGGACACCAGACGAGAACATTTTTTTGTTTTATTACTGGACACCAAGCATAAAATTTTTAAGGCCGAGGAAATCTCCGTCGGGACGCTCAATAGTTCTCTGGTGCATCCGCGGGAAGTTTTTTATCCGGCGATACGTCAAAGTGCCTCTGCGATTATTTTAGCGCACAATCACCCATCTGGGGATGTGACGCCGAGCGAGGAAGATCTGGCGCTAACAAATCGGTTAGTCCAGGTCGGCGAAATCATGGGCATTTCAATTCTTGATCATTTTATCGTTGGAGGTACGGCTTCTGCCGATTATTTTAGTTTTAAGCAAACCGATTATATGACATGAATAGTTTTAATTTTTTTGAAAATGAATTGATTTAACCGAGGCTTTGCCATAGAATTAAATATTGTGAACAATAAGGGAATTAATTACTATCATTACGAAAACCAATGTGAAGAAGTAATGCCGCTGCGCGTTTACCTGCAGAAAATTCAAGGATACTCTAGTCGCATTTTGCGCCGGATCATTCGAGACGGCCGACTAATGATCAATGGAAAAGACCGCTGGCTTGTGGATGATGTTCACCGCGGCGATACGATAGAAGTGATGCTTCCGAGGGAATCTGTCGATGTGCGGCCGGTTCGGGGGATCGTGGATATTATCTACGAGGATGATGAAATTCTGGCAGTGAATAAGGATGCCGGATTGGTCACCCATCCGACCAAAAGTCATCAGTTGGATACGCTGGGGAATTTAGTGGCCGGCTATTTTGAATCGACCGGGCAGTACGCAAAGGTGCGGTTTGTGACGCGTCTCGACTGTGATACCTCTGGGGTGATTGTGATTGCAAAGAACAAATATGTTCATCATTATTTGCAATCTCATCAGTTAATTCCAAAACCGGAGAAGCGCTATCTTGCCTTTGTTAATGGTTGCCCGGAGGAAACGGTCGGCACCATTGATTTGCCGATCGGGCGGGCAGAAGACGGTATTCGTCGCTGTGTCATGCCGGAGGGGAAACCATCAATCACGCATTACCGTGTGTTCGAGATCTTTCCCGAACAAAAGGCCTCGGCAATTGCACTGCGATTGGAGACAGGGAGAACCCATCAGATTCGGGTGCATCTGGCCACAATAGGTTGTCCGATTATTGGCGATTCGCTTTACAATATGACGGCGGACGGGACTTACGGCATTCGACGGACGGCTTTACATGCGCGATCGATTGCATTATCCCTTCAGAAAACAGGGCAGCATATTTTATATGCGCCTTTAAAATCAGATTTGGTTAACCTGCAGCACCAATTGCGAGGCAATTGTGAATATAAAGAAGAAATATAGAAGGATGAGCAAATGGATGAAGAAAAAAACAAGCGCAGAATAACGAACCAGCCGGAGGGCAGCAGAGGTCTGCCCAAACGGGGAGATGGCCAAACGCCCAAACATTTTTCTTTTAGTTCTTTTAAAGGGAAGGTGCCGTCAAACGACGAGGTGACAACGGAAGAAACATCCCGGACGGCAGAGCCATCGATGCCTGAAATGACGGCAGACAACGATGTGATACCGAATGCTTCTGACAGTGAACCTTGGGAAAAGCAAGTTGAGCAAATGGACAATGTCGATGCGCCGGAAGTGGGGGCCGCTATTGAAAATTTAAATGCGGCAGCAGGGAAAAAAGGTGAATCGAAAGCGCCAAAGCGCCAAGGGTTGCCCAGAAGAAATGTAAGACAGGCACCAGGACCAATGCCAGAGCAGACAGCAGAAAAACAAGATGACGCAACGATGAGCGAAACAGCAAAGAAAAAAGCAGAAGCCAAGCGATCGACCGGGAAAGGGCGAAAAGCCAATTCAGGCAAAACGGCCAAAGCGAAGAAAAACCGCAAAGGCGGCAGCGGTGGAAAGACACCGACGGGTTTGCCGAGCAAAAAGAAAAAGAAAAAAGGCATGAAGACCTGGATGAAGGTTTTGATTGTGCTGCTGATTCTGGCCTTGGCAGGCATTGCGGCCGTTGTCGGTCTCTATCAATATAATCGCCAAGATATTTCCGATTATAAATATTCTCAGAAGCAGAAAACACAGATCATTTCAGCAGATAATCAAACTATTGGATCACTGTTCTCGGAGAATAGAACGTATGTTTCTTGGAATCAGATTCCGGACAATATGAAAAATGCGTTGCTTTCGATTGAAGACAGTCGGTTTTACGATCATGGCGGCGTGGACTATTTTGGAATTGTAAGATCTCTGGTTTCAAATCTTGTAAGCCGGGATGCGACCAGTCAGGGAGCAAGCACTATTACCCAGCAATTAGCAAGACTGTTGTTCTTGCCGGATATTTCGACAGAACAGACGCTGGGCGACTCCATTAATCGCAAATTCAAAGAAATTTCCATCGCTTGGCAGCTCGAAGATAAATATTCCAAGAATCAAATTCTGGAAATGTATCTGAACGAATATTATTTTGGGTCATCAGCATATGGGATTGAAGAAGCGGCCAAGACCTATTTTGGCAAGGATATTTGGAGCTGTAACTTGGCAGAGTGCGCCATGCTGGCAGGATTGCCGCAGGCACCGTCTGCCTATGCGCCAAACGCCCACTATTCAGCAGCAAAGCATCGACAGGAACAGGTATTGGATCGGATGACCAAACTGGGTTATATCACCGAAAAGGAAGCGAAGGCGGCCAAAGCGACACAGATTAATGTTGCAAAGTTTGATTCCAGTTCACTGAACAATCAAGTGAGATCGGGGTACGAAAAGTTTGTTAACCGCGCGCTGCAGCAATACGCGGAAGCGCAAGCACCTTCTGTGATGAAAACCCAGGGAATTTCCAAAAGTGAAGCCATTAAATACACTCGTAAGAAAGTGGCGAGTGGCGGGTATAAAATTTACACGACGGTTAACACGGGCATGCAGCAGCAGGCACAGTCGATTTCGCAGAGCAGGTATCCGGCGGGCAGCAGTGTGACGAATGTGATTGTGACGATGGATTTGGATGGCTCTGTCCGTGCCTATTATGGCGGCAACACGCAGATTGATATGGCCAATACTGCCAGACAGCCAGGCTCTAACATTAAACCGCTCTATTATAGCGGCGCGATCGATAAAGGATTATTTACGGCTAGTTCAACCTTGCCCAATCATTTCAGTCTGGGCAACTGGACGCCGGCGTCCCATGGTAAAGGGGAATCGGTATCGTTGACCACAGCCATCGTGCAATCGCTCAACGCGCCTTCGGCCTATGTGATGTATCGGATGGGCGTTAAGACCTCCATCGAGTGGATGAAGACTATGGGCATCACCACGTTTACCGATAATGATTATAATGTGGCGACTTCTCTTGGCGGGATGAGCAATGGGATTAAACCGATTGAAATGGCGGCAGCCTTTAACGTCTTTAATAACAGCGGGGTTTATAATCAGCCGAAGTTCATCACAAAAGTGGAAAATAGCAATGGCACGACGATCTTTAGAGCGTCGGATCTGAACCTCGATTCGCATCAGGTGATGAAGCAGTCGACGGCGACGACGATGAAGAGCATCTTGCGCCAGGTTGTTACCAGCGGAACCGGGACTGCAGCCAATGTTTATTCGACGGCCGGAAAAACGGGAACCACTGATGCCGGGAAAGATTTGTGGTTTACTGGAATCACAGGAAATCTTACCACCTCCATTTGGGTTGGCAACCTGAACAATGTGGCCCTTGGCGGATACGGGAGTCTTTCTGCCGGTGTCTATGGCACATATATGAGCCGGTTAGGCGCAAACGCCCTGATCACGGGTCTTAATTAAAAATCAATAGAATAGTAAAAGAGAGTGACAGCGAAAAAAGATCCTTGCGGGTTTCCGCAGGGATCTTTTTACAGGCTTAAACTTAATTTGGAAGGAGACTAAATGAATCGAGCTGAAAGAAAAAAAGTTTTAGAGTTACTCCAGGAACATTATGGGGATCAAAAATGCGGTCTGGACCATACGAGCCCTTTTGAACTGCTGATAGCCACCATGCTCTCGGCACAATGCACGGATGTGCGTGTTAATATTGTAACCGCCGAATTATATAAGGAATACAATACGCCGGAAACGATTTTGTCTTTGGGGGAATCAGGGTTATTGGAAAGAATCAAGACCTGTGGCTTAGCCAATACCAAGGCGAAAAATATCATCAAAACCTGTCATATGCTGCTGGAAAATTTTGACGGTGAAGTGCCAAAAACCATGACAGAACTGACCTCTCTCCCTGGCGTTGGACGAAAAACTGCCAATGTGGTGATGAGCAATGCCTTTGGTATTCCGGCAATCGCCGTGGATACCCATGTGTTTCGGGTATCTAACCGCTTGGGACTGGCCAAGGGAAAGAATGTGACAGAGGTCGAACGGGGGCTGCAAAAGAATATTCCAAAATCGCGATGGTCTAGTGCTCATCATCAATTGATCTGGCACGGCCGTAAGATTTGCTCGGCACGCAATCCCAAATGCGATATCTGCCCTTTGGCAGACTATTGCGATATGCGCAAACACGATCTAAAAGCTATGCGCAAAGCACAAGCAGCCGAGGATGCCGCATCGGTTAAAATAGAAGAAAAATAAGTTTGAGAATCGCTGATTTTTCGGCAAAACTGGCAAAGATTCAGGCTTGATTGAAAAAAATAGCTATGATATACTTTAAAAATTGAAAAGCCATAAATATTGTTGTTGGAGGATATAATGACAGCTAAGATTTTAAAGAATGAAAAAAACGTCGTGACCTTGGAAATGTCCATTCCGAAGGATAATTTCCAAAAAGCGATGGATCAGTCTTACAAAAAGAACAAGAAATACTTTACGGTCCAGGGTTTTCGCAAGGGAAAAGCGCCAAGAAAGGTGATTGAAGCGCACTATGGCAAGGGCGTTTTTCTGGAAGATGCCATTGAATTTGCTTTCCCGGAAGCCTATCAAAATGCCATCGCAGAAACCAAAATCGAACCGGTCACCCGTCCAGCGCTCGATAAAGTGGACGATGTGAGCGATGATGGAGCTGTTTTTGTGGTGAGCGTCGCGGTCAAGCCGGAAGTGACCCTGGGCGATTACAAAGGCGCGGAAATCCCGGTGCTCGAACCGACGGTTGAAGATACCGATATCGAAGAACGCCTGAAGAAAATGCAGGATCAGAATTCCCGTTTGGTGACTGATGACGAAGCGGAAGCCGCGAACGGCGATACCGTTGTGATCGACTACGAAGGCTTTATCGACGGCGAAACTTTTGACGGCGGCAAGGATGAAGGCCACAGCCTTGAACTGGGCAGCAATACCTTTATTCCAGGCTTTGAAGACCAACTTATCGGGGTAAAGTCCGGCGACGATAAAGAAGTCCATGTCACCTTTCCGGAAGATTACCACACGGCAGATCTTCAAGGCAAGGATGCGGTCTTTAAAGTCCACGTGGTTGAAGTGCAGCGCAAGGAACTGCCGGAGCTCGATGACGAATTTGCCAAAGATGTCAGCGAGTTTGACACCTTAGACGAAGTGAAGGACGATCTGCGTAGCAAAATTGCGGAAGAAAAGAAAAATGCGCAGCTCAATGTGGCACGTACGCAGGCGCTTGAACACGCCGTCGAAACCGCTGAAATTGATGTGCCGGATATGATGGTGGAGGAAGAAGTCGACCGCCAGTTTGACAATATGCGCCAGCAGATGAGCGGACAGGGACTCTCCATGGATGATTATTTTAAATTCACCGGTCAGAGCCGCGAAGTCTTTAAGGAATCCATCGCGCCGGACGCCATCAAGAATATTAAAGCAGATCTGGTGCTCGAAGCCATTGGCAAAGCGGAAGGCATTGAACCGACCGAAGAAGAAACTGACGATGAAATCAAAGAATATGCTCAGGCTTTCAATCAGGAATTTGACCAATACAAGGAATCCCTGGATGATCGCATGAAAGAATACATCACCGATTCCGTCAGACGGCGCAAAACACTGGATATGCTGGTAGATACGGCCAAGCAGATTGAGAATTTTGACGAAAAGCAGCAGGCGGAAACGCCATCTGCGGACGCTGAATAACAGAGGCGATTATCACGATGAATTTAGTACCAATGGTGATTGAACAAACGGGAAGAGGCGAGCGATCCTTCGATATTTATTCTCGTTTGCTCAAGGAACGAATTGTTTTTCTGGACGGTGAAATCACAGATGAAACGGCCAGTCTGGTCGTGGCGCAGCTGGTGTTTTTGGAGGCAGAAAATCCGGATGAGGATATCTTTATGTATATCAACAGTCCGGGCGGCTCCGTAACAGCCGGTTTCGCTATTATGGACACGATGAATTTCATCAAGTGTGACGTATCGACTCTGTGTTATGGGATGGCGGCCTCCATGGGCGCATTTTTGCTGGCGGCCGGTGCCAAGGGCAAGCGTCAGGCACTGCCGAATGCAGAAATCATGATTCACCAGCCGCTGGGCGGCGCACAGGGGCAGAGCTCTGATGTGGAAATCCATGCGCGTCATCTGCTTGAAACCAAAGAAAAACTGAATCGGATTTTGAGCGAAAATTCCGGTCAGAGTCTCGAAACGATTGTGAAAGATACGGATCGCGATCATTTTATGAGTGCAGAAGAAGCCAAAACCTATGGCCTGATAGACCAAGTAATCACATCCCGTGATTAAAGGCGCAGCTAAAAAGGAGAAGAATAGCGATGTCAGACTACGATCATTCCGACGGCATTAACCAGGTTCGCTGTTCATTTTGCGGGAAAACGCAGGCGCAGGTCAAGCGAATGGTCGCAGGACCAGGTGTTTATATCTGTGATGAATGTGTATCGCTGTGTCAGGAAATTATCGACAGCGAAAGCGAATCAGAACCGATCCTTTATACGGAGGTGCCGACGCCGAAGGAAATTAAAGCGGCATTAGATACCTATGTTATCGGCCAGGATGAAGCTAAAAAAGCGTTGTCGGTTGCCGTGTATAACCACTATAAACGCATCAATGCGGCGGAAACCGATGACGATGACGTTGAAATTCAAAAAAGCAATATTTTATTGATTGGCCCGACGGGCTCGGGTAAAACGTTGCTGGCTCAGACCTTGGCCAGAATTTTGGACGTGCCCTTTGCCATTGCCGATGCCACGACTTTGACGGAGGCCGGCTATGTTGGTGAAGACGTCGAAAATATTTTGCTCAAGCTTTTGCAGGCAGCCGATATGGATATTGAACGTGCCGAAAAGGGCATTATCTATATCGATGAGATTGATAAAATCTCCAGGAAGAGTGAAAATCCGTCAATTACCCGCGATGTGAGCGGTGAAGGCGTGCAGCAGGCCCTGCTCAAGATTTTAGAGGGGACGGTTGCCAATGTGCCGCCGCAAGGCGGGCGCAAGCATCCCCAGCAGGAGTTCATCCAGCTGGATACGAAGGATATTTTGTTTATCTGCGGCGGTGCTTTTGACGGCATTGAAGAAGTCATTGCAAAGCGGCTTGAAAAAGGGTCGATTGGCTTTGACGCCACCATTCGAAGCCGTGTCGAAAAGGAAGACGACGCGATGATGGAGAAAATCGTTCCCCGCGATATTTTGAAATACGGCTTGATTCCCGAATTTATCGGACGGATTCCCGTCATTGCGACGCTCAAACATTTGGATGAAGAGGCGCTGATTAATATCCTGACAGAGCCCAAAAACGCGTTGGTCAAGCAATTTCAAAAGCTTCTCAGACTCGAAGATGTCGATTTGACATTTGATCCGGAAGCCTTATCTGAAATTGCAAAAAAAGCCATGGCGACAAAAACCGGTGCCCGGGGATTGCGCGGAATTATCGAAAGGGTCATGATGGATTTAATGTATGAAGTGCCTTCAGAGTCGGATATTTCACGCATCACCATCACCAAAGACATGATCATCGATCAAGGCGGACCGATGATCGAACGCAATCGTACGACGGAAAAAGAGAATGCCGAAACCATTGAATCGGCGACGGATTCCCACGTGTCTTAATTAATTTCATCTCGATCGAAAAGGCAATCACCGTGATTGCCTTTTTTCGCATCGCGAAATAACCAGACAGGTGGCAGATAAACGAGGAGCAAATATATGAATTTAGAAAAGATAAACGCGTCTGAAGACAATGTGATTCTGCCTTCAGAACCGTTGATGGTCGGCCCGGATGACGACCAATTATCTTTACCGCTAATTCCAGTGCGCGGAATGGGCGTGTTTCCCGGCATGGTTTTGCATTTTGATGTGAACCGGCCGAAATCCATGGCAGCTTTGGAAGTAGCGATGGAAGCCAATCAGGTGGTTTTTTTAGCAGAACAGAAAAATCCGGAGACCGAATCGCCCGAAATTGAAGATTTGTATGACGCGGGTTGTGTGACGCGGATTAAGCAAATGCTCAAGATGCCGGGACACGCGGCCCGCGTATTGGTGGAGGTCGTGGCCCGCGGTGCCATTGAAACTTATCTTCAGACGGATCCTTATTTCGCGGTGCGGTTTCGCTATCTGGTCTCTGAATTTGAAATGACCCAGGAAAGTGAAGCCTTGCAAACGCTGGTGAAGTCGACTTTTGTGCGCTATATGCAGGAAACGCATAAGCTTCCCAACGATTTTGATGAAGCGTTAAGCATGAGCGACGATCCGGATCACCTGATTGATTTGATATGCTCCAATTTGACGTTGGATTTGCCGGCGGCTCAGGAAATCCTGCGAGAAACGAACGGTGAACAACGTTTAATGCTGGTTTATCGGACTTTAGTCAGTGATTTATCGATGATTCAGATTGAGCGTGGCATCACGGAAAAGGTTCGAGACGAGATCGATAAAAATCAGCGGGAATATATCTTGCGAGAGCAGATTAAAGTGTTGCAAGACGAGCTGAACGGCGGGGAGGCCGGAGAAGATCTGATCGACCAGTACCGGCGGCGTGTGGCAGATAAGAATCTCAATGATGAAGTGCAGGCCAAGGCTGAAAATGAAATCAGTCGTCTGGAAAAGGTCCAGGAGGGCTCTCCAGAAGCGGGTGTTATTCAGGATTACCTCGACTGGATTTTAGATTTGCCCTGGAATGACGCCTCGGAAGACCGTATTGATGTGCGCGCAGCGCGGAAAATTCTAAATCAGGACCACTATGCGCTGGATAAAGTGAAGGAACGAATCCTGGAATATATTTCTGTATTGCAGCTGACGGGGACGATGAAGGCCCCCATTCTTTGTCTGGTGGGACCGCCGGGGGTCGGCAAAACATCTATTGCCAAATCCATTGCCAGGGCACTGGGGCGTAAATATGTGCGGATGTCTTTGGGCGGTGTGGGCGATGAAGCGGAAATCCGCGGGCATCGTCGGACCTATGTCGGGGCGATCCCCGGCCGGATCCTCTATCATCTTAAGCAGGCCGGAACCAATAATCCGCTGTTTTTGCTGGATGAGATTGATAAAATAAGTCAGAATTTCCGAGGGGATCCAGCGTCGGCGTTGCTTGAAGTGCTCGACCCGGAACAGAACAGCACCTTCACCGATCATTATCTGGAACTGCCTTTTGATTTGTCTCATGTGCTCTTTTTAACGACGGCCAATTCGCTTTCGACGATTCCGCGGCCGCTTTTGGATCGGATGGAAGTGATCGAGGTCAATGGTTATGTCGAGGAGGAAAAGCAGGAAATCGCCCGGCGTTATCTCGTGCCAAAACAATTGGAAGCCCACGGCCTGACCAAACAGCAGGTGCGCATGAGTAAAGGCGCGATCAAAGACATTGTTAATTATTATACGAGAGAATCCGGTGTGCGCGAGCTGGAACGGGAAATCGCAAAAGTCTGTCGCGTCGCGGCCCGGGATATCGTCGAGAACCATAAGGATAAAATTGCGGTGTCTGTGCGCAATTTAGAAACATTTTTAGGCAGCCACCGCTACAGCTACGAAAAGATCCAAAAAGGAACGATTGTTGGTTTGGTCAACGGTCTCGCCTGGACGGCCGTCGGCGGCGTCACTCTTGAAATCGAGGTGCTGGCGGTTGACGGCAGCGGCAAGACGATGATCACCGGCAAACTCGGCGATGTGATGCAGGAATCTATTAAGGCGGCAATGGGCTTTATTCGTTCGCGCGCCGAAGTTCTAGGAATTCAGCCGGATTTCTTTGCGAAAAAGGACATCCATCTGCACGTGCCGGAGGGGGCGGTGCCCAAAGACGGCCCGTCGGCCGGGATTACCATGGCGACGGCGCTCATCTCGGCGCTGACCGGGCGGCCGGTGCCGCAGAATCTCGCGATGACTGGCGAGATCACACTGCTGGGACGGGTATTGCCCATCGGCGGTCTGCGGGAAAAACTGACGGCGGCTCACCGTGCCGGGATCACCGAAGTGATCATTCCCGAAGAAAATCAAAAAGATCTGGAAGAAGTGCCGGATTCTGTTTTATCAGCGCTTGACATCCATCCCGTCGGCAAGATGGACGCCGTCATCGATTTGGTTTTCGGAGAGATACAATGAATGTAACGAAAGCGGAAATCATCATCAGTGCGGTTTCACCGAAGCAATATCCTCAGGATTACCTGCCGGAGCTGGTGCTGCTCGGTCGCTCCAATGTCGGTAAGTCTTCGTTTGTGAACACGCTGATTCGGCGTAAAAATCTGGCCCGCACCAGTTCTCAGCCCGGGAAAACTCAAACGATGAATTTTTACCAGATCAACGATCTGTTTCGTTTCGTGGATATGCCCGGCTATGGTTACGCACGGGTCTCGAAAAAATCCCGGGAAAAATGGGGCACCATGATTGAGACCTATCTGCAGAAACGGGAAAATCTCGCCGGTGTGTTTTTACTGGTGGATTCCCGGCATGAGCCCAGCGAAGACGATGAACTGATGTTTAACTGGCTGACCTATTACGGCCTGGTGCCAACGGTGGTGATGACAAAATTTGACAAACTCAATGCCATGCGCAAGCGCAAGGCATTCAAGAATATCGCAGCGACTTTTCATCTGCCTACCAAGGATGTGATCCCTTTTTCCTCGGTGAAAAAAGACGGCTATGACGCGGCTTGGAAGCGCATTGAAACGGCACTTGCGGCCTACCGCGCCCGAAACGAAGGTCAGAATCAATCGCAAAATCCGTCAGGCGATGTGTAAACGCATGCCTACAATCGTCGGCGAGGTGCAGATTCGCACTTTGGCCAAAATTTTAAATATTCCGCTGATCGGGATAACCGATCCGACACCTTTGAACAATTTTTTGCCGCGGCTTCAAGCGCGGCAGAGAGCTAACGACGGAACCATCCCTTTTGTGCGCATCGAAGCAGAAAAACGCATTGATTTTCGCTCGGTTATGCCGACTGTTCAAACGGTGATTGTGATTGGCGTGCCCTATCCGCTTTTCCCGGAAAGAGCCGCCGTATCGGGCGAGGGGCGCATTGCATCCGTGGCTTGCGGCGAAGATTATCATCGGGTGGTGGGGCGAAAAATGGCCGCTTTGGTGGCGGCATTGAAAGTTTTGAGCCCGGAGCCCCATGCCTTTCAAACCTATGTCGACAACAGCTGTCTGATTGATAAAGCTTCGGCCTGGCGTGCAGGACTAGGCTTTTTCGGGAAAAATAATCTGTTGATTCACCCGGATTATGGGTCGGCTTTTAATATCGGTCAAATCCTGACCGATTTGCCGGTGTCTTTTACCGAGGCGGCGCCGATGTCTTGCCGGTGCGGTGATTGTGATCGTTGCTTGAAGGCTTGCCCGACGGGAGCGCTGGGGGAAGGTTTTGCCTTGGATTACTCGCGATGCCTTTCTAATCTGACTCAACAGAAGCGGCTGTCACCCGAGGAGGAAACGCGCATCCAAACCTTTGTTTATGGCTGTGACTATTGTCAGTGGAGCTGCCCTTTCAATCGAAAAGCGATGGCCATTTCTGCGGCGCAGGCTTATGGCGATCTGGCAATGCTTTCAGAGATGACCGAAGCGGATTTCAAAATAAATTTTGGAGAGCGATCCCTCGCCTGGCGGGGGGCAGCCGTGCTCAGGCGCAATGCACGCCTAGTAAAGGCGAAAAAAACGAAAAAATAATCAATTCGGTTGTATTAATGTTATAATAATGGCCTAACAAAATTTGAAATGTGATGAAGGAGTGATTCAACGATGGTACGCGTTCGCTTTGCGCCGAGCCCGACGGGCAATGTCCATGTCGGGAGTCTTCGGACAGCGCTTTATAATTATTTATTTGCCAAACAAAATGGCGGACAGTTTTTGCTGCGTTTAGAAGATACGGATCGAACCCGCTATGAAGAAGGGTCAGTCGAAAATTTGCTGGATGTACTTTACACCACCGGCATCGTGCCGGACGAAGGCTTGATGCTTGAAGACGGCAAGCCGGTTCAAAAAGGGGATTGCGGGCCCTATATTCAGTCGGAGCGGCTGCCGATTTATCAAAAATACATTCGACAGCTGCTGGACGAAGGCAAGGCTTATTATTGTTTTTGCACCAGGGAAAGACTGGACGATTTGCGAGAAAAACAAAAAGCGGCCGGGGAAACCCCTCGCTACGATGGCCATTGCAAACAGCTTACGCCGGAAGAGATCCAGACACGCATTGATGCCGGCGAGCCCTATGTGATTCGCCTCAAGCTACCTGAAGATACCGAAATCACTTTTAACGATATGGTCCGCGGGACGATTACCATTAATACCAAAGAGTTGGACGATCAGGTGCTGATCAAAGCAGACGGTTTTCCGACCTATCACTTTGCCGTCGTGGTAGACGACCATCTGATGGGCATTACCCATGTGATCCGCGGGGAAGAATGGCTGGCTTCGACACCGAAGCATGTCTATTTATATCAATGCTTCGGGTGGGAGCAGCCTCAGCATGTGCATCTGCCGAATATTCTAAATGCGGATCACAAAAAGCTGAGCAAGCGCCAGGGGGATGTATCCGTCGGAGATTTCTTGCAGAAGGGATATTTGCCGGAAGCGCTGGTTAATTTCCTGGCGCTCTTGGGATGGAGCCCGGAGAGCGATCAGGAGATTTTTACGATGGACGAACTGGTGACCGCGTTTGACGCATCGCGAATCAATAAGGCCGGAGCGGTTTTCGATCGGGAAAAACTCAACTGGATGAACGGCCAGTATCTGAAAAATCTGCCGGATGAAACGGTTGCGGAAGAAGTTGCGCCTTTCTTGATTCAGGCCGGGGTCATTGAGGAAAAGATTGTCACCGAAAAACAGGATTGGCTGGTTAAAGTGGCAGCGCTGCTGAAAGAGCGCATTGCCTATTACGCTCAGGCGCCGGAAGCATTATCGACTTTCCTCAGTTCGGATTTTGTCATGGACGATTCTGAAGAGGCGCAAACCATTATGGCGGCGGACACCGTTCCGATTCTCTATAATGCGCTGGTCGAAAAAATTCAAAAGACTGCTGAATGGTCGGCAGAAACCATTCAGCAGTCGATTATCAAAGCCATTCAAAAAGAACATAAGGCTGAAAAAATTAAAGGCAAAGCCCTTTACATGCCTATCCGGCTGATGATCACCGGCGTGATGCACGGCCCTGATCTGGCGTTGATGATGGAAGTGCTCGGCCGGACGGAGTGTCTGGCGCGGCTTGAGAAGTATCAGTCTTTGCAAAATGCGTAGTGCAGGGGGAGAGGATGACAAAGAAAAAGATCAATGGGAAATACGCCGTTGGGCTTGCCGCTTTTATTGCGGTACTGGCCCTTTGTGTTTATGTGCTGTTTCACGGCATTGCCGTCGGCATTTACGACATTGGCAATATCAACAACCATATGAGCTATGGATTGGATTTGACCGGCGGCGTTAATGTGGTGCTGCAGGCTAAGCCGACCAAAGGCAGCAAGCTGACTGACGAGAAGATGGAAAGCACGGTGGCGGCGCTTAAAAACCGCGTCGATACGCTGGGTGTTTCTGAAGCGACAGTGACGAAGCAGGGCACGAATCGCATTCGTGTGCAGATTCCGTCTATTTCGGATCAGCAGGAAGCTCTGGATATGATCGGCAAGACCGCTCAGCTGAAGTTTAAAGATCCTAACGGCAAAACCATTTTGACCGGGAATCACGTCACCACGGCGAAGGCGGTTAACCAAAAGAATAACAGCGGCGTGACTCAGGCTGTCGTCTCCCTTAAGTTTGATAAAAAAGGAACCAAGGCCTTTGCAAATGCCACGCGGAAATACCTGGGACAGACCATCACAATTAAACTGGACGGTGAAACCATTTCGGCGCCGAAGGTGAACGCGGCGATCACCAACGGCGAAGCGGTGATTGAAGGCATGAAGAATATGGACGAAGCGTCCAACCTGGCGGAGCTGATCCGCGGGGGTGCGCTGCCGGTCAAGCTGACAACGGTGCAGGCAACGACCGTCGGTCCGACCTTAGGTGCCAATTCTCTTGAACAAAGCATCAAAGCCGGAGCCATCGGGATTTTAGCGGTGCTGGTGTTTATGCTCGTGTTTTACCGCGGCCTCGGCGTCATTGCGGACTTGGCACTGATGATTTTTGTCATGCTGGATCTGTTCTTCATGTCGGCGATGAAAGTGACGCTTACTTTGCCCGGAATAGCCGGTATGATTTTAACTGTTGGGATGGCCGTTGACGCCAATGTCATCATTTTCGAGCGCATCAAAGAGGAAGCGCGTGGCGGCGGATCGCTGCAGTCCGCTGTGAATGCCGGCTTTAAAAATGCGATGCGGTCGATTCTTGATTCGAACATCACGACGCTCATCGCCGGGTTTGTGCTCTTTTTTATGGGGACCGGCTCGGCTCAGGGATTTGCGCTGACCTTGGTCGTCGGGATTATTTTGTCGATGTTAACGGCCGTGGTGATTACCCGGCAATTGATTAAACTGGTGCTGGCTTCTAATCTCATCGGCAGTTCGGCGTTTTATGGCATTTAAGGAGGCAGTCATGGCGAAAGAACAAAAGAAAAAGCGAATCCTTCCTTTTATTGAGCATACCAAAATCTGGCTGTCTATTTCCCTGATTTTAGTGATTGTCGCCGTCGGAGCGCTGGGCGTCCGCGGGCTGAACTTCGGTATTGACTTTGCCGGCGGGACGACGGTGACGGTCAATTTGCACCAAGCCTTCAAAACAGAAGAGATTCGAAGTATCACCAAGACGTTCGATAGGCATGCGGATATCACGTATTCGGGGAATGCCAAACAAAGCGCTGTGATCAGCACCAAGGTGAGCCTGAACAACGCGCAGCAGAAAAAACTGCTGAGGGATTTTCAGAAACACTACCCGAAGGTTCAGCAGAAAGACGTATCGGTGGATCGCATTACGGCCAGTGTTGGGCGGGAAACCACGCGCAATACAATTCTGGCGTCGTTGGCGGCCATCGCGCTGATCTTGGTTTACGTGACGATCCGGTTTGAATTTTTCTTCGGCTTGGCGTCGGTCATTGCCTTATTCCACGATATCATCGTGGTGATTGGGGTGTATGCCCTTTTCCAGATTCAGGTCAATTCGCCGTTTATTGCCGCGATTCTGACAATCCTGGGATATTCGATTAACGATACCATTGTCGTGTTTGACCGCATTCGCGAAAATGAAAACGAAATGGGGATGGCGAATATCGCAGAGATGACTAAACTGGTAGATGTCAGCATCACCCAGACTTTGAAGCGGAGCATTAACACCGTCGCGACAACGCTAGTAGCCATCATTGCGCTTTATATTTTCGCGGTGGATGCCATTCGCAATTTTGCTATGCCGCTCATTGTAGGGATTGCCTGCGGGTGTTATTCGTCCATTTTTGTGGCGAGTCCGCTGTGGGTGATTTTCCAAAAACACGCAAAAAAATCGCGCTTCAACACGAAGCAACATAAACGAGCTAAGAGACGGCGTGACCGAAAAGTTGAAAAAATTGAAGTTTGACCATGGTCGGAGCCAGGAAAACCGAGCAGAGTTTCTCTGTTCGGTTTTCTTTGAATGGTGCATTTTCAAAATGAGAAAAGAGAGCAAGGCAGATGATGAAAACCATTTGGAGATTAAGACACCCGCAGTCCTCGGAAAGTGAGGCGCAAATCGAGGAAATTGCAGAAATCTGCAATGTGCCAAAGGCAGTGGCGCGCATGGCCTTTTTCCGGGGTTGTGAAGACGCGGAAGCCGCCATGGCTTATCTGGAGCCGAATCCGGAAGATTTTCACGATCCGTGGATGCTGCCGGACATGCGCCCGGCGGTGGCGCGCCTGCAGCAGGCCAAGGCTTTAAAACAAAAAGTGTGCATCTACGGAGACTACGATGTGGACGGCACCACCGCCGTCTCCATGCTGCTCAAATATTTGGGTGAGATGGGGCTGGACGTGTGCTTTAAAATTCCCAACCGTCTGACGGAAGGCTATGGGATGAATGCGCCGGCCGTGCAGATGCTGGCAACTGACGGCGTCAAGCTGATCGTGACGGTGGACAACGGCATCGCAGCGAAGGATGAAATTCTGTTGGCGAATGCATTGGGCATGGACGTGATTGTGACAGACCACCATGAATGCCAGGGCGATTTGCCCGAAGCCCTGGCTGTGATCGACGCCAAGCGGCCGGATTCGGCTTATCCCTTTTCGGAGCTTTGCGGTGCGGGAATTGCCTTTAAACTCATTCAGGCACTGCAGATGGCAGCGGGCACAGAGGACGACCTTCGGGAATACATCGAATGTGCGGCGATGGCCACGGTGGCGGATATTGTGCCTTTGCAGGACGAGAACCGGCTGATCGTTCGTCTGGGATTGGCCTCGATGAATGAGGGCTGCCAGAATCCGGGGATTAAAGCTCTTAAAATTGTCAGCGATGTCGAAACGGTTACGACAGGCAATGTGGGTTATGTGCTCGCGCCAAAGATCAACGCGGCGGGGCGTCTCGGCGCGGCAGACCGCGTGGTGGATTTATATACCGGCACGGATGCGGTGGCGATCACGGCGGCGGCTTCCTTTTTAAAAGACGAAAACGAGAAGCGTCAGGCCATCGAAAAAAATATTTACGATCAGGCTTATGCAGCGGTGCAGAGCAAAAAGCTGGATCAGAATGTGTTCATTTTGACAGCCGGCGAGGGCTGGCATTCCGGCGTGATCGGTATTGTGGCCAGCCGTCTGCAGGAAACCTGGTATCATCCGGTGATTGTGGTGGGCATCGACGACGACGGGACGGCGCGGGGGAGCTGCCGCTCGGTGGAGGGAATCAACATTTTTGATGCCTTTTCGAGCTGTGCATCGCTGTTTGAAACTTACGGCGGTCATGCCATGGCGGCCGGTTTTTCAATCCGGGAAGAAAATATTGCCGAATTGGCGGAGCGCCTGGCAGTCTGGGCGGCCGACAACGGGGCGGCTGCGCATTTAAAAAAGACGATTTATTATGATGGCGATCTGACCAGCCGCGATCTCGATTGGGCGCTGATGGACGGCCTGGCGATGTGCGAGCCCTATGGCGTGGCCAATCCGGGGCCGGTATTTCAATTTGCGGCGACGGCGCCTTTGGATGTGCGCGCCATGGGCAAGGACGGTGCGCATTTAAGCTTTCGTTTGGGCAATACGCGTTGCGTCGCCTTTGGCGCGGGAGATCAGGCAGCGGCCGCGGCGCGGGGAACCTTGCGTTTTCTGGCTGCGCCCAAGATCAACCATTTTCGCGGGCAAGACAATATAGAACTTGTGGTGCGGGATTTAAAACCCGATCCGCTTTATGACAACCGGCAGTGTTGGCACTGGCTTCATACATTGACAAAGGGTTCGGAAGCGGCGGCTGCCGCATTGCCGATCCGGCAGATGGAAGCGGAAGCTCTCTTGCCAGGCCGCGAGGTATTGGTCGCGGTTTACAACTTATTGAAACATCAGGACGGTCAGCCGATCGCCTTTGACGTTTTGATGGATGAGGTGTCGGAGATCAACAGCTTTCAGCTTTTGCTGGCATTAGAAGCTTTCCGTGAAATCGGAATCATTCGGTACAGGCTCAAAAAAGGCGTTATCTTCTCAAAGATTTGCAAAACAGAACAAAAAAAGGATATTAAAAAGGCGCCGTTAGTGATAAAATTAAAAAAATATTTAAATAAAGATTGAGGTTAAAAATGGATTTAAAGAGTAAAATTGCGGTCTATCAGGATTTTCCAAAGGCAGGCATCAGTTTTAAAGATATCAACAGTCTGATTGCCGACGGCGACGCCTTCCGCTACGTTACCGATAAATTCTATGATATTGCCAAGGCACTGGACGTCAATATCGTTTGCATTCCGGAGGCTCGGGGTTATATTTTCGGCTCGGCACTGGCCTATAAGCTCGATGTCGGTTTGGTGCCGATCCGCAAACCGGGCAAACTGCCGGGCGAAGTGATGGCGAAGTCCTACACTTTGGAATACGGCAGCAACACCGTCGAAATTCAAAAGGACGCCATTAAAACCGGAGACCGCGTTTTGATCATTGATGACCTGCTCGCGACCGGAGGCACCATGAAAGCCGCCATTGATTTGGTTGAACTCTTGGGCGGCGAAGTCTGCGGCGCACTCTTTTTGATCGAACTGACCGATTTGAAGGGCCGGGAAACACTGAAAGATTATTATATCGAATCATTGGTTAAATACGATATTTAACGCTGGTCCTGATTTGTGATAGAGACTGATTGAAAGAGCGATCTGAATTTACCGTGAGAAGGAGGCACGTATGGCAACAGAAGCGGTTAAGCGCAAAATAGGCGATGTGATTGCCTTGGTTAAAAAAAACGAACCAGACGCGGACACGTCCATGATCATGCGTGCCTTTGAGTTGGCAGATGAAGCGCACGAAGGCCAGAAAAGAAAATCTGGAGAAGAATACATCATTCATCCGGTGGCGGTGGCTTATATCTTGGCGGAATACAAGATGGACACGGAAACCATTTGTGCGGCTCTGATGCACGATGTGATTGAGGATACCGATTATACCCATAAGCAAATTGCAACCATTTTTAACGCGCGCATTGCCGATTTGGTGGAGGGTGTCACCAAAATCGGGAAAATTGAATATCAGTCGAAGGAAGAAAGTCAGGCCGAGTATCTGCGCAAAATGGTCATGGCGATGTCGAAGGACATTCGCGTCATCCTCATTAAGCTGGTGGACCGGCTGCACAACATGCGCACCCTCGAATACATGAATCCGGCGAAACAGCAGGAAAAAGCGCGGGAGACCTTGGATATTTATGCTCCGATTGCCAACCGTCTGGGGATTCAAGCCATTAAAGGCGAGCTCGAGGATTTATCGTTAAAATATCTCGATCCGGAGGGCTATTACGATCTGGTTAAAAAGGTCAAAGCGCGTAAACAAGTCCGGGAAGAATATGTCGATCAGGTAATCGTCATCCTCAAGGCGAAAATTGATGAGACAGGCATTTCCTGCAAAATTTACGGCCGCTCGAAGCATTTTTATTCGATTTACCGCAAGATGAAGGCTCAGCATCGCCAGTTTGACGAAATTTACGATTTGATCGCCGTGCGGGTGATTGTGGATTCTATTAAGGATTGTTATGGCGTGTTGGGGCTGGTCCACACGGAATGGAAGCCGATCCCCGGGCGTTTCAAAGATTATATCGCGATGCCTAAGCCCAATATGTATCAGTCGATTCATACGACGGTGATCGGGCCCAATGGGGATCCCTTTGAAGTGCAGATCCGGACGAAAGAGATGCATCGTGTGGCAGAATATGGGATCGCCGCGCATTGGAAATATAAAGAAGGCAAATCCGGCGAAAAAAACGCGCATTATGAAAAACGCATCGCCTGGATTCGCCAGATCATGGAATGGCAGCAGGAGCTGGACAACGCCGGCGATTTGCTCGAGACGATTAAAGTTGATCTGTTAAACGAAGAAGTTTATGTATTTTCACCCAAGGGGCAGGTGTTTGAACTGCCAATGGGCTCCTGTCCGCTGGATTTTGCCTATCGCATTCACTCGGACATCGGCGATACCTGTGTCGGGGCGCGGGTTAACGGGAAAATCGTTCCGTTGAACTACACCCTTAACAATGGGGACATCGTCGAAGTGATGACCTCTAAACACAGCAACGGTCCCAGTCGCGACTGGCTGAGTTTTGTGAAAAGCGCTCACGCGCGCAATAAAATCCGTCAATATTTCAAACGGGAAGAAAAAGAAGAAAATATTACAAAGGGGCGGCTTGCGCTGGAGAACGAACTCAAGCGGCGGGGGCTGCAGCATTCTAAGCTGGGCCATCAGCACGAGCTGGAGGTGCTCAGCGAAAAGCTCAATTACAAAACGGTGGACGATCTTTATGCGGCCATCGGCTATAATGGTATTAAACTCGGAACAGTTTTCACCAAGATGAGCCTGATATTTCCGGAAATCTTCAAGGCGGATCCGGAGGAAGCGGTCGTCAAGAAAAAATCAGACGATACCAAGAAGAATTCCAACATCATTGTGGCCGGCCTGCGCGATATCGAGGTGCATTTTGCCAAATGCTGCAGCCCGGTTCCTGGGGATAAAATCATCGGTTACATTACCCAGAACCGCGGTATCTCTGTTCACCGGACAGATTGCAAAAACGTGCTCAACATTGTGGATACCGATAAAATCGTCGAGGTCGAATGGAATAAATTCGGCGTGGCCGGCAATTTTACAGCCGAAATCAACATCAAGGCAGATGAAGATCCGCATGCGCTGATTGAAATCAACAAAGTTTTTATTGAGATGAACATTCCCCTCAATGCGCTGACTGCGCGCAATGAGAAAGGAAAGTTTAATTATTTCGAGGCTGTTTTCGAAGTGAAATCGCGGCGTGAATTGAATCTGCTGATGAAGAACATCGGAAAACTGTCCAAAGTGCTTTCCGTGAAGCGGGTGTAGCGATGCGCGCGGTGATTCAACGGGTGAACAGTTCTTCCGTTTCGGTCGACGGGCAAATAATTGGCGCCATCGGGCCGGGGATCAATTTACTGCTGGGCATTGAGGCAAACGATACCGAGGCGGACATGCGCTATATCATCGATAAGACCGTTCATCTGCGGATTTTCGAAGACGAAGCGGGAAAGATGAACCGATCGCTTTTGGATGTGGACGGCGAGCTTTTGGTGGTGTCCCAATTCACTTTATGCGGCGATTGCCGAAAAGGACGGCGTCCCAGTTTTATGCGCAGCGGACCGGTGGCTGCAGCTAAAAAAAAGTATGAACGATTTGCAGCGCTGGTGCAGAAAGCGGGAGTGCGCAAAGTCGCGTTTGGCGAGTTTCAGGCCGAGATGCAGGTGCTCATCCAGAATGACGGACCGGTCACCTTGCTTTTAGACAGCCAGAAAACATTTTAGGAAACCCGGATGAAGGAGGAACGCTTGGAAATTCAGAAATACATGGTGGGGCCGCTTATGGCCAATTGTTATATCGCCTGGTCGCAAGAGGATGGTCAGGGCGTGATTGTCGATCCGGGCGGATGGCGTCCGGAGATTGCGCAGTTCATCGCGGATCAAGATATCAGCATCAAAGCGATTCTGCTGACCCACGGCCATTTTGATCATATCGGCGGATTGAATGAGGCGCGGGCCTTGACCGGCGCTCCGGTTTATATTCACGCGGACGACGCGGATTGCCTGAATTCGCCTGGGAAAAATATTGCGGCGCTGATGGGCATGACGGCGCATTTTGACCCGGCGGAAAGTTTGCTGCGCGACGGTGACGATATTGTGATCGGCGACCATCTGACGTTCAAGGTGATTCATACGCCGGGACACACACCGGGGGGCGTTTGCTTTTTGAGTGATGGCGTGATTTTCACCGGCGACAGTTTGTTTTACGCGTCGATCGGGCGGACGGATTTTCCCGGCGGCTCCTATCCCCAGCTGATTGCGTCGGTCAAAAAACTCATGACCCTGGACGATGCATTAACGGTGTTGCCGGGCCATGGCGAAAATACCACCATCGGTTTTGAACGAACGCACAATCCATTTATTCAGTAAAAGCATTTGAATGCGCATTTGGCGGCCTCGGGCCGCCTTTGTTATTGCCAAGAAATGAAACGGGAAAAGAAACGGGAAGATTCAAGCGGGCGCAAAAGTCTGGGTATGAACGGGTGTATAAAAATGGGATTCCATATGAATAAAATGACAACGCAAACAAAAGAAACGGCGTTTGAGGGATTGTCCCGCGTGAAGACAGTCTGTCTGGTCATGCCGGACCACGCGCCGTGGCGTACGGCGGCCCGGGAATTGCTGATGGCCTACCTGCCGGATGGTGATATTCAATTCGATGGCGAAGCAGACGCCATCATCCGAGTGGTCAATGCACCGGAAGGCCTGACCATCGCGGCGGCAATTTTTGACCGGCCCTCTTGCGAACGCACCTTTGAAGCGAAGGCCGACGAGACGCCGGACTCAGAGCGGTTCAAGACGCTCTTCTATCATTTTCTGAAAGACCTTTTTAATAAAACGCTGGCATGGGGAAGCCTCACCGGTATTAAGCCGGTTAAAATTGCCCACCATTATATGGCGGGTGAGGGGCTCAATAGAGAACAGGCCGGGGATAAGATGATGCGGGTTTATGATGTCAGTGTAGAAAAAGCCGCGCTGGCAGCAGAGATTGCCCATCGTGAAATGCCCATCGTCTATCCGCTGAACGATCATCTCGTGTCTGTTTACGTGGGGATTCCCATCTGTCCGGCCAAGTGCAGCTATTGTTCGTTTGTTTCTACCATTGCGGATAAAAAAGGCATGCTCTGCGCGGATTATCTGCAGGGGCTCATCTCGGAGATCCGGCAGATGGGGGCGTGGATGATCGATCAGCAACTGCGCGTCGACACGCTTTATATCGGTGGCGGAACGCCGTCGGTGTTGTCGGCCGACCAAATTGGGCAATTGCTTGCGGCGCTGAAAGAAAGCCGTATGATTCATCCAAAGCTGCGGGAATTTACCTTTGAAGCGGGGCGCCCGGAAACTACGACGCCGGAAAAGCTGGCGGTGCTTAAAGCCTTCGGGGTCAATCGCCTTTGTCTGAATCCTCAGAGCATGAATGACGAGACTCTGGCCGCCATCGGGCGCTTTCACACCGCGGCGGATATCGAGCGGGTGTATCGTCAGATTCGCGACGTCGGCTTTGACTGCGTCAATATGGATTTGATTGCAGGGTTGAATCAGGAAACGCCGGCGCAGTTTCTGACCTCCCTGGATCGGGTCGTGGCGCTGCGCCCGGAAAATTTGACGGTGCACAGTCTGGCCATTAAAAAGGGCTCGCGCATGAAGGCGGCCGGCGGTCATCACTATACGCAGCTTTATGATGCAGCATTTTACGATCAGATTCATCAGAAGCTTGCCGCGGCGGGTTATGAGCCCTATTATATGTACCGGCAAAAATACGCGCAGGGCAATGGTGAAAACATCGGCTATTGCCTGACGGGACATCCGGGGATTTACAACACGCTAATGATGGCGGAAAAGCAGACGATTATCGGGATTGGCGCCGGATCTTCCGGAAAGGTTTATCATGCGCAGACGGATCGCTTTAATAAAGTTTTCACGGTTAAGGATATCCGCACCTATAATCAGCGGGGGCAGCAGGTGATCGATCAGAAACTCACCAATTATCAGAATCTGATCGATCAGCAATGAGCGGGAACTTATGGCGGAATCAGGTGGTTAAACCTTGACGCCATAAGGCTTAAAGCATATAATAAAAAAATGTGAGAATTGGCCGCCTTTGGGCAGCTTTTAATAGAAGCAGGAGGAAATTTGGATATGATGGAAACCCATTTTAGATCCGCCACGTGCGGAGATATTAATGCGGATAAAGACGGACAAGTCGTCAAACTCGCGGGCTGGGCAGACAGCCGCCGCGACCTTGGCGGGGTGATTTTTGTCGATCTGCGCGATCGCTCGGGCATCGTTCAGCTGGTGATCAATGAGGAAGACGCCGGCGCGGATTTTACCACTGCTGAAAAAGTCCGCAGCGAATATGTTTTAAATATCGAAGGCACGGTGCGCAAGCGCGATGCCGAAAATGTCAACCCGAAGATGGCCACGGGGCAGATGGAGGTGCTTGTTTCAAGGCTGACCATTTTGGATACCTCGGCCACGCCGCCGATTTATGTCGAGGATGACGATAAATCGGGAGAAAATGTGCGCCTGAAATACCGTTATCTGGATTTGCGCAAGCCCAAGAATCAGAAAATTCTGATGACGCGCGCCCGGGCGGCCAGCATCGTGCGGAATTATTTGAATCACGAGGGGTTCTGTGAAATCGAAACGCCAATTCTGGGGAAAACCACACCGGAAGGGGCCAGGGATTTCTTGGTGCCGTCTCGCGTACAGAAAGGGAATTTCTTTGGTTTGCCCCAAAGTCCGCAGCTTTTCAAGCAGATTTTGATGATTTCCGGTATGGACCGTTATTATCAGATCGCGAAATGCTTTCGTGACGAAGATCTGCGGCAGGATCGTCAGCCGGAATTCACCCAGATCGATATGGAAATGTCCTTTGTGACCAAGGACGACATCATGCCGATTATGGAAGGGATGATCGCGCAGGTCTTTAAAGAAATCCGCGGCGTCGAATTAGAACGGCCTTTCCCGCGCATGACCTGGCAGGAAGCCATGGACCGCTTTGGCTCCGATAAGCCGGATATGCGCTTTGGCATGGAACTGCACAATCTGTCGGATATTTTAAAAGATTCGGACTTTAAGGTATTTTCCGGGGCGATTCAGCGCGGCGGCTCGGTTCGGGCCATCATCGCCAAGGATGCTCAGGGCAAGCTTTCCAAGAAGACCCTCAAGAATTTGGAAAAATTTGCCAAAATTTACAAAGCCAAAGGGCTGGCCTGGATTGACGTGAAAGACGAAGGCCAAAAATCACCGATTCTCAAATTTATTTCTGAGGAAGAAAAAGAAGCGATTTATAAAGAAATGGGCGCCGAAAACGGTGACTATATTTTTATGGTGGCCGATACCGATCAGATCGTATGTACCGCATTGGGTCAGTTGCGTTTGGAACTGGTTAAGCGCCTTGAATTCGACCTGTCGGATCAGTTTAAATTTCTCTGGGTGATCGATTTCCCACTGCTTGAATACGATGCCGAACAAGGCCGCTATGTGGCGGTGCATCATCCTTTCACGGCGCCGCTGGATGAAGATATCCCGCTGCTTGATACAGCGCCGGAAAAAGTGCGCTCCGATGCCTACGATATGGTTGTCAATGGTGTTGAACTGGGAGGCGGCTCTATCCGTATCCATAACGGTGATATTCAGGACAAGATGTTTAAGGCACTCAATTTGAGCGAGGAAACCGTTCAGACGCAGTTTGGTTTCCTGATGGAAGCGCTGAAATACGGGACGCCGCCGCACGGCGGGCTGGCTTTCGGCTTTGACCGGCTGATCATGATGCTACTTGATTTGGATAATATCCGCGACGTTATCGCTTTCCCGAAAACGCAGAACCATTCGGATCTAATGACGGAAGCACCGGCACAGGCCAGTCTTGACCAGCTCATCGATTTAGGCATCAGCGTCGACGACGATATCGTTTAAAATAGAATGTGACCTCAAGGCAGAACTCCCGAATCAAACGCGGGAGTTCTTGTTTTAAGCAGAAAGGGAGGTTTTAAAATGATTGAATATGGAACAGTTCAGAAAGTCAAAGGGAACCATGCTAAAGTCGTGATTCGACGGCACGAAATGTGCGCCAACTGCCAGGCGTGTGAAATGGCAACATCCGATAAGACGATGACAGCTCAGGCGAAAAACGAGGCGCAAGCGAAAGTTGGCGATGATGTGGCCATCGAGATGGAACTGGCGAGCTTGATGAAGGCGAGCGGCATCGCCTATGGGGCACCGCTCGTTGGTTTTTTTGTCGGTGTCTTTTTAGGGTATTATGCTTTGGCGCCAAGGCTCGGCTGGAATCCGCCGCTGGCAGGCCTGGGGTTTGGTATCCTGATAACCCTCGGGGTTTACGGTGTGATTAAATGGTTGGATCGGCAGGGTTTGTTCGGTCGCGGAGAATACGAACCGGTGGTGACAGCCGTACTCAATTCGGAAAATAATCCTTTAAAGCAAGGACCGGCGCCCGTTAAGGAACGCTGATATGCGCTGCGTCTTTTTTGATATTGATGATACCGTTTATGATCAGTTTTTGCCCTTCAAGTTGGCTTTCAAAGGCGTCTTCGGCCATCGTTTCGATGCGCTGAATCTGGAACGGCTTTTTGTTTGCAACCGGGCTCGCAGCAACGAGGCATTTGAGATGGTGGCGCGCGGAGAATTGACGAAATCGGAAGTGTATGCCTATCGCATTTGCAGGGCTTTTGAAGACTGCGGCGCTTCCCTGTCTCAAGAAGATGGTTTGGCCTTTCAGGCAGCTTATGCCACGGAGCGACAAAAGATTGTATTGCTTCCGGGTATGGTGTGTATTTTCGATCATTTACAGGCAAAAGGCGTGCCAATGGGGATCATTACCAACGGACCGGAAGCCCACCAGATGCGCAAAATGCAGACACTAGGCCTTGAAAAATGGATTGCGCCGGAGTATTTTTTGATCTCCGGGGAGGTGGGCGTCGCCAAACCGGCTATCGCTATTTTCAGAGAGGCAGAACGGCGATTGGGTGTGCCGCCGAAGGCCTGCACCTATATCGGCGATGCCTATGCCATTGATGTGGTGGGAGCGAAGCGCGCAGGCTGGCGTGCCATTTGGCTGAATCGTCGGGAAGATGCAATCCCGAAAGACGCGGTGTATTTTCCGGATCACGAGGTGAAAAACGAAAGCGCATTGGCGCAACTGCTTTTAAAATAAACAATCAATCAGCATATAAAAAGGCAATCTCATTGGAGGTTGCCTTTTTGGTGTGTTGTTTGTTTATTTTATAAGGAGGGTTAGGCTTCTTTGAAGAAAAGTTTCAAATCGTCTTCGACGGTGCCGATGCCGGTGATGCCGAAGTTTTCTACCAGCACGCTGACCACATTGGGCGAAAGGAAAGCCGGCAGAGTGGGGCCGAGGTGGATGTTTTTCACACCGAGAGAGAGCAGGGCGAGCAGTACAATCACGGCCTTCTGTTCGTACCAGGCAATATTATAGGCGATGGGCAGAGCATTGACGTCGTCCAGACCGAAAATTTCCTTGAGCTTCAAGGCGATGAGAGCCAGCGAATAAGAGTCGTTGCATTGGCCGGCGTCAAGCACGCGGGGAATGCCGCCGATATCACCGAGGTCGAGCTTGTTGTAACGATATTTGGCGCAGCCGGCGGTTAAAATTACGGCATCCTGTGGCAGGGCTTTGGCAAAGTCTGTGTAGTAGCTGCGGCCCTTTTGGCGGCCATCGCAGCCAGCCATGACGACAAATTTTTTGATGGCGCCGGATTGAACGGCTTCGACGATTTTATCGGCCAGGGCAAAAACCTGTTCGTGGGCAAAACCGCCGACAATGGCACCGCTTTCGATTTCAGTCGGCGCGGCGCATTTTTTCGCGTGTTCAATGATAGTCGAGAAGTCCTTGACTTCGCCTGGTTCTCCGGGAATATGGGGGCAGCCCGGGAAGCCGGCAGCACCGGTGGTGTAAAGGCGGCCTTTGTAGCTCGCTTTGGGCGGAACAATGCAGTTGGTGGTCATCAGAATCGGCCCGTTGAATTTTTCAAACTCATCTTTCTGTTGCCACCAGGCGTTGCCGTAATTGCCGGCAAAATGGTTGTATTTTTTAAAGGCCGGATAATACTGGGCCGGCAGCATTTCAGAGTGGGTATAAACATCGATGCCGGTGCCGGCGGTTTGTTCGAGCAGCATTTCAAGATCGCGCAGGTCGTGGCCGGAAATCAGAATGCCTGGATTTTTGCGCACACCGATATCCACAGTGGTTATTTCGGGATTGCCATAGGCTTCGGTGTTGGCACGATCGAGCAGGGCCATGCCGTCGACGCCGTATTTGCCGGTTTCCAGGGTGAGGGCGACGAGGTCGTCAACACTTAAACTGTCATCCAGCGTTTTGGCCAGCGCTTCCTGGATGAAGGCATCGACTTTGGCGTCGGCTTTGAGTAGAGCGTTGGCGTGTTTGCTGTAAGCCGAGAGTCCCTTGAGGCCGTAGGTGATGAGTTCACGGAGGCTTCGGATATCTTCATCCTTGGTGGCAAGGACGCCGATTCTTTCCGAGGTGACTTTGGCTTCAAACTGATCGGCCGGCGCGTTCCAAGCGGCCGCGTCCGGAAGATCGACAGCCGCCTTGACCTGGGATCGCAAGGCTTCTTTAACGCGCAGTGTTTCTTCGATGCGGGCAACGATGGCTTCTTTATCGAAGTTAGCATTGGTAATTGTGGTGAACAGGTTGACGGTGACCAGACGGTCAACCGTTTCGCTGACAGGTTGGCCTTCGGCACGCAGCTCGGTGGTGATGGCCGAAAGCCCTTTGGTGACGTAAATCAGCAGATCCTGCATAGCGGCGACATCGGGTTTTTTGCCGCAGACCCCGGAGACGGTGCAACCGGTGCAGCCGGCTGTTTCTTGACATTGGTAACAAAACATTTGATTTTGAGTGGACATTCGATTTCCTCCTTGCAAGTGCATATGATTGATTTAACGACTTTATTATATGGACAGGGGAAAAAGAAAACCGTTGTTCTAACAACGGAATAAAAAAATACAGATCGTTATGCTGTAACAAGAAAATAAAGGAGGGAAAAATGAGTCGCATTAAAATCAAGCGCATTTATGAACAGCCGGAGGATACGGATGGAAAAAGAATTCTGGTGGATCGTCTGTGGCCGCGGGGTATGTCAAAGAAAAGGGCTGCCTTGGACAGTTGGGCAAAAGAAATTGCGCCCTCACCCGATTTGCGAAAATGGTTCGGGCACGAGGCGAAAAAATTGAATGATTTTGGAAAGACCTACCGCGGGGAATTGACACGAAACCCCGATGCCGCGGCATGGGCTTCAAAGATTGCAGATTGGTTAAAACAGGGGGATGTCACCCTGCTCTATGCCGCCAAGAACCCGCAGGTCAATCATGCGTTGATACTAAAAGATTGGCTTGAGCAGAAAATTTTAAAGATCGAAATTTAAAACAAAGTGACTTTTCTCGGTGATGAGCAGTCCTTCATCCTGCATTTTGGAGAGCTCATGCGAAAGGGCTGAACGATCGACACTCAAATAATCGGCCAGATGCTGCCGATTGAAGGGAATGACAAAATCGTTGGTGTTTTTTTTCTGCGCGACAAAGGAAAGATAGGAGATCAGGCGACCGCGGATGGATTTGCTGGAAGTGTGAAAAATGCGCCGGGACAGATGCAGGTTTTTCTGGGCGGAGATCATCAGCAAATTGTGAATAATGGTGTGACGGCGATTGGCAATGATGGTATCGTGGGAGCAATCAAAGAGATGTTCTGTTTGTAAAAATAAAACAGTGGATTTTTTCTGGGCGATCACATCGACCATGAGCGGCTCGCCGGGAAGAAGCGCATAGGTTTCGGCAAAAACCGATCCCGGGGCGATATTGGCGAGAACGGACGTATTGCCCCAAAAGTCATTGTTTTCAATGCGCACAGATCCCGAAAGGACGAGTCCGATGGCGTCGGCGGGATCGCCGGCCATGTAGATCACGGCCTCGCGGTCATAATTTTTGATGCGATATCCGAGATTGGAAAGCACTTTGGGAATGGCATTCGGTGCGATGCCGTGAAAGAGTTTGGTTTGAGAGAGAAAATCAATATCCAAGTCATGTCCCTTCTTTTGGCTGCAAATTAAAAAAGAATGGTTTTATGTTGGCAGTACAACTTTTATCAGCAGCCTCATTGTATTATACTAATTAATAGAAGTCAAAGGAGAATTCTCGACCGCGGTCGGCTTTGCATCAGGCCGATGGCAAGAGCGGGGTTTCTCAAAAGGAGGAAACAAATGAAATGTGTCGTGAAAGATGGTTGCATCGGCTGCGGCGCTTGTGAAGCCGTCTGTCCGGAAATTTTTTTCATCAACGATGAGGGTTTGGCGGAAGCCAGAGACATCGAAGTACCGGCGGACGTCGCCGAATCGGCGGAAGAGGCAATGGACGGCTGCCCGGTAGGCGTGATTGAAGAAGCATAATCGAACGTGCTGATGCCCGGATGGCATTCGGAAATTTTTCCGAATGCTTTTTTGTATGCCGAAAACCATGCGTTAGACGCGTGGATGGGTTTCTTTGCAGACCATGATTTTACATCCGCTGATTTTTGTTGTACACTATGATTAAATCAGTGACCAGAGAATGGACATTGGTGAAAGTCTACTAAATAAAAAGTCAAGCATTATTTTAAAAAATCAGGAGGCAGAGCGGAGCACCGTGCTTGGAGGCTTTGTTACTGTCATAATCCACTTTACCGGACTGGTTCACACCCGGATCAACGCCGGCATAAGCAGTAATGGCAGACCTGTGATCAAAACGGGAGATGTCCCCGATCTCAGCCATAAGCTGAGGTCCATCGGTTTTGTTCACACCATACATGGCCATGACAGTTTAGGATCATCTGCTTGTAAACCGGATCCTTGGCGACAGAGGGAACGAGTTCCTTTGCGGATTCAAACAGCTCCTTAGGCTTTTCCGGCTGGATATTATAGCCATGATGCTTACAGAAGTTCTGATACCGTTCTGTGAAAGCCTTTAGGCCGATCTTGCGGACACAGTCAACATGCCGACGTAATCGATCCGTTTCTCACTGCCATCAGAGCGTATGGGACTGCTGAACAGCTCATTTGCGCTTGTGTATTATCCATCGCTGAATGCTGACGCAGAAACGGCCACTTGTCAAGCGCATACTGAGCGATTTTCTTGGCATCGGCCGGATCAGACTTGACCTTATAATGGCCGGTTGTCTCCATGACGACCCGTGTTTCACCATCCAGGCTTCTGACATAAGAGACAAGTTCAGAAAGTTCTCTGACAGAGTGACGGACATGAAAAGGCTTATGCACGATTTCACCTGCGAGTCGTAGGACTGTAACCGTGCTCTTGCCTTTTGAAACATCAATGTCAACAGCGTTCAACATAGAAAAACACTTCTGAAGAAAAATAATGCGATGGGCCAAACATTCCTCACCGCTTATTCAATCTCCCGGGGTATCAAGCGAACACACGGGATGCGGTTCAACCTGCGTAAACCGAACAGCTGCGAATAAGTGGATGGCAGACAGGCTTTCCGACGGATGTAAAGTCCAAGGAGGAATCCGTCCGAACCAATGCCACTACATTCTAACAGCCTTAGCAATGAGAGGATCATATCCCAACTGGCTGTTGGGATATATGACCACTACACTTTTATATTAGGAGGAGGGCTATGTGAAAAAGATAAAAAAAACGCGAACAGAGTTGCCTGACGATAGAGAACGGACAAGCTTGTGGGCGTTATACAATACGTTTTTTAAAATCGGGATCATGATGTTTGGCGGCGGGTTGGCTATGTTGCCGATCCTGCAGCGGGAAATTGACGAGAACAAGCATTGGGCGACCGAAACGGAGCTTGCCGATTATTATGCCATCGGCCAGTGCACGCCGGGGATTATCGCGGTGAACACGGCGACCTTTGTGGGCAATAAAAAACGCGGTGTGATCGGTGCTATTGTGGCGACCCTCGGCTTGGTCTCGCCGTCGCTGCTGATTATCATGACATTAGCGGGTATTATCGAAAAATACGACGATTTGCCGATTGTTCAGGATGCTTTTGCCGGAATCCGCGTGGCGGTGGTGGTGCTGATCTTTAATGCGGTGGTAAAAATCGGCAAAACATCAATCATCGATATCCCAACCCTGCTGATTTTCATCGCCGTGGCGGCTGGTTCCTTATTTATCGATGTATCGCCGGTGGTCTTTGTGCTTATTGCCGCGGCAGCGGGCATTGTCATCACAAAGATCAAAGCGCAACGTTCGCGTTTGTCAAAAGGCGGAGAACAATCATGATGTATTTGCGGTTATTTTGGGAATTTTTCAAAACTGGACTGTTTTCGGTTGGCGGCGGGTTGGCGACCCTGCCCTTTTTGAAAGCCATCGGTCAATCGACAGGATGGTTTACCCAGAGCCAGCTGGCGGATATGGTGGCGGTGTCTGAATCAACGCCGGGTCCGATGGGCATCAATATGGCAACCTATGTGGGCTATACCGTCGGCGGGGTGCCGGGGGGCATCATTGCGACCATTGGCGAGGTTGCCCCGGCGATTGTTATCATTGTCATTATTGCAGCTTTTCTCAAAGCTTTTGAGGATAATGAATATGTGAAAGCTGGTTTTTATGGCCTGCGACCGGCCTCGACCGGACTGATTGCAGCCGCAGGGCTTTCGGTGGCAGGGATTGCTTTGTTTAAAAGCCACAAAGTGTTAACCTGGCACAATTGGCTGGGACTGATCAATATTCGCGCTGTGATTTTTGCCATTGTGCTGATTGTGGCAACCCGATGGATCCCTAAAGTTAAAAATTGGCATCCGATCTTATTTATCGCGGTGGCCGCTGCGGTGGGGATGCTGCTGCATTTTTCCGGCTGATTTGATGGATAAAAATAGCGCAAAATAAAAAAACCGAACCTTTTGAGTTCGGTTTTTTTTATGGGTGTCGATCATCCTTAAATCATGTAGAAAAATCATGTAGAACCAGCTGTCGTCGAGAGGGATTTCTTTGGAATTGACACTGCCATTGGGTTTTTGGTTGTAATTATAGGAAAGTTCCTGGTTTTTAATGGAAACGCGGGCGCCTTCCGGAATCGAAGTGGTGATAAAGGCGTTACGCCGATTACAGCGTCCTTGCCCACAATGGTATCGCCACCGAGCACCGACGCTCCGGCGTAAACCGTTACGTTGTCTTGAATGGTGGGGTGGCGTTTGATGGCTTTCAGTTCCTGCCCGCCCTTGGTGGAGAGGGCGCCCAAGGTCACAACCTTGATGAACCTTCACATGATCGCCGATGATGGTGGTTTCGCCGATGACGATACCCGTACCATGGTCGATGAAGAAATATTTGCCGATGGTTGCCCCAGGATAGATATCGATGCCGGTGACGCTGTGCGCATGCTCGGTCATCATGCGGGGGAGAATTGGAATTTTGAGCAAATACAATCGTGGGCGATGCGGTTCACTAGGGTGGCATAAAGCCCGGGGTTTTTATAATAGCCCGGATAGATGATGATCATCAGGCGACGAATCAACGCGAGCACATCATCCTTATCCGGGTGATCATAGGGGAGAAGTTGATCGATCTTTTTGTTTTCGCCATAATCGAGCATGAGCTCATTGGTCAGGCGGTTAATTTTTTCTTTCATTTCGGAATGCTTCGGACTTTTCATAATTAAACGTTTGGAATCTTTCTTAATTGTGCATAGGCACTGGATGTTCACATAGTCAGAGGTTTGGATGGGATGAATTGTAAATGATGATAAAAGTTTTGTCAAATCAATTGGCCTGAATGAATAAAAATAATGCTTGTCAGCTGCAAGCAAATGCGATAGAATAAATTCCGTTATTAAATCAATCACCAAGGCTGTGAAGAAACAAAGTAGATCAGTGTGGAATCTTTTAGAGAACGTCCGGTTGGTGCAAGGGCGCAAGATCTGGCTGAGTCGAATACCTTTTGGAGCCGCTGACCGAAAGCCATGCCAGTAGGATCAGACGGGTGCGCCCGATATTGCGCTAATGTGTGCTGGCACATGAAGAGGCATTGGCTGCGAAGTCAGTGCGAATTTGAGGTGGTACCGCGAATGCTCGCCCTCTGTTTGTTTTTGCAGACAGGGGGGCTTTTTATTGAACACAAAACAGAATACAAGAAAAAGAAACGGAGGATAACGATGAAAATTTATGAAGAATTGGTGGCGCGGGGGCTTATCGCACAGGTGACGGACGAACCGCAGATCAAGGAACTGATCGACAACGGCGGGGCGAAATTTTATATCGGTTTTGACCCGACGGCGGATTCGCTGCATGTCGGGCATTTCATGGCGCTTTGCCTGATGCGCCGGCTGCAGCAGGCCGGCAATCGTCCGGTGGTGCTCATCGGCGGCGGGACCGCCCATATTGGGGATCCTTCAGGCCGAACTGATTTGCGTCAGATGATGACAACCGAAACCATTGCGCACAATGTCAAATGTTTTAAAAAGCAGATGAGCCGCTTCATTGAGTTCGGTGAGGACAAGGCCATTCTGGTGGATAATGCGGATTGGCTGCTCGACTTGAATTACGTGGATGTGATCCGGGATATCGGCGCTCATTTTTCGGTGAACAATATGCTGCGGGCGGAATGCTATAAGCAGCGTCTTGAAAAAGGGCTTTCCTTCCTGGAATTTAACTATATGATCATGCAGGCGTACGATTTTTATCATCTGCATAAAGCATACGGCGTGAACATGCAGTTCGGCGGCAACGATCAATGGTCGAATATGCTCGCCGGGACGGAATTAATTCGCCGCAAGCTTGGCGAAGATGCCTACGCCATGACCATTACGCTGCTGCTCAATTCCGAAGGCAAAAAGATGGGCAAGACCGCCAAGGGGGCCGTTTGGCTCGATCGGGATAAGACCTCGCCCTTCGATTTTTATCAATACTGGCGCAATGTGGACGATGCGGATGTCATGAAATGTTTGAAGATGCTCACATTTTTGCCGCTGGATGAAATTGAAGCGATGGCAAATTGGCCGGATAAGCGCATCAATGAGAAGAAGGGAATCCTCGCTTACGAATTGACAGCCCTGGTTCACGGGGAAGACGAAGCGAAAAAAGCGCAGCATACGGCCAAAAGTCTTTTTGCCGGCGGCGGCAGCGACGCCGATATGCCGACATCGGAAATCGGTGAAGATGTGCTGACAGAGGATGCCATCGGTCTCATTGATCTTCTGGTGACCACGGGACTGGCGCCATCCAAATCGGAAGCGCGCCGCCTGATCAAACAGAATGGCATCTCGGTGGACGGTGCAAAAGTCAACGATCAGAATGCCAGCATTGGCCGCGATCGCCTGGCAGCAGGCATCACGGTGAAAAAAGGGAAAAAGATTTTTAGAAAAGTGATTTTAAAATAAATACCAAGCGACCAAAAATCTGATATGTACCCTTTTTACTGGATAGCCAGTGAGGAGGGTATTTTTATTTGGTTTTAGTCAAGTTGAGCAAAAGAGTTTTTCGAAGGGAAAAACGAACGAAAAAAAATAAAAATCCACCTGCTATACGAGTGAAGACAAGTCGTTATACAAAGGAATCACCTTTAGGCTACAATAAAAGGAGCCCAAGCCAAAACAGCAGATAGAGAGGCGATTTTATGGCGAAGCAATCAAATTCGCTGGCACACACGAAACGGCTGCGCAAATATCATATCGTGTTACCAATAGTATTCTCAATCACACGGACACATATTACAGGTCAGGTGGAAAAACGATACAATCAAGCATGGAGCAACAGGTCATGTCAAAAAACGGACGCTGAATAACATGACAGAACTGGCAATACCGCTCAATGATAAGATTATGCGCTTCCTGTTTGATAATAAAATCGTGGAGCAACGTCAAAATGGCGATATTGTTCCAATCCACCAAAAAACCTTGTTGCGGTGTACTGAACTGGAAATCGTCTCGACGTATAATGCGGAACTGCGTGGAATCTGCAACTATTATTCTATGGTTAGCAATTTCTGCAAGCTGAATTATTTCGCTTATCTCATGGAGTACAGTTGTTTGAAAACTTTGGCAGCAAAGCATAAATGCAGTTGCGGACAAATAAAGGATAAGTACAAGGACGGTCAAGGAAAATGGGGCATCCCTTATATGACGAAGAAAGGTGAGAAGCGGTGCTACTTTGCCAAGTATTCTGAATGTAAAGGAGCAAAAAACGCGTCTGACAAACTGCCGGATGCGGTGGTTTTGCACACCTCTATAAAAACGACCTTTGAAAGTCGTCTTGCCGCAAAAACCTGTGAGCTATGCGGGACAACTGATGCAAAAAGCTATGAGATTCATCACGTTCACAAGGTGAAGGACCTGAAAGGAAAGGAGCCTTGGGAACAGGTGATGATAGCTAAAAGGTGAAAGACAATGGTGTTATGCAAAAGCTGTCACTATAAGATTCACGGCAGAGTTCTCAATGAAGGAGCTGTAATAGCGAGCCGTGTACATCGAGAGATGTAAGCACGGTTTTGGGAGGGGTCTGTGCAAACCTGCCTTAGCAATGGGGTAAGGCTGCACTTTCCTACTCTACTTCATCGCGCAGATCATGACCCAAAATCCCCCGTGCGCGTGGCGGACGACATTGATGAAACGGCCCTGTCCTACTCCGAGATCAAGGCGCTGGCCACCGGCAACCCGTTGATTATCGAGAAATGCAACCTGGATATGGAGGTGGACAAGTTAAACGTGCTGAAGGCTAGCTACCTGAGCCAGAAATACGCGCTGGAGGAAATGGTGCTCAAGAAATACCCGCAGATGATACTGGACTTAAAGCAGCGCATCCTCGGCTATGAGCAGGACGCGCATCTTGTGGAACGGCACCCCAAACCGAAAGAGGGCTTTGCAGGTATCACACTTATGGGAAAAGAAATCGCGGAAAAGGAGGCCGCGGGCAAGGCGATCATCGACGTGTGCACCACTATGACGGACTCCGGGACTGCCGAGAGGATCGGTGCGTACCGGGGCTTTTTCCTTTCTATCACCTATGACGGCGCGAAGAACGAGTACCAGATGCACCTGAAAGGGGCGCGCTCCCACACGGCGGTGCTGGGCGCGGATGTGTTCGGCAACATCACCCGTATTGACAACGTGATCGACGGGATCAGCGGAAAGCTGGAAAAGGCGCGGGCTGAGCTTGCCGACACTGAGACACAGATGGAAAACGTCAAAGTCGGGATGAACGCGCCTTTTGCAAAGGAGGCGGAGTTGAAAGAAAAAGAGGCGCGGCTGAAGGAACTGAATATCCTGCTCAACATGGATGAAAAGGACCGCTCCCTGATCGACGAGGCTCCGGAGGAAGAACCGGAGCCGGTGAAAGCCCGGAACTGCGCCCTTACACGATGAGACAGGAATTTATTAAGAATGAAGGAGGATGGCTAAACGTTGATATGCGCATTATAAAGAGAATTTTACAGTGAGATTTATGTCACTATAAATGAGAGGTAGATATATCCTGTCTCTTACATATCCCACAGTTGCCGGAAGGAACAGGGATGCTATGCTAAAAAGAAAAAGGAGTGTATGACACTATGAAAAATGAACTGTTTACCGACCTTCTCCAGCGCATGGAGGGAGAATACCCGGAACTGGAAAACGATATGCTGCTGGAACTGCGTCAGAAAGATGAAGAATATGAACATATCCATGAACAATTCTATGACATGGAGGAACAGTACCCCTTCATCATGGAGGTTTTGGAGGGAAAAGGCCGGGTTACGCTGACCGAAGAAGAACATGCCATCCTGTTGGAATATATAGCCCTGTACCGGAAGATGGACGAAAAAGAGCGCATCCACATCTACTTCCGGGGGCATACGGACGCACTGGCGTATTTTAAAAAGACAGGCATGGTTTGAAAACAACAAGATGCAGGAGCATCTCTTTGTGATGTTAGTGCAGTTGTGTTGTCTCTTTCGAGGCTTCCTGTATCAGTTCATGGATCTCATCCACGGAAAAATCTAAGACTGAGAGCTGCCTGATATAGTCTTTTGCCAATGCGCGACGAGCCAACTGGATAAGTTCCTGATGCTCAGTGACTGTTCGGCCAGTAGTCCGCTGGGTAATTAGTAGTCCCTCCGACTTCAGCAGCGCCAGTGCTTTTTGCATTGTATTAGGGTTCACTGCTGCTTCCCGTGCCAGTTCCCGCACGGACGGAATATGTGAGTCCCAGGGGGATATTCTCCCCTCAGAATCCGCAATTTGATTATCTTTGCTATCTGTAGATAAATAGGCAGATCAGAGGTAAAAGACCAGGGCATTTTTCTCACTTTCTTTCGGCCTGCTGGTGCATTAGAACACGAATACAACTTGAGCCATTTGAGGTTGATGGAAACGATAATGTATCCAGCATAGCCACAGGATACAGGACGATTATCAAGAAACTATCATGTTTCCAGGAAAAACCACAGGTTTATAGAAATACGGCGACATCTCCGGAAAGATACCGGCTCTATTGACTTTGGGTCGGTATGCCGATATAATAAGGGCGTACAGAAATGGAGGTGTCACTATGGATTTACAGACACTGCTCGATCAGCGCCAGATCACAAAATACCATCTCTCCAAGGTCAGCGGCGTTCCCAAGACCACGATCATGGATATATGCGCAGGCCGCAGCGAGATTGAACGCTGCTCGGCAAAGACTGTCCAGCAGCTTGCAAAGGCGCTGGGCTGTACGATGGAGGATATGATGGAGCTGTCCTCGCCGTATGACAGCAAGACAGGGCTGCCAAAGGATCAGTCCTATTTTGAGTGCGACCTGCCGCCCTTCCTTGCGGCGTCCATCGAAGCGATGAAGAAAGCGCAGGCGAAGCTGGATCGTGGCGAAGAATACTATGATTGGGATTGTGACTTTTGCGATCTGCAATCCAGCATCAATGTGGCAGAGGTGGAACAGATCATAAGCCCTGACCAGGCGTGGTATCTCAGGGAAAAATATTTGGGACTGGAAAGGGTGTAGCCGATGGAATACATTGATTTTACAAACTTGAAGCAGAGGAAAAAGACCTACGCAGGCGCGAATGGAAATAAGATTTCCGTTATTTATGAGGGCGAACAGTACATGCTCAAATTCCCTGCCTATGCGAGGCGGAACAAGGATATGAGCTACACAAACGGCTGCTTCTCAGAGTACCTCGGCTGCCGGATTTATGAGAGCATCGGCGTCCTCGTGCAGAAAACCCTGCTCGGTACATTCACAGTCAGGGGCAAGGAGAAAGTCGTCGTGGCCTGCAAGGATTTCACGGAGCCGGGCGTGACGCTCCAGGACTTTGCCTCCCTGAAAAACCGAATGATTGACTCGGAGCGGCAGGGCTATGGCACGGAACTCTCCGATATTCTGCAAACCATAGAGGAACAGCAATTAGTAGATCATGACAGTTTGCTGGAACGGTTTTGGGACATGTTCATCGTGGACGCCCTGATTGGGAACTGGGACCGCCACAACGGGAACTGGGGCTTCCTATACGATGACCGGAGCGACGAAATGACCCTTGCCCCGGTCTATGACTGCGGTAGCTGTCTGTACCCGCAGGCGGATGAAACTATCATGGAGCACGTCCTGACGGACCGGGCACAGCTCAATAAGCGGATTTACGACATTCCCCTTTCGGCCATCAACGTGGACGGGAAGAAAATACGGTATTTTGACTTCATTTCCTCCCTGCAATATGAAGGTTGCAACGAGGCGTTAAGACGCATCCTGCCACGGATTGACATGGAAAAGATAGGGGCGATCATTGAGCAGACGCCGTTTATCAGCGATTTACAGAAGCGGTTTTATATGACTATGCTGACAGAACGAAAGGCGCGCATCCTTGATTTCAGCCTTGCGGCTTTGGAGAAGAATGCAAAGGCATGATGGGCGTACAGACGTAGCAGGGTATCTGATCAACAAATCGGAATTGCCATATGAAGGAGCGAAGGAAATGCTGCTCGTGGATAATGTAGAGAATAAAGGGTTTCTGCGGGAACTGCTGAAATCGATGTATGACGAACTTCCCGCACCAAAGAAAAAGAAATGAGGATAGAGCATGGCATTTGAAACAGAAAGACTGATTTTGCGTCCATGGGAGGAGAGCGATGCAGAGGAATTATATAAATACGCCAATCATCCTGACGTTGGTCCAATTGCAGGCTGGGCTGTTCATACGAGCGTGGAAAACAGCCGGGAGATTATCAAGGGAGTGCTTTCCGAGCCGGAAACCTACGCAGTTGTTCTTAAAAAGACGAGGAAGCCTGTCGGCAGTATCGGGTTGATGCTCGGCAAGGCAAGCAATATCGGTATCCCTGACACGGAAGGAGAAATCGGATACTGGATTGGTGTGCCTTATTGGGGTCAGGGTCTTATCCCGGAAGCTGTCCGAGAAATCATGCGGTATGGATTTGAAGAACTGAACCTCAACAGACTCTGGTGCGGATATTTTGACGGCAATAAAAAATCAAAACGCGTGCAGGAGAAATGTGGATTCCGTTATCACCATACGGCGGAGAATGTCCCCTGCGCTATGGAAGGCATTCTTCGAACAGAGCATATTACCTGTTTGACAAAAGAAGAATGGATCTCAATGCGATAAATCGGAAGTTGTGGAGGGAATCATAGTGAATGAATTTAGCGAATATGTACGTGAGTCTTTTTCTACAGTCGGTGATGTTGTCATAAAATCCATGATGGGCGGATACCTTGTGTACCTTAACGGTAAACTGATAGGTGATATTTGCAATAATGAACTGTTTTTAAAGAGAACGCCGACATCGGACAGACTGCTTACAGATTCCGAACTGCGTTATCCTTATGAAGGTTCAAAGACGCTGATGCATGTATTCGACAAATTTGAGGATGCGAATTTGATTGTAGAATTACTGGGAGGCATGTATACGGAACTGCCCGAGAAGAAACCCAAGAAAGCTAAATGAGACAAACAATCTTCAGTTTGTGAGACTGAATTATGATTAAATTCTTTGGAAAAACCATGATTTAAGAACTGAAGAAGGCGTAATAACAAAAATAGGATATGTAGTTATGCTGGTATCCACTGTTTTTGGACTGTGTGTATTTTTTGCAGGAAGATATTTTTACGGAAAATCGCTGCAAGAGAAAAGACGATCCTTGACCATATCAAGAGCAAGAAAATGATTGTATTAAGGTATGCAAGAGAAACAATCGGATCAACAAACAGTAATTTGCCGGAGGCAATATGATGGATAATTATATCAGAGAAACACGAATGCTTGATTTCTCTAATCCAACAATTCAAAAACTCGTTCAAGATAAAAAATGGAAAGAAATGAGTGAATTTGACCGCATTAAAGCAATCTATAATTATGTCAGAGATGAGATTCTCTTTGGTTATAATGTGGATGATGCTATTCCCGCTTCAAGAGTTTTAAGGGATGGTTACGGTCAGTGCAATACCAAAGGAACATTGTTTATGGCGTTGCTTCGTGCATGCGATATTCCGTGTCGAGTTCATGGTTTTACGATTGATAAGAAACTTCAAAAAGGAGCTATGACAGGATTTGTCTATAAGAAGGCTCCGCAGAATGTTTTTCACAGTTGGGTAGAAGTCTTTTTTGAAGAAAAGTGGTATGAATTGGAGGCATTCATCCTTGATAAAGATTATCTGAATAAGCTGCAAAGTATCAATAAAGACTGTAACGGAGCATTTTGCGGATACGGAGTTGCAGTCAGTGATTTCAAAAATCCTGTGATTGATTTTAATCGGAATAATACATACATTCAGAGTGAAGGGATCAATCAGGACTTTGGTGTCTACGATTGTCCGGATGATTTGTTGAAAGATCATCATCAGGAATTATCACCGATAAAGAAATTTGCGTACAGGCATTATGGCAGACACATGATGAATAGGAATGTGAGAAAAATACGAAATAAGAAATAATTAGTATAAATTTCAATTTGCCGAAATATCTTTCTAACTTTCCCCATTTTACAGGTTTTTCATCCTATTCATTAGTGAAATGATATGTATTTTCCCTTATTTTTGCCCTTATGAGATAATTGCAAGGGAAATAAGGGAAAGTTTTATTTAGTCATTGCCTGCCACTTTATCAAGCAACCTTGCAGATTCCCGTTTGGCTTTTCTTGTGGAATGAGCATAGACATTCATGGTGGTACTGACATCGGAGTATCCTAACAGTTCCTGCACATCCTTTGGTGTTGCTCCGTTTGCCAAAAGGTTGCTTGTGTAGGTGCGTCGCAACTGGTGGAAATGGAATTCTTCAAATTCCTCCAGCTTCTGAGAAATCTTCCTGCAAACAATTCCTAATGTGCTTGACCGTTCCAGACTTCCATCCGGTCTTAAGCAGACAAAGGAGATTTCTTTATGATCCTCAGGAACTTTCTCTGTTCCATCCAGATGATAGAACTCATAGTAAACTCTGTTTTTATCTTTTACTTCTCTGTAGTAGTTCCTGTGATAAAGTTCGCCATACTGCATCCGGTTTTTAAGTTGCTCTTTTCGGGCATTGCAGCGTATCTCCAAAATCAACAATCCTTACTTTCTTTCGCTTGGTCGGTCCGATGATGTTCTTGTGTCTTGAACCATCATAGCGGATGCTCTGTCTGATTGTAAGACACTGTTCTTCAAGATTTACATCCTGCCATGCTAGACCACAGGCTTCCCCAATACGAAGCCCCGCATAATAAGCTATCTGGATTGGAAGTATTGCCGGTGGGTTGTAGTCTTGTAGAAAGTCAATCAGTCTTTCATAATCCTCTCGTGGAATCGGTTCTCGGCCGTCCGATTGAGGAGGAAGATTTACCAAACCTGATAGGCTTTTAAAAAGACAGGAAGCAAACGGAAAGTTTTTCTCAAAAGCGATGCAGAAAGAAATGGTTACAGACATGGAGAAAGTGTAATGGCAGAGGGAGTGGGTTTTCCATTTCCTTCATTGAATTTTGATGAAGGGCGCACTTATGGACAACCAGAGGTCGTCCGTATAAGTTTGCCACAGGTAGCAACCGGTCTGCGCTTACGCTTGCCGGGCTTGTTCCATCGGCGGGGCTTTCAGCCGGAAATCAATTCCGGATACGGCAGAAAAGGGGAATCGTATCATCGCGATATTTCAACTTTACGGTAAAGATTGTCGAGCGCAATAAAGGAAAATCTGTCATATCTGCATCGGCATATCTTAATGGAGATGTGATGAAGAATGAAGAAACAGGCAGAATCAGCTACTACACTTCCAAAAAGGAAGTCGTCTACACTAGCCCGATGATGTATGAAAATGCACCACTTGAATGGCTATATGTACCGGAAGAAAATATAAAAAGATTTCAGCAGTCTATCCGTTATAAAAGAGCGGATGATAGGAAATCTGCACTGGAAAAATTCAAGATCACGTTTCAGAAACAGCGATTGTGGAATGAAGTTTTGAAGATAGAAAAAAATGCAGATGCACGGCTTGAACGCTCATTTGAATTGTATGAAACAATGATGTTTCTGCTGTTATGGTATTCCTTATCAGTTACTGCTTTTCAGATGATACAGTTAAAAGTATTTATATATTAAAACTGCCCATGTATTTGAAAAAAGTGAAGTTAAGGTGCGGGAATGCTGCAACTGCGGACATCGCAAGTTTCCGTAGCATAATCACTGCGAGTAATATACCATTGATATCTTGTGATGTAAACAGTATTTTCATCTAGTGTACTGTATTCAGCATCCAGCTTTCAAAGGAGCAGATATTTTCATCCGCAGAAATAAAGTTTTCCAGTTGTTGCTCGAACTCCTGAATTGCATCACGATGATTTACATTCGGATAGCGGTTTTGAATCGCATAACAAATCCTCGGCGGAGGTGATGTCTTAAGCTTATAAAATGTCAGATTAGGGTTGGAGCGCATAGCTCCCCTTATGACAGACATTGGTGCAATTCCCCATAGATTCCCGCAAATGTACCGCTGTAGCATAGAACCGGTGTTAACCGTCAACATCGGGTGGACTGCCGGACCAAAATGACTGTCATGCCAGCTCTGATAATCTAATCCCCAATTCAGAAAAACCTCATTCCCAGGATTCAATTCAGAATTTTGTATATTATCGTGATATGGACTATTCTTATCACAAATCAGATACATCAATTCCCGGTAAATCGGATTACTAACAACATCCGGATAGTTAATTCTGGAAAATACAAATCCGATGTCAGCTACACGGCTTTCGACAAGCGAATAAATTTCATTGGAATGGTGTGTCCTGATATCTAATCTGGTATTCGCATTATCAGCACTGTATTTTGAAAAAAAGGACACGAAGGTATAGTTATTAACGGCATCCACGCTGGCAATGGTCAGTGTCTGTATATTATCCATGCTTTTTAAATGTTGTGTATCCTTCCATAGGGATGCCCATTGGCTCGCAATAGGAATAAATGTGTGTCCGTAGTTGGTAAGTTCAATATTCCGATGCCCTTTTTGACGGATCAGAAGCTGAACCCCCAGTTCTGTCTCAAGCTGTTGCATCCGTGAGGATATCGTAGATTGGGAAACATACAGGTATTTTGCGGCGGCAGATATGCTGCCATAAGTAATTACAGTCAGGAATGTTTCTATTTGTTCATAAGTCATAGACAGTAATCTCCTTTCGGTGTGTGACATAAGCTAGACACTACAGATTTTATATAATTCAGCCTGGGTTCAAGCTCTGACTGAGTCATGCCATGCACTCTGAAATATCGAATATGTAGATATTTTATATCAAATATATTTGTTTTACAAGTAGTATTCTGAATGATATATTGTAACCACAACAAAGAGTTGTTGTAACAATTCAGTACTGAAATAAAGATGGAATCATAAAACAAGGAAAGGATTTTGACTATGGATAAGAAAGAATTAATAAAAGCACTAAAAAAAATGGATACTGCAAGCATTTCTGATGCAATGGATAAACTGGGAATTCCATGCGGATTGTTGGGAATTCAGGCGGTCGTAGAAGGCAATAAAATCTGCGGAGAGGCATTTACAGTACACTATATTCCATGTGGTATGGACAAAGGAAATGTAGGAGATTTTATTGACGATGTAGAACCAGGACAGGTTGTTGTAATCGATGACGGCGGAAGAACTTATTGCACAGTATGGGGAGATATCATGACTTACACGGCCAAAACCAAAGGAATCGAAGGAACTCTGATTGATGGCGTTTGTCGTGATGTAAATGGTATCAAGGAACTGGGCTACGGAATCTATACAAAAGGAAAGTATATGGTTACAGGAAAAGAGCGTGTGACAGTTGATGCTGTGAATATTCCTGTTGCAATTTCAGGAGTTCAGGTACGTCCTGGAGATATCATACTTGGAGATGATTCAGGTGCGCTGGTAGTTCCAAAAGAAAAAGCTGAAGAAGTGCTTGCAATTGCCCAGCATATTGAGGAAGTAGAGCAGAAGATTATTGCTGAAGTTAAGTCTGGCAGCACACTTAAGACAGCCAGAGAGAAACTCGGTTATCATAAACTTCAGTCAAAAGAAGCATAGGAGGAAAATTATGGGGGGGAATTTTGGTAAAAAATTTGCGGCAATATTTTCACTTTCCGCAATTATGTATGGTGCATATGTAGGTCCTGGATTTGCTTCCGGTACACAGACGGTATCTTATTTTAATAACAAGGGATTTATCGGTATTTTTCTTGGACCTCTTGTGGCGGGGATTATGTGTTTTGTTTTCAATCTCCTGCTTTTCGAGATTAACCGGATTTATAAGCCTGATTCTTACAGGGAAGCCTACAATACAATTTATCGTCCAAAGGGATTGCAGATTTTCTTTGGAACCTTTAAAGAGTTACAGGTCATTGTGGTCGTATTAATTGCACTTTCTGCACAGATTTCCACAACAGCGGTTCTTTTAAATCAGATATTCGGTCTGCCTAAAATAGTGGGAACGGTTGGATTCTGTCTGTTGGTACTGCTTTTTGCGCTATGGGGTGCAGGGGTACTTAGAAAAGTAGGAACGATTTTAGGACTGGCAATTCTTGTTATATGTGGATATGTGGCGGCAGTTTGTTTTGGAAATGCAGTCCCGCTTGCAACAGGCTATATGCAACAGCATATTTCCTATACAGAGTATGGCTTTTCCGGAATCCAGGCATGGTTTTCAATGCTTATGATCGTTGTATTCTTTATGAACGGCTATGAAGCCTGTGTGCCGGCCTCAAAAGGAATCATTGAAACAAGAAAGGATGTATTAATTGAATCTATTGTGACAGCTGTATTATGTGCAGGTTCAACGATGATTTTTACTTTCATATTCGCAGCCGGTATGCCTGATATTATGAAAGAAGAGATTCCGACCCTCTGGGCGATTAACAATCTTTCAGGTTCAGGATGGATTTCAAGGATTTTATATGCTGTGTTTGCTATTGCAGCAATGCTTTCAAGCTCAGTTGCCTTTATCTTTACAGTTTGTAACCGTTTTGAACCAATTATAGAAAAGAGATGGACAACCAGTAATTCATTCATGAGAAAATTTGTGATTGCCATTATCTTTATTCTGATATGTACATTTGGTTCAAGCTTTGGATTACTTAATATTATCAAATATGGATATGGTACATTTACACTGATTGTTGGTCCAGTTATGCTTGTCCCACTCATTATCAGTGTTCCATACAGACTGTGGAAAGATAAAAAGGATGGTATTTTAGACGAAAACTATGAATTAAAAGAAGCTTCAGAAGGGTAGATGGATTATGAATCTGACAGAAGAATTAAAAATAGAATTAATAAAATTACCAACTGGAAATATTGCAGACAATAATAGCCAGACACCGAATCAGGGTGTAATGGATACAGCAATCAAACCGGTTGATTCTAAGATGAAAATGATTGGACGTGCCTTTACTGCCCAGTGTTTCCCGGGAGATAATCTGGCATTACATCAGGCAATCTATGCAGCAAAACCTGGCAATGTACTGATTCTGGATGTACATGGATATACCAACGCCGGACATTTTGGCGATATCATGGCAACAGCCTGTAAACAATATGGACTTGCAGGTGTGGTAATTGATGGAAGCTGCAGGGATGCGGAGGATATAAAGGAATTAGGCTTCCCGGTATTTGTAAGAGCATTTAATCCATCTGGCACAGTAAAAGAAAGCCTTGCTAAAATAAATATTCCGGTGCATTGCGGAGGTATTGTGGTAAATCCTGGCGACATCGTCTTTGGCGATTGTGATGGAATTGTAGTCATTCCGCAGGAACAGGAAGACACTGTATTTAAGAAAGCACTTGATAAATTTCAACATGAGCAGGAAATTGTGAAGCAGTTAAATGCGGGAAAAACAACATTGGAAATATATGGATTTGATAAAATAATAGAAGCCCAAAAGAAAATCTCCTAGGCTTATATTTGACAATGAATACTTCGCTATCAGACCTGATGGCGGAGTATTCTCTATTTTCAGGGGCTGGAGGAATTAACTTGAGCAATAATAAGGACTTTACAAAGGGAAATATATCCACCTATCTGGTGAGTCTTGCGATTTCTCTGATGGCAGGAAATATATTGCAGGAATTCTACAATACAATTGATGCGTTTGTAGTTGGACGTTTTGCAGGAAAAGAGGAATTTGCAGCTATAGGAATTGCAGGAACTGCCATGAATTTATTTTTATTTGCACTGGTAGGCTGCTGTAATGGGTTTTCAATTCTTTTTGCGCAGGCATGCGGGCAAAAAAACATGATTGAATTGCGAAGGCAGCATTTCAGTGCCTTAGTTGCCGGAATGGGGTGCTCACTGTTTCTCACGTTTATAGGGCTTGTCTGTATGAACCCATTGTTAACACTGTTACAGACACCCGAAGACCTATATGGCTATATAGCTTCTTATCTTTTCTGGATATTCTTAAGTTTTCCGGCTGTTTTTTTCTATAATCTGTTTGCATCGCTTCTTAGAGCCTCAGGAGACACCAAAGCTTCATTATTTGTTTTAATTGTGTCTGTGATTATAAATCTGGTATTGGATGTGATTTTAGTTGGAAAATGTCAAAAGGGAATAGAAGGCGCTGCAATTGCAACAGCAGTCACACAGATTATTTCAGCAGTCCTTTGTTTTGTCTATTTGTGGAAAACACACCACGAAATGATATTACAGCGGAAGGACTGCAACAGTAGCCATAAGGATATTCTTAAATTTTTGAAAACCGGTCTGATTACAAGCCTTCATCAGAGCAGTCTGTATCTTGGGAAATTGCTGGTTCAGGGAACTGTAAATACAGGTGGTACTGATGTGATTGCGGCATATACTGCAGCAACCCGTATTGAAGGTTTTGCTAATTCAATCGGAGGCAGTGGATCTGTCTCAACATCAATTCTGACCGCCCAGAATTACGGAGCTGGAAAACATGAGCGTGTACAAAAAACATTTTGCTGCAGCCTGAGCTGGCTTGCCGGAACCGGTGTTTTAGCTGCACTCGTCATGTTTATTTTTGCACCACAGACCATTGCTCTCATGCTGGGAAATAATAGTGGTACCTCTTTTGAAGAAGGAATCCGGTATCTTCGCCTGATTGCAGGCTTTTATCTGTTTTGCTATACTGGAAATACATTTACAGGTTACTATAATGGCATAGGAAAAGTATTCGTGCCTTTTATTGGTGCAGCCGGTCATATTTTCATTCGTGTTGTGATTTCATGGTTTTTGTTCCCTGTGATGGGCCTTGGCTCAGTGGCACTTGCAACAGGAATAGGCTGGATGCTTGTGAATTGTTTTTGGAGTATTGTTTACAAATATCTGAAAAAACACAGAAAATCTGTGCCTCTATAAGATAATAAATTGTTATGATCATTTTTGGTGATTGCCTGTAATATGTTCCAGCATAACGATACTTTCAATAAAATCCTTTATTTTCTAAAAGCATGATTTAAGTATTTGGGAAAAATTGTTAATATAAGAATTATTATTTTTCCAAAGGGCACAGTAAGTTTTTTATGTTTTCTCTATTTTGGACAAAAAGAATTCTACATTTAATAAAGGTGAGTTGTATATTCCCCAGCAGATTCAGGAGAAAGCGATTGGGGGTGATGGCGAATTGTCACTGGTTTTGTCAGAGATTCTAATAAAAATGAACTACGTTTAAAAAAACCATTTTATTGGATCATTCAAATATAATTCGTAAATTTTATAACAAAAGTGCTGCTGCAAATTGCACCAGCACTTTTAAAGTCAAAATGGTTCTAATGAATCTTCTGAATCTACCTACATCCGCATAATTCCATCAAGGTATAGTTTTGTATATTCAAGTGGTTCATCAATAGCGGAGCATATAGTCAGCACTGGTATATACATCAATACTGTTTTGTTGTGGATTGTATTCTGCAAATGTCGTTCTCATCGTATCAAATCTCCTTTTTGTTCAATCAATCATCAGTTACAAAAATCAGAAGCATTTCAATCAGTTCACCATGTCAATTTTATTTTGTGTTATACTGTTTTATAGGATTTCCTTTGTCTCCGCTGCCGCTTCGGTCGGCACAGAGCAGATGGTGCTGTATATCCAGTGGATATGCGTTTAGCACGGACCGAAACGGAGTGTAGACCCACCGGACATCTTGTGCCTTTGTTTTTTCCCTTATCAGAGTTCGTAAGCTCATATGGGAAGATGAAGATATAACACAAGGGAAAGCTCACCTGCGACGAACTTAGTGTTTTCAGAGGCTTGAGATATGTTTGATAATAAAATATAACTATTATTAATCCTCTTGGAATAGATGAAATCTCAATTCCGGTTTATGGAGAGCAAACGATGGACAGAATAATTCCCAAAATCGGTGCATGTGATGGCAATAGGATTTCAACTATGGGAGCAAAGTCAATGAACATAGGATACATAGGGAGGTAACAATTATGGTCGGAATTGGGACGGGAAATACAAAGCACTGCATTGAAAAGCTCGTATCCCTTTTGGACCGAAATGCGAAAGCTCTCCCATTGGAAAACGACGATATCATTGACCATATCAAGAGCGAGAAAATGATTGTGTTAGGGTATCCGACGCAATTCTCAAATGCGCCTTTTTTATGGTTAGGGATTTTATTGAATCCAACGGCGATATATGGAGTGGAAAGCAGGTTTTATGTGTTGCAATCATGAGAGCTTTCAGCGGCGATGGCGCAGGATGTACGGCACGGTTATTAAAGAAGTACGGTGCTGTCATTTTGGGCGGTCTGCATATGCATATGCCTGATTCTGTTTGTGATAGCAAGCTATTAAAGAAATCCATTGAAGAAAACAGAAAAATCGTGATAGCCGCAGATGAGAAAATAGAAAAAACGGCACGAGACATACAGCGTGGAAAATATCCAAAAGAGGGAATCTCGTTTTTCTCTCATATGGCTGGATTGTTCGGGTAGAGACTGTGGTTTTCGGGCAAAACAAGAGGGTATTCCGATCAATTAAAAATAAGTAAAAAGTGTGTCGGCTGTGGTTTATGCAGCAAAATCTGCCCGATGCACAATATTACAGTGAAAGATAAAAAGCGGTTCTAAGCAATAAATGTACCATGTGCTACCGCTGCATCAGTCAATGTCCGAGGCAGGCAATTACGCTTATTGGAGATAAAGTACAAGAACAATGCCAGTTTAGTAAGTATGTAACATAAATTTCGGGGACATATCTTTGGCGTTCTGATGATCGGCAGCGGGCATAAGGTGTGGAAAGAGAATTGCGTCTGCTGAAGCAAAGGAAATATTTAAGTAGTATTTGGGGAATAGACGCGACGAAAGGCGTGCCCAATACGATGATTTTGGTATGGGAAATATCGGGCTTATCGCAAGGAACTCGGCTACAATCTGTGTCGTAGGAGGTAATGTTATGCAGATGATTAAAGCATTCAATGAAACCATCCGCTATATTGAAAGCGAACTGGATGGCGTAATTGATGAGAGCCGGGTCGCTGTGCTGTCAAGTTATTCCTATGCCATGTTCAGCAGATTGTTTTCTATTCTGACAAACATGACGCTGTCGGAATATATCCGGCTCAGGAAGCTGACGAAGGCAGCCATGGAGATCAATGAAACAAATGCAAAAATCATTGACATTGCCATGAAGTACGGCTACGAATCACCGGATTCTTTCACGAATGCTTTTAAGAGTTTTCATCACGTTACGCCTACAGAAGTACGGAACGGAGAAGCATACCGGGTCGTTTCTCCCATTCAACTGACGCTCAGCGTAAAAGGAGGAAAACATATGGACGTGAAGATCCAAAAGAAAGGTGGATTTGCCGTGGCCGGGGTCAAACTGGACAATATCGAGTCCTCGTCTTGTCCGGTGGTTTGGGATCAGCTCTACAAAAAGTACGATCACGACACCCTTTCCCGCTTGGGGAACGGGCAACTCTATGGGATGTGCTTTGATGTGGAAAAGCCAAACAAGATCAACTATATGGCTTGCTACCATGTCAATGACGTTTCAAGGGCAAGAGAAATGGGGTTTGAGGTCAAGGAGATCAAGGCGGCGGAATATGCTATCCTGTCACTAAAGGGGCCTGTTCCCACCTGCATCCACGAGGGTTGGAAATACGCTATGGAAGTGTTCTTGCCGGAGCAGGGCTATATGCATGCGGGAACGCCTGACTTTGAGGTTTATTCTGAGGGAGATATGTATAGCCCCGATTATAAGATGGAGCTTTGGATTCCCCTTGCCAGGAAAGAATAATTTGTAACCAAGAGAGCGGCGGTCAGCAGTTAATGGTGCTGTTGTGTTCTCCACATAATAACCGAATATCTTCAAACCGGCTGGTTTTCTGAATGAAAATCAGCCGTTTTTTACATAGCCGGGTGTTTCCCTACAAAGGAGCATCCGGCTTTTTCTATTTCAGATCGGAGGTGAGATCAAATGACAAACGAGGAACTGAACACAAGGCTCTATGAAAAGATGTCCGCCGAACAGATGAAGTACCGGGACTGGCTTCTGGCGCTGCCGCCTACGGACATCCTGAGCCATGCCTACGAGTACAGTGTCCGGGAGGACATTGTGATGTGCATGGAGGAAGCGGAGCTGCCGGAAAAACAGGCCAGGGCGCTGCTGCGGTCAAGGTCTCCGGTATCTGATGTTTTCAAGTCCTGGTCGGACCGGGAGACAGACTACATGGACCAGGTCCGCAACACGCTGGAAAACAGGGCCAACGAGATCATCCGGGCGGATTTCATCAGAGCGCGCCGCGAAGAAAGGTAGGTGGTTTTATGCCCTATATCCCACCGGAGGTAGTGGCAAAGGCCAGGGAGATGGACCTTTACACCTACCTGAAGAACTATGAGCCGCAGGAGCTGGTCCACTTCGGCGGCAGCACCTATTGTACGCGCAAGCATGACAGCCTGAAAATTTCCAACGGCAAGTGGTACTGGTTTTCCCGCGGGATCGGCGGGCGCTCTGCCCTGGATTATCTGATCAAGGTCAGGGGGCTGCCGTTTACCGAGGCAGTCGAGCGTACCGCCGGGAGCAACGCAATATCTCCGCCTGTTCCTGCCACCCATCCAATGTCAGAGGTAAAGACCCTGCTGCTTCCGGAAGCGAGCCCTACGGCGGACCGGGTGATCCGGTATCTGGCCGGGCGCGGAATTGACCGGGATTTGATTGACTATTGCATCAGCACCGGCAGGCTCTATGAAAGCCTGCTCCACCACAATGCCGTTTTTATCGGCATGGACCGGTACGGGAAACCCCGATATGCCAGCCTGCGGGGAACCGGAACGGATTTCAAAGGTGAAGCGACCGGGAGCGACAAGCGGTTTTCGTTCAGCATCCCGGCAAAAAGCAAAAGTGATACCCTCCATCTCTTTGAGAGCGCCATTGACCTGCTATCCTATGCCACGCTCCGGAAGATGGAAGGCGCGGACTGGCGGGAGGAACACCTGCTCTCCCTTGCCGGGGTCTACAAACCGAGGGCGCAGCTTCAGGAAAGCTCCCTGCCTCTGGCGCTGAAAGAATATCTGAAAGACCATCCTGAAATCCGCAGGATCATCCTGCGGCTGGATAATGACCACATCGGGCGCATGGCGGCTAATGCGCTGACGGAGATGTTATCCGGACAGTATGAAGTTGCCACATGCCTGCCACCGGGCGGCAAGGACTACAACGATTATCTTTGCCGTCGGAAAGGGATCGGCAAGCAGCAGAATCAGGAAAGGAGCGATGTACGATGAAAGAATACGAAGTAACGATCACCGAAACGCTGAAAAAGACTGTTACCGTGGAGGCAGAAAGCGAGCAGGATGCCAGGGACCTGGTAGACACTCAATGGCGTAACAGCGAGCACATTCTGGATGCTGACTATTTTCAGGGTGTTGAGTTTTCTGCCCGCCCTAAAAGACGCAGCAGGGATATGGAACGCTGACCTTTCTTTTCGGCTGGTGGTAACTGTTCGACCATGCGGGAGAACGGAACTGTCATATACCAGCAAGCATCGCCTTTGTGAGAGCACAAAGGCCGCTTGTCAGGGGCAGCCCCTGAAACCCCTGGTAAATGTACCTTGAAACACATGTATTTTCTGAAAGGAGCGAATCAATGAAGATGGAAATTGAACCCAAAACCCATGTGGATGAGGAGAAGCAGCTAAGGCGTCTGCTTGCCTATCAGGAGCAGATCGAAAAATGCGGGAAAGGAGCACAGAAGAAATGAACGAGACAAGGATGTTTGCAGATGATGTCGCAGCAGGGATCATGGCATATTTCCCGGAAGATCATCAGATGCAGTGCCGGGTCATTGAGACAAAGAAGAACAACAACGTGAGCCGTGTCGGGATCACCTTCCATGAAAAAGGGGATCATGTCGGCCCGGTGATCTACATGGAGCCCTACCGGGAGGCCGCGATAGACGGCAGGCCGATGAACGAGATCATGGGTGAGATCGCGGATGTTGTAACCCGTGCCAGGGACAAAACGGGGCTTATCGGCTCCCTGGACTACGGGGATTATGAGAGCGTCAAAGAGTACCTTTCCGTGACGCTGGTCAACGGGAGGGATAACCGGCAGATGCTCTCACAGATGCCGCACCGCCGGATGGAGGACCTTGCACTGATCCTGGAACTGAAATTTCCGATGGAAGAAGGAACCGGGAGCGTCAAGGTCAGCCAGGAGCTGATGGAGCATTGGGCTGTTGACACGGACACGTTGTTTTCGCAGGCGCAGGCAAACGCCATGGAAGCGGAACCGCCCTGCATGCAACGGCTGGAGGAAACCATGCTCGCCCTCGCACTCGGCAGCGACGCGGCACCAAACCTGCTGGAGCAGGAAAACCCGGCACCGGAGGAAACGCCCTCGCAGCTCTATGTCCTCTCCAACGTGAGCAAGAACAAAGGGGCCGCCGTCCTTTCCTATCCGGGCGTCCTGGGAAAGGCGGACCGGCTGCTCCCGGAGGGCTTTTTTATCCTCCCATCCTCTGTCCATGAGCTCCTGCTCGTCCCCAAATCCCCGGAGGTCAATGCGAAAGAACTCGGAGAGATGGTGCGGGCCGTCAACCGCTCCCAGGTGGCGAAGGAGGACCAGCTTTCGGACCGCGTGTATGAATATGACAGGGAGGCCGGGACGATCCGGCAGGTGCCGGAATCCGTCAAACAGAAAGAGGCAAGGGAGGCGGCGCGATGAGAAAACGAAATGTCCCCATCCTGTTCCGCTTAAACAAAAAGGAAGCGGAGACTCTGGATAAAAACGTGAAACGCTGCGGCCTGACCCGTGAGGCGTACCTGCGGCATCTGGTGGCGGGCTTTGCCCCAAAGGAGGCCCCGCCCCCGGACTACTACTCCATGATGCGGGAGCTCTACGGGATCGGGCGGAACCTAAACCAGATCGCGCAGAAAGCCCATGCCCTGGGCGTGATCGACGCGGGCCGGTATGACACCGAAGCGCGCAGGCTAGAGGCGGCGGTCAAACGGATCACGGATGCGGTTATCCTGCCGGGGCCGCTGGAAAACACGGGGGCCCCCGCGAAGCCCGCTTCGTGGGGAAAAGGAACACCCGCGCAGCGGCAAGCATTCCGCCATTCATGGCGGAAGCGAAAAGCAAAGCGAGGTGTGACGTGGCAACCATCTCTCTTTGGCGGGTCAATGGCTGGCTCGGTAAGGTGGTGATCTATGTCGAGAACCCGGACAAGACGGAAAATCCCGCCTTTTATGAAAAGCCCGACATGGAGGACGCGCAGATACAGGGGTTATCGGATGTGATCGCGTATGCCGCCAATCAGGAAAAGACGCAGATGGAGGATGGAACTCTTCTTCAGAACTTTGTCTCCGGTGTCAACTGTCTGCCCGCCACAGCTCGTGAAGAAATGCTGGCGGTAAAGAAACGCTTCGGCAAGGAAAGCGGTACGGCAGCCTACCACGGCTACCAGAGCTTTGCTCCCGGCGAAGCCACGCCGGAGATCGCCCACGAGATCGCGGTCAGGCTGGCAAGACAGCTTTGGGGAAATAAGTATCAGGTCCTGGTCGCCACCCATCTGGATAAGGAAAACCACCTGCACAGCCATTTCGTGATCAACACGGTCTCCTTTGTGGACGGGATCAAGTTTCACCGCACGGAAAAGGACTATTACGACATGCGCCGGGCCTCCGATGAATTATGCCGGGAATACGGCCTGTCCGTGATCGAGAACCCGAAGCCGGGGAAATCCAAACACTACGGCGAATGGCGGGCCGAGCAGGAGCAGCGCCCCACCTGGCGCGGGCTGGTCCGGTCTGACGTGGATGAGGTCATCCGGCAGTCCATGACCGAGCGGCAGTTTTATGACGCCCTCAAAAAGAAAGGCTATGAGATCAAGACGGGCAGAGATATTTCCGTCCGCCCGCCCGGCAAAGAGCGGTTTGTGCGCCTTGCCCGGAACTTCGGGGAGAAATATTCCCCGGAGGGCATCCGGGACCAGATCCTGCGGCAGGACCGTCCGGCCCGCAGGGACACGGAAAAAGCCAGTTCCCCGCTGAGGCCAAAGGCCACGGGGTTCCGCGCCCTGTATTACCACTACTGCTACCTTTTGGGCATATTCCCGGAGAAAAAGCCCAAAGGCCAGAACAGGCGGCTCCATTTCCTGCTCTGGGAGGATTTATTGAAAATGGACGCCATATCCGAAGAAGCAAGGCTGCTTGCGCGGCATCAGATTGATACCGCCGGGCAGCTTTCTTCCTATAAAGAAACGCTGGAAGCGCGGATCGAAGCCGTGACCGGAGAGCGGAAAGACCTTTACAAGAAACAGCACACCGCCGCTGTGAAATCGGATGAGGAAACGCCCACCGAGGTCAGGGAAAGAATCGACGCGCTTACGGAAGAATTGAAAGGGCTCAGGAAGGAGGTGCGCCTATGCGATGACATTGCCGTCCGCTCCGGCGTCATGAGCGGGAAGTTACAGGCAATCGAGGAAGAAGAAAAATCCAGAGGAAAGGAGACGAAACGCGATGAACGGATCAGGAGACGCGGCTGAACAGGTCGTAAGGCTCAGCCTTGAGGGCACGGAAGTGGTTCTGAAGCTGACCGGAACAGCCGCCAAGAACATTGCCGCCGCCCTCTATACCACCTTAAAGAACAGGGATAAGAATAAGACCGCCGGGCACCAGCGGCTGACTGCCATGCTGAAATCCGGCAAGGAGCTAAAGGTGTTCTCCGTCGGGGAGGAGCACTTAAAGCAGTTTACCAAAGAAGCCAAGCGCTACGGCGTGGTCTACTGCGCTTTAAGGGGCAAGGAGCAGGCCCCGGACGGCCTGGTGGACATCATGTGCCGGGCGGAGGACGCCTCCAAGATCAACCGGATCGTGGAGCGGTTCAAGATGGCGACGGTGGATGCCGCTTCCATCAAACACGAGGTGGAGCAGTCCCGCAAGGACAAGACCCCAGCAGCGCCGGAGCAGGCAAAACCGGAGAAGGCCGCCGAGGACCGTATGGTGGACGACATCATGGGAAAACCCATCCGAAAGGAGGAACGGGAATCCCCAAACCCCTCCGCGGCGAGGACGGAAAAATCCCCTCCGTCCGCGCCTACCTCAAAGAGGCCGCCAAGAACCGCCGAGGGTACTTCTAAAAAGGCGGAGGACCGTCCCTCCGTCCGCGGGGAACTGCGGGAGATCAGGGCGGGCCGCCAGGAAAAGAAGGAGGAAACGGTACGGAAAGAGCCGGAGCGGTCCCCGAAGGGCAGCAGCCCGAAAGTGACTGAACACAAACAGCCGCAGCGAAAGAAAAAGAGTAAAACGAAAGCGAGGTAAATTCCATGAATAACTTTGATGATCTGTTTGAAAACGGCGGGAACACGGAGTTCCCGGACCAGCCCTTTGACAAGGACGCCTGGGCGGAGAAAAAGCAGGCGGAGCGCCAGGAGGTCTACGCCCTTGCGGACGAAACCACAAGGGAGGTCAGCACGGACGGGGAACGCTACAAGGCGTTCCTGGATGTAAAAGCCCGCCTGATCCATTACACCGCCACCAACACTCTGCTGGTGCTGGCACAAAAGCCCATGGCGACCCAGCTGAAAGAGTTTGACGCATGGAAAGGGATGGGAGCGTCTATCCGCAAGGAGGAAACCCATATCAAGATTCTGGAGCCCGGCAGCAGCTATGAGCGTCAGGATGGAAGCATTGGCACCGGCTTTAACGTCAAGCACGTCTTTGATATCTCCCAGACCACGGCAAAGCCCAGGCAGCGCCCGAACCCAGTCCGGGACGACCGCCAGCTCCTCTCGGCGCTGATCCACAAGGCTCCGGTGCAGATCCAGGGCGTGGACGAGCTGCCGGACGGCATGGGCGAGCTCTATGACCACGCGCAGGACGTGATTTTCGTCCGCCGCGGCATGGAGGCCCATGACATCTTCCGCAGCCTCTCCAAAGAACTGGCCCACGCGGAACTTGCCTACACCACCCCGGACTACAACCGGCAGGACGTGGCTTTTGCCGCCTACAGCGCCTCCTATGTGGTATGCAGGCGGTACGGCGTTGACGTGTCCGGCTACAATTTCACAAAAATGCCGGAGCGGTTCCAGGAGGCGGACCCGAAAGACATCCGTGCGGAGCTCTCCGCCATCTGCGATACGGCAAAGGAGATCACCGGCAGGATGCACCGGGAGCTGGAAAAGGACAAGGCCCCGAAGAATAAGGATAAGGAGCGGTGAGTATGGCAAGGGAAGAAAAACACGTACTGGAGCTGGACCACTATGAGTGCGGCGTGGTCATCAACGCGCTCAACGATTTCCGCAACGACATGATCGGTGAGGACCGCCCCACGGACCTCATCGACGAGGTGCTCTTAAAGGCCATCGACGCGCCGGTCAGAAAGGTCAGGAGCCGTGATGAGGCAAGGTAGGCGTGCCGGCCTGGCCCTTTGCCTTTGCGGGGCGCTGCCGGTCATCTGGCTGGGGCTTGTGGTGGCCCCGGCCGCCTCCGGCGGCCTCCCCGCCATCCTTGCCCGGTTTACGGAGGCCATGGACAACCCGGCCCAGATCGAGCTCTGTGAGGACAGCCTGAAAACTGTCCTCATTTTTTTGCTTATTTACGGGCTGGGGATCGGCGTCTACCTCTCCTCCCGGCGCAATTACCGCAGGGGTGAGGAACACGGCTCGGCAAAGTGGGGCGACGCCAGGGCCGTGAACAAAAAATACCAGGCAAAGGAGCCGGAGAAAAACAAGGTGTTGACCCAGCATGTGCAGATCGGGCTTGACGGGAGACGGCACCGGAGGAACCTGAACACCATGGTCGTGGGCGGGAGCGGCGCGGGCAAGACCCGCTTTTACGCCAAACCGAATATCTGCCAGGCGAACACGTCGTTTGTGATCCTTGACCCGAAAGGCGAGCTGGCCCGCGACACCGGCTATTTACTCGAACAGAAAGGGTATGAGGTCCGCATCCTGGACCTGCTGGATATGAGCTGCAGCCACTGCTACAACCCCTTTGTGTACCTGCGGGACGACAACGACGTGCAGCGGCTTGTGACCAACCTGTTCAAATCCACGACCCCGAAGGGCAGCCAGAGCCAGGACCCGTTCTGGGACACGGCGGCTTCCATGCTGCTTTTGGCGCTGGTGTTCTACCTGCACTATGAGGCCCCACCCGACGAGCAGAACTTCCCGGTGGTCATGGAGATGCTCCGGGCCGGGGACGTGCGGGAGGACGATGATTCCTACCAGTCGCCGCTGGACGAGCTGTTTGAGCGGCTGGAGATGCGGACGCCGGACCACATCGCGGTGAAGTATTACAAGGACTACCATTCCGGCAGCGCCAAAACGCTGAAATCCATCCAGATCACCCTCGCGGCAAGGCTGGAGAAGTTCAACCTGGAGAGCCTGGCGGGGCTGACCGCCACCGATGAGCTGGACCTGCCCTCCCTGGGCGAGAAAAAGGTGGCGCTCTTTGCGCTGATCCCGGACAACGACACCAGCTTTAACTTCCTGGTGTCGCTTCTTTATACCCAGCTTTTCCAGCAGCTTTTTACCCTGGCCGACCACAAGTATGGCGGGCGGCTGCCGGTACACGTCCACTTCCTTATGGATGAGTTTGTCAACGTAAGCCTGCCGGACGACTTTGACAAGATCCTCTCCGTCATGCGCTCCCGCGAGGTATCCGTGAGTATCATTCTGCAAAACCTGGCGCAGTTAAAGGCGCTCTTTGAAAAGCAGTGGGAATCCATTGTGGGAAATGCGGACGAGTTTCTCTACCTCGGCGGCAACGAGCAGTCCACACACAAGTATGTGGCGGAGCTTTTGGGGAAGGCAACCATCGATACAAACACCTATGGAAAAAGCACCGGGCGGAGCGGCAGCTATTCCACCAACTACCAGATCACCGGGCGCAAGCTTTTGGACGCCGCAGAGGTGCGGATGCTGGATAACAGCAAAGCCATCCTCTTTATCCGTGGGGAAAGGCCCATCCTGGATGAGAAGTATGACATCTTGAAGCACCCGAACGTGGCACTGACCGCAGACGGGAAAGCGAAACCCTATGTCCACGGCGGCACGGAGAACGCTGTCGCCACCATTTCTTTTGCTCCTGCTGGCACTGAGCTGACTGATCCGGGCAAGGATGCTGAAACCGTGTACGAGCTTCTCTCCGATGAGGGGCTGGAATTGATCTTTTTATCACAGGAGGAAAACACAAATGAAACTGTTTCAGAAGAACCGTAATGAGAATCCCAATAAGAGCCGCCTGTCCCTGACAGAAAAAGGAAAGAAGAGCTGGCGTATCTACTGTGCGGCGATAATTGCAGGGGCGCTGTTTCTTGCTGCGCCCCTTCCCGTCTTTGCCGCAAACGACCCGATCACCGTCGTCAACAACCTGTCTGATTTCATTTTCGGGCTGATCCGGGCCGTCGGGCTGATTCTGCTCGGCTGGGGCATCGTGCAGGTGGGGCTTTCGTTTCAGTCTCACGATCCGTCCCAGCGCTCCAACGGGTTTCTGACCCTGGCCGGCGGCATTGTCATTACCTTTGCCAAGGAGATACTGAATCTTATTACCGGTTGAAAATAAGCAGAGCGGCGGGGTAGCGAAAGATGCTCCGCCCCTTTCTGCGGAAAGGAGGCCAAATGAATGTCTGATAACTGGGTTGTGCAAAACCTGCAAAACGCACTCAACACCTGGAACGAAAAGCTGGCGGAGATCTGGCAGCTTCTCACCCAGTCGCCGGGGAACTTTAAGGGCGGCGCTATCTGGAATGTGATCGTGAGTATCCACGGCGCACTGCAGGCCGTTGGTCTGGCGCTTTTGGTGCTGTTCTTTGTGGTCGGGGTCATGCGCACCTGCGGCAGCTTTGCCGAGACCAAACGCCCGGAGACCGCGTTAAAACTTTTTATTCGTTTCGCTCTGGCAAAGGGCGTTGTGACCTATGGGCTGGAGCTGATGATGGCGCTCTTTAAGATTGTGCAGGGTGTGATCTCTGCCATTATGAACGCGGCGGGTATCGGGGCGGCGGACAGCACGGTGCTGCCGGATGAGATCGTGACCGCTGTGGAGAAGTGCGGCTTTTTTGAATCTATCCCTTTATGGGCGGTGACGCTGATCGGCGGCCTGTTCATCACGGTGCTGTCTTTTATTATGATCATGACCGTCTATGGGCGGTTTTTCAAGCTGTACCTGTACACGGCGATCGCGCCCATTCCGCTGTCCACCTTTGCCGGGGAGCCGACGCAGAACGTGGGCAGGAGCTTCTTAAAAAGCTATATTGCCGTCTGCCTGGAGGGCGCGGTCATTGTGCTGGCCTGCGTCATCTTCTCCCTCTTTGCCTCTTCCCCGCCCAGTATCAATCCGGACGCGGCGGCGGTCACAATGGTCTGGAGCTATGTGGGAGAGCTGGTTTTCAACATGCTGGTCCTGGTGGGCTGCGTGAAGATGGCGGACCGGGTGGTCCGCGAGATGATGGGCCTGTAAAGGAGGTGCCACAGTGGAAGTAAAAATCAACCGGGAGATCCGCAGCTATACGGAATCCATGTTTTTCGGACTGTCCATGCGGCAGTTCATTTTTTCTGTTCTGGCCATTGGCGTCGCCGTGGGCCAGTATTTTCTGCTCCGTCCCCACTTTGGGGTGGAGACGGTCAGCTGGATGTGCATTCTGGGCGCAGTGCCCTTTGCCCTGCTGGGATTCTTAAACTACCACGGCATGACGGCGGAGCAGTTTTTAATCGTTTGGATACGCTCAGAGCTTCTGGAGCCGAAAACGCTCCACTTTGAATCCAATAACATTTACTACGAACTCTTAAAAGACGCCATCAGCGCCAGAGAAAAGGAGGGTGATCAAGCAGTATGATCAAAACACTGATGAACCTGCTCAGGCAGGATAAGGAAAAATACAAGGTGCCACGAAAGATCCGGGATGTGATCCCGATCCGCCGCATCTGGAATGACGGTATCTTTCTCATTGGCAGCAAGTATTCCAAGACCTACCGCTTTAGCGACATCAACTATCTGGTGGCGAGCCGTGAGGATAAGGAAATCATGTTCCTTTCCTATTCGGAGCTCTTAAACAGTCTGGATGCCGGAGCAACCACCAAGATCACCATCAACAACCGGGCGCTGAACAAACGCAGCTTTGAGCAGTCCGTCCTCATGCCCCTGCGGGAAGACGCAAGGGACGTCTACCGCAGGGAGTACAACGGGATGCTGCTGGACAAGGCCACTGGGGCCAACGGCCTGATTCAGGAGAAGTACGTCACCATCTCCGTGAGCAAAAAGGATGTGGAGGAGGCAAGGGCTTACTTTGCCCGTGTGGGTGCAGATCTTGCCTCCCACTTTACGGGTCTCGGCGCAGCCTGCACGGAGCTTAATGCCACGGAGCGCCTGCGCATCCTGCATGACTTCTACCGTACAGGTGAGGAAGTGGATTTCCATTTCGATGCACACGACATGATGAAAAAGGGGCATGACTTTCGGGACTATATCTGCCCGGACGGGATCGAGAAGGGCAAGGACTTTCTGAAGCTGGGCGACCGATACTGTCGGGTGCTGTATCTGAAGGACTACGCCTCCTATATCAAGGATGAGATGGTGACAGAGCTCACAGACTTAAACCGGAATCTGATGCTCTCCATTGACATCGTGCCCATCCCCACGGATGAAGCCGTGCGGGAGGTGGGAAACCGACTTCTGGGCGTGGAGACCAATATCACGAACTGGCAGCGGAGACAAAACGCCAATAACAACTTCTCTGCTGTTGTCCCCTATGACATGGAACTGCAGCGCAAGGAAGCCAAGGAGTTTTTAGACGACCTGACCACCCGCGATCAGCGGATGATGCTGGGGATCCTGACACTGGTGCTGACGGCGGACACGAAAGAACAGCTGGAAACCGATACGGAGACGGTGCTTGCCATTGCCAGAAAACATATGTGCCAGCTGGCGGTACTGAAGTATCAGCAGTACGACGGCCTCAACACGGTGCTGCCTATCGGCACAAGGCGGATCAATGCGTTCCGGACGCTGACAACAGAGAGCCTTGCGGTATTTATGCCCTTTAAGGTTCAGGAGATCCAGGACCGGGGCGGCATCTACTTCGGAGAAAATGCCATCAGCCATAACCTGATCCTCTGCAACCGGGAGAACCTCTTAAACCAGTCGGCTTTTATCCTGGGGGTTCCCGGCTCCGACAAGTCCTTCAGCGCCAAGGAGCAGATCACCTTTCTCATGCTGAACACCGAGGATGATATCCTGATCTGTGATCCGGAGGGGGAGTTTGCCCCGCTGGTGGAGGCCATGGGAGAAGACATGGGTACGGTCGTGCACATGATGGCGGGTGGCAGGGACCGGCTCAATGCCATGTACATGGTGGAGGGCTATGGAGAGGTCAACTCCGTCATTGAAAAGTCTCAGTTCGTCATGTCGCTGGTGGAGCAGATCGACAAAAAGGGGGTGAGCCCCCAGCACTGGAGCATCATCGACCGCTGTACGGCGCAGATCTACCGGGAGGGCAGGGAGACCGGCCTCGTCCCGACGCTCACCACCCTTAGGGAGAAGCTCCTGGTCCAGCCGGAAAAGGAGGCAAAAGAGATCGCCCTGGCGCTGGAGCTCTATACGACCGGGTCGCTCAATATCTTTGGGCACGGCAGCAACGTGGATCTGGATAAGCGCGTAGTGGTGTTCAACATCCACGACCTGGGCGAGCAGCTAAAGCCCGCCGGCCTTCTGGTGATCACGGACACGATGTTGAACCGCGTGACCCTCAACTGGCAGAAGGGCAAACGCACCCATGTCTTTATCGATGAGTACCACATCGTCTTTGACACCGAGCAGGGAGTGACCTTCTTTACCTCCGCCTGGAGGCAGTTTAGGGAACGCGGGGCGCACCCCACCGCCATCACCCAGAATGTGGAGTACGTGCTGGATTCCGTGCAGGCCAGCACCATGCTCTCAAATTCCGAGTTTATTATCATGTTCAACCAGGCGGCCAGGGACCGGGAGAAGCTGGCGAACCTCCTGAACATCTCGAAGGAGCAGATGAGCTATGTCACGGGCGCGGAGGCGGGCTGCGGCCTGATCCGCTACGGGCGCTCCCTGGTTCCTTTCGTGAACCGCTTTCCCAAAACCACAAAGCTCTATGAGCTGATGACAACGCGCCCCGGCGAGGGCGTGTTTGGAGGCGGCAATGAGTAAGAGAAAATGTGTATATCGTTGTGGAGCGGCACACCCTGCCGCTCTGCTTTTTTTCGGGAGGTGATGAGTTATGCCGCAGATCAAGACGCGGGATGTGCTGAAGGGCACGGTGAAAACCATCGATAAGTCCGCCGTAGTCGCCCAGCGCATGAAGGACGCATGTGTGCGTGTGAAAGATAAGGCAGAGCACGGCTATTACAGGGCAGAGAACTCCCCGGAGGAATATGCCACGGACCGGGTTTCTACCCTGTCGGGTTCCGCGCTCCATGAGGCCGGGCACCAGTTTGACAAACGTGGGCGCAAGGCTGTCAAGGAGACAGCGGACAATCTCTCTAAAGCAAAGGAGTATTTCAAGCAGAGAAAAGCCGAGCGGCCACTCCGACAGGCGCGGGAACAGACCAAGCAGGCGACCCGCTCAGGCGGGAAAACGACAGAACAGATCGCAGGCCAGATCATCCAAAGAGAGAACGTCCCCATCCGGACACGTGGTCAAAGCCCGCTTTCCGTGCGCCAGTCGGCACGCTCTGCCGGAAACGCCACAGTAAACACGCTGAAGCGAGGGGCAAAAGAAACCGGGCGCTCTGTCAAGACAGCGGAGATGGCATCCAAAACCGCTGTAAAAACAGGACAGCAGGCGTCCAAAAGTGCCCAGGCAGCCACAAAGACAGCACAGAAAACAGCACAAGTTGCAAGAGCAGCAATACAGAAGGCGGCTAAGGCAGCCAAACGGACGGCACAGGCTGCGGCAAGAGCGGTCCGGGCCATCCTTGCGGGTATGACGCTGCTCTCCGCCATCCTTGCGTGTGGCTGGATTGCCGTGGTGATTATCCTGATCGTTGTGCTTTTGGGCTGTGCAGTGTCAATCTTTGGCGGCGGGAGCCGCAGCAGCACCTATACGCCGGTGAGCGCCGAGGTGGAAGCCTACGACCTCATGATCCGCAAGTATGCCCAGCAGTACGGCATCCCGGAATATGTGGAACTCATCAAAGCCGTGATGATGCAGGAGTCCGGGGGGCCGGGGGCTTGACTCCATGCAGGCGGCGGAGGGCGGCTTTAACACCCGCTATCCTCATGTGCCAAATGGGATCACCGACCCGGAATATTCTGTGGAGTGCGGCGTGCAAGAGTTAAAAGCCGCCCTGGAGGCTGCCGGAGTGGAAAACCCGGTGGATATGGAACACATCAAACTGGCCCTGCAGGGCTACAACTTCGGGAGCGGCTATATCACCTGGGCGATTCGTAACTACGGCGGCTACTCTGTAGCCAACGCCTCGGAATTTTCCGACAAGATGGCAGCAAAGATGGGCTGGAGCAGTTACGGAGACAAGCAGTATGTGGCACACGTCCTGCGCTACTATCCCTATGGCCGGGCGTTCAGCATGGGCTTTGGCAACCAGGCTATTGTGGAACTGGCATTGTCTCAGCTCGGACAGCAGGGTGGGCAGCCTTACTGGTCCTGGTATGGGTTTAGCGGCCGCGTGGAATGGTGTGCCTGCTTTGTAAGTTGGTGTGCGGAGGAGTGCGGCTACATCGAGGCGGGGATCATTCCGAAGGTTTCCCTCTGCTCCGATGGCGTGAACTGGTTCAAAACGCAGGGACAGTGGCAGGACCGAAACCATGAACCGATGGCCGGGGACATCATCTTTTTTGACTGGGGCGCGGATGGCAGCATTGACCATGTGGGCATCGTGGAATACTGTGAGAATGGCGTGGTCCATACCGTAGAGGGCAACTCCGGTGACGCCTGCCGACAGCAGCAGTACACCGTGGGGAGCAGCAGCATCTACGGATATGGGTTGCCTGCTTATTAAAAAGGGTGAAAAGAGCGTGGGAGCTCTTTTCACCGTACATAGCATGTTTGCATGGATAAGGTTATCAGAGACAGAAAAAAGCAGTTTCGCACTTTTTCATATATATATGTTTTTGCCAAACTTGACATGACGGGGTATAATATAGTTAGCAGTCTCTAACCGCATCCTTTGAGAGGTGGTGATATAAATGATTCTATCCTATCCAAATCCCAGGTATGTACCCACATCTGTCAATATACATTCACCAAGCCTTCCACAGAAAGCCAGCAAGGTTGATGAGTCCAACTACCGCATTTCACGCGATATGCTCATTGGAACATATGATAATGTCGAGGTAGTGCCGGGACTTGTTTTGACGATCTCAGATTTTGTCGCTTATGATGATATTGAGATGACAACAACACATGCGGATCTGAACTTGTTTCAGCTTTCTTTCTGTATGGAAGGGCAGATGGAATGGATTTATAAGAAGGATGGGATTATTTATCCATTCTGCATCGGGGCGCAGCAAAGTCAGGTCAGATATGGCGTTATTCAGGAATGCAAAAGCAAAATAGAAAAAAACAGACGGTTCCAGAGCATCAGCATCACGGTGGAAGAAGGTGCCTTTGGCAGCATTATCTCAAGCATCCGGGAACGCGGCGCATTGTTTGATATGAACAAAAGCCTCCCGGCAAGGCTTTATACATACACGCCCAATGTTGCGAAAATCCTGGCAGAAATCATAGGCTGCCACCTGCCTGATGATCTTAAAAAAATATATCTTCATGGAAAAGTGTTTGAGCTTTTGGCTGTGTATTGCGATGAAGTGATTTGCCGCTCTCCACGGAATGATTTTGGCATACGTATAAGCAGTAATGACTACGACGCTCTTTTGAAAGCCAGAGATATTATCAGTAAAAAACATGCGCATCCACTTACGATTTCAGAATTGGCAAAAGCGGCAGCGATGAACGAGCAGCTTCTAAAAGAAGGCTTCAAGCATTGCTTTGGTGTAACTGTCAATGAATATATCGTGCAAAAACGAATGGAAACGGCTCAAATGCTCCTAAAAAAAGGACAGTATACCGTCCATGATGTCGCCTGGATGGTTGGGTATTCCCATACGGGCTATTTTATCAATCTTTTTCGTAAGCACTACGGAATATCTCCAGGAGAAATGCTAAAAACAAATAAATAGCCGTCTAGCCCCATTACCTCACGCTCCCAATGGATGCGTGAGGTTTTTCTTTTGGTGACATGGAAACTTCGGAATGTGACACGCAGAGAGGCAATTTATTGGTATTCTTATATCAGTTAGCTTAGTCTAATCAAAATTGATAAGGAGGTACTCTAAATGAGTAACACAAAAGAAAACCGGATGAAGATGAAAGACATTGCAATGATCGGTATCTTTGGCGCATTGCTTTTTGTCATCACCATGCTGGCAGGTTCTCTGATGGCCTTGAGTATGACCGTGCAGATGTATTCCGTTGCAATTATCTCCCTTTTTTCCGCACCTTTGTATATGCTTGTGATGGCAAAAGTGCGCAAGAAAGGTGCCGTAATCGGCATTTGCGCTCTTGTAGGAATCCTATGGGTACTTTTTGGCGGCTTCTTTGTTTTGATTTGGATGATCGTTCTTGGGATCGTCGGAGAAATCCTTGTGAACAGGACAAGGTATCAGAGTTATAAGGCTCTCACTGTTTCTTTCGGATTGTACACAGTTGCTTACTATCTCGGCGCGATTGCTCCGATTTACTATTATCCCGCCTATGTTTACAGACTGGGCTATCCTGCGGAGACCTCTGACGCGCTGATCGCCGCCGCTCATACGCCTACCGGATACATAGCCATTCCCGTAACGATTATAGCCATTATCCTCGGTGCCGTCATTGCGAAAGCACTCCTGAAAAAGCATTTTGAAAAAGCCGGTGTCGTATGATGTATCGCATTGACCCACGGATTCTTATTGTCCAAATCATAGTTTCCGGGGTGTGCATCTTCTGGATTTTCTCGCCAGTGGGGATGGCCGTTGAAATAGCATTTTTAATGGGTTTTCTGCTTTATCTTCGTCTGCCAAAAGAGGCGGTCAGGCTCGGACTCTGGTTTTGCTTTATTGCCGGGCTGTATGCGTTGGTATCTCATTTAGGCATGCCACAAGCGATTGAAAGACCGATTTTCCTGCTGCGAAAGATGTCTCCATTGATCGGGGTCATTCTGTTGTCGTTAAAAAGCATGAGCGTAAGCGAGCTGATGGTGGGCCTGCAAAAACTGCATTGCCCAAAATCAACTTCGCTTGCGCTGGCAATCGCCCTGCGCTTCATACCCACGATCCGGCAGGAACTGTCTCAGATTAAAGACGCCATGAGAACGCGGGGCGTTCCTTTGACCGTCTCAACCTTTTTGAAAGCCCCGGCTTTAACGACCGAGTACATGCTTGTCCCTTTTATGATGCGCTGCGTCAAGGTTGCGGACGAGCTGGCTGCAGCCGCCGTTACAAGGGCAATAGAAAATCCAGCGCCCAGGGGGATGCGTATCCCTATGAAAATAAGATTCAGAGATATATTCTATCTGCTGCTTGTTGTCGGCAGTAATCTGGCGGCATTATCCTGTGGACGTTTCGGGCTGTTGGGAGGTTTGGCATGAATATCATAACAATCAAAGACCTCTGCTTCCAGTACGAAGCGGCTGCACAGGGAGACGCGTTGAAGAATGTCAATCTGCAAGTCAAACAAGGCGAGTGTCTTGTTCTGACAGGGGAAAGCGGGTGCGGAAAGACAACCTTGCTCCGCTGCCTGAATGGATTGATCCCCGAATTTTATGAAGGAAAGCTGTCAGGCGAGCTGTTTTTCAGGGAAACTTCTTATGAAGGACTTGAACAATATGAGGTCAGCGCACACATAAGCACAGTCTTTCAGGACCCCCGTTCACAGTTTTTTACTGTCAACTCCACGGATGAAATTGCGTTTGGCTGTGAGAATCTGTCCTTGTCTACGGAGAGAATCAACGAAAACGTTGAAAACGCCTTCTCGCATTTGAATATCGGAAGACTGAAAGACAGAAGCCTTTTTATGCTGTCCAGCGGAGAAAAACAGAAGCTCGCCATAGCCTCGGTGTATGCCATGTCAACGGACGTGATCCTGCTGGATGAGCCCACGGCCAATCTTGATGAAAGCTCCATTCAGGATATAAGAAAAATGCTGTCCGCGCTAAAAGCCGAAGGGAAAACGCTGATCGTATCAGAGCATCGACTATCATGGCTTGACGGAATCGCAGACCGCTATGTGTATATGGCGAAAGGAGAGATCCAGCAGATATGGAGCGCAGAAAACGCCAAACAACTGTCCGAGGATGACCTGAGGCAATATGGCCTGCGGAGCTTATGCGAGTATGATATCCATTTCCGGTCTGATTCGTCTGACAGCGGGGAAAATGAACTGTCTTGCGAAGGGCTGACCGTTTCTTATGGCAGGCAGAGAATTATCCGTGATATGACGTTCCGGTTTTCCTGGGGAAAGCAAGGAAAAATCGTTGGGATCGTCGGAAAGAACGGCTCGGGGAAAACAACGCTTGCAAAGACCCTATGCGGGCTTCTTACGCCAAGTGACGGCATTATTACCTTAAACGGAAAGAAAGTTGGAGCAAAGGAACTGTGTAAAAGCGCATATATGGTCATACAGGATGCAGACTATCAGCTTTTTACGGAGAGCGTTTTACACGAGATACAGCTTGCAGACCGCAAGCGGCAGTCAAAACGCCGTAAAGCCGATCCTCAGAAAATTACAGAACTCCTAAACCGCTTCGGCCTTGAGGGATATAAGGATCGCCACCCGCTTTCTCTCTCCGGCGGGCAAAAGCAGCGCGTCACAATTGCTGCGGCATTGGCCGCTGGAGCAGATATCCTGGTACTGGACGAGCCCACCAGCGGCCTGGATGGACGCAATATGCAGAATTTGAAAGAAGCCCTGCGCAAGATAAAGGCTCAGGGAAAACTAATTCTTATCGTAACGCACGATGCAGAGTTTTTGAATGACTTAACCGATCAAACAATCGTGCTATCATAGCAGGAGGAGGTCAATGTGGACAAAAGAGAAAAAAGAGAATCCCCGTTGAAAGGGATTCTGAGCTTTGCAAAACAGCGGAAAGCGTTGATTCGCATTTCCGTTGTGCTGTCCGTATTATCGTCAGCCTTTGGCTTGCTACCCTATATTTCCGTAGCAGTTTTGCTGGGAAAAGCATTAGACCATCAGCTGACATTCGCATGGGCTGTCGGGCTTTCGCTGTCCGCTCTACTGGGGTACTTTCTCAAATTTTATCTGTTCTCAAAATCCACCCTGTGCTCCCATAAGGCGGCGTATGAGATCATTCGCAACATACGCTGTACGATTATGAAAAAGATGTCGAAGATGTCCATGGGCGCGGTGCAGGAAAAGGCGTCCGGGGAGTTTAAGCAGCTTGTGATCGACGATACGGATCGCTTGGAAGGACAGATTGCCCATGCGATCCCTGAAATGACGGCGAGCATTTTAATCCCCTTGCTGGTCTTTGCTTATCTGCTTTTTGTGGACTGGCGCATGGCGCTTGCCTCTCTTGGCTCAGCGATTCTCGGCAACATCATCCTTTACAGCATGATGTTCGGGCGCGGAGAAATGATGAAGGAATACATGAGTGCAAACGGAAACATGAATGCGACAATTGTTGAATATGTGAACGGCATGGAGGTCATTCGCATGTTTAACCAAACGGCATCCTCCATGGGCCGCTTCAAAGCCGCCGTTTTGAAAGTGCGGGATGTTACCACGGCTTGGTACAGGCATTGTTATCCATATATGAGTGTTGGCCAGGCCGTTATGACTTCCAGCATTTCCTTTGTTCTTCCTGTTGGTGTCGCAATCCTGTCACGCGGAGCTGTGACGCTGAACGAAGTCATCTTATGCCTGCTTTTGTCTATGGGGCTTGCAGGCTCCTTGCAGGCCATGATTGAGTTTTGGCAAGACATATCGGCAATTTATGAAATCCAGCCGCGTGTTCAGGCGCTTTTGGACGCGGAGGAGCTTCCTGTCCCAACGGAGCCCAAACATCCAAGTGGAGCCGAGATTGAGTTAAAGGACATTCATTTCAGTTATGGGGATACCGAGGTCATTCATGGTGTATCCTTTACGGCAAAGGAGGGAACGGTTACGGCGCTTGTCGGTCCTTCTGGCTCAGGAAAGTCAACTTTAGCGAAGCTCATTGCCCGTTTTTGGGATATAAATGCGGGGACGATACAGATCGGCGGCGTAGACGTCAGGCATATTTCCTTGTCAGAGCTTTCCGATCAAATCAGCTACGTTTCACAGGATAATTTTCTCTTCAACATGAGCTTACGGGACAACATACGCATTGGAAAGCCGGACGCTTCTGACGAAGAAGTGGAACAAGCTGCCGAGCAGGCAGGCTGCGGAGAATTTATTAGGCGGCTTCCGCAGTGGTATGATACGAGCGCCGGGGATGCCGGATCAAGGTTGTCAGGGGGCGAGCGACAGAGGCTCGCGATTGCGAGAGCGATCTTAAAAGACGCTCCCATCGTCATTCTTGACGAAGCAACCGCTTTTACAGACCCCGAAAACGAGGATAAGATACAGCGATCTATTGATCGGCTTACAAAGGGAAAAACCCTGATTGTCATTGCACATCGTTTATCCACCATCATGTATGCCGATCAGATCATTGTTTTGGAGGATGGGGAAGTCTCTGCAAAAGGAACCCATGAGCAGCTTCTTTCATCCTCACAGACCTATTTGGATATGTGGAAAGCTCATATTTCCGCCATGGATTGGAGTATTAGTCAGGAGGTAACACAGATATGCTGAGTGCAATCAGGAGAGTTCTTCGGCTCTCCGGTGATCTGTCCAAAAAAATATACGTCGGTTTTATTTGCAGTTTCCTTGATTCTGTCGCAACCATGTTTCCCATGGGGGCGGTGTTCTATGTTCTTTCAACGCTGCAGGCAGGTGCTTTGTCCGGGCAGGATTGGAGAACGATTCTTTGGATTTTAGGGGGCTCCCTGCTCGCACGAATGGTTTTCAAATATGGAATACATAGCTTGCAGAGTGCAGCAGGCTTTGAGTTCGTGGCGCGGGAACGGCTTTCCCTGGGCGACAAGCTGAGAGATGTTGCAATGGGATTCTTCCATGATCGAAACATGGGAGACATCACGGCAACCGTCACAACGGATCTGAATTTCCTTGAGAATTATTCCATGCACGTCCTTGACCGCATCACAACCGGCATGGTGAGTATGGTGATTATCAGCGCCTTTATTCTGTGGTTTGACTGGCGGATTGGATTGATTTTTATCCTTGGCGTCCTCTGCTCCTTTTTGGTGTATGGCCGAATGCAGGTAAAAGGCAAGGAATTAACCGCAAACCAACGCCGCGTTCAGGCAGAGGCTGTAGAAGCCACGCTTGAATATGTGCAAGGAATTTCTGTTATCAAGTCATTCAACATGGAAGAAAAGAATCTGAGCGGCATAGAAACAACGTATGACAAGACCGCTGACGCTTCCTATGCTTTGGAACGGGCATTTGCACCGATGAACGTCGCCTATTCTATGGTGTTTCGCGTAACGGCCTGCGCTATTATGCTCACTGCTCAATTCCTCACCCTGCGTGGAGAAATCGATTTTCCGACTTTGGCTGTTATTTTGATTGCCTCCTTTTCCATCTTTACACCGGTTGAAGTCATGGGCCAGCTAACGCCCATGATACGCTCCATGGAGGCGTCGCTTGATCGCGTGGAACAGATCAAGGAGGAAAAGGACATAGATGACGGCGGCAGGGATATTGATCTGGCAGCCTTTGATATTGCCTTTCAGGGTGTCAGCTTTTCCTACGCTCAGGGGATAAAGGCATTAGATCACGTTAGCTTCTCTATTCCTGAAGGAAGTATGACAGCCATCGTCGGGCCGTCAGGCAGCGGGAAAACGACAATCACGAGGCTGATCGCCCGGTTTTGGGACGTTCAGGAAGGCCGCATTCTGATAGGTGGTCACGATGTGCGGGACTTTACTTCGGACAGTCTTTTGAAAAACATGAGCATGGTGTTTCAGAATGTCTACCTTTTCAGGGATACGATCGAAAACAACATCAAGTTCGGATGCCCGGACGCCACCCACGAACAGGTCCTTGAAGCGGCAAAAAAGGCTCGCTGTCATGACTTTATCAGCGCATTGCCGAATGGGTATCAAACAATGGTTGGTGAGGGCGGCAGTACGCTGTCAGGTGGAGAGAAACAGCGAATTTCCATAGCAAGAGCGATCTTAAAGGATGCACCCATTGTGCTTTTGGATGAAGCTACGGCAAGTGTCGATCCCGAAAATGAAATTCACCTCCAGCAAGCTATCAGCGATCTGGTTAAGAATAAGACCTTAATCGTGATCGCGCACCGCTTATCAACGATCCGGGAGGCAGATCAAATACTTGTGATTGATAACGGGAAACTTGTTCAATCTGGAAAACATCAGGAGTTGATCGAAACGCAGGGGATCTATCAAAAGTTTTGGGAAATACGGAAAAACGCAAAGAACTGGCGTGTTGCTGGGTAACGCGAGGTGGGACATGAAACTTTATGCTTCCGGCGAAGATTATTTGAAAGTCATTTACATTTTGGCAAAAGAAAACGGTACGCTCTTCGGAAGTTGCTGACTGTATGGGAGTTTCAAGACCCAGTGTCAGCCATGCGGTCAAGCAATTGCGTGAGAGAAGCTATCTTATAATGAATGACGATTCCGCCATCAACCTGACAGATTCGGGTCAGGAAATTGCAAAAAGCTCTATGAGCGCCACCAGTATTTTGCGGAGCAGCTTACCGGAGCAGGGGTTGACGCCAGTACCGCCGAGGCCGAAGCCTGTAAAATGGAACACACAATCAGTGATGATTCCTTTCAGAAGCTCAAGGGACAGGAACAAAAAACGTGTCCGTTTGCAGATACCTGTGATCTCAAACCGGGCAAGGAAAGCGACCCCTGATTAGAAATGGCCGGGCAAAAGAAATGGGTGATCTGTTCCGTTTGCGGAGGCAAAACCCGAATAAAAATCCGCAAGGATACGGTATTGATAAACTTCCCACTTTTCTGTCCTAAGTGCCGGAAAGAAACACTGATAGACCTGAAACAAGGTAATATCACAATCATCAAGGAGCCAGACGCTAAGACGCAGAGCCGATGATCGACAGTCAACGACTGCCATCATCGGCTCATTTCATTATACGGAGATTATTTGCTTATGAAAAAGGCTGTTAGAGCCAGAACGGAAAAAGCAGCCTCACGGCTGCTTTTCAGGGACGGTATTGATAAGGGCCGTCGCGGTGGCCTTGATTACTTCCAGGGCCCTCCCGTTTCCATTACAAAGCATGCGGAGAAGATGATCGACCTCAGTATCGACAGTACGCTTTTCCGGGTAGAAGAAAATATCGGCAGATACATTCAATGCCCGGATGATCCGATAGAGAACGTCATAGCTGGGTTTGTTCCCCTCATTCTCAATTCGGTATAGATAGCGTTCTGAAATACTCGCTTTTTCCGCCAGTTCTTCAATGGTGATTCCGGCCCTCTCTCGTGCTGCTTTCACGGTGTGGCCCAGTGATTCAGGAATATTATGCACTCTCAGTTCACCTCCATCTATAATTCTAACTTTTTCTGCCTTTTTGATAATGGCTCGAAAGTTCAATTATAGATGGCATAGTGGTTCAATAAGCGAAAGCACACACAAGACCGTCCCGCCAAAGTGTCAATGGGAGGTCTTGTTATGCGTTGGTCCTATTTCAACCATGTCCTGATCGTTAAAAGCGGTTGTTTTTCTTCAGCCTGACTAACAGGGCGGCCCGGCCAAAAAAAGCATTTGTGCCGCCTGGCGTTCCTATGCGCCGCTCTCTGAACTGTCAGTTCAGGATAAACATGAAATAGAATACAGCTATGCGCCTGTATCGCAGCAACTTCTGCTGTGTTGCAGGCGCTTTTCTATATCCCGTTCAGAGCGGCAACGTCATTGCCGCAGTCCCCCCGACTCAAACGAACCCTAAAGGTTTTCGTGCGATTCGGAGGTGCAAAATGAATGATAACAAAAGAAAACTTTGGATCAACGGCCAGCTCATTGAAGTTACGGAGGAGGTCTATCAGGTCTATATGCAGGGTGACCGAAAAATGCGTTACTTCGAAACAGATCTGAAGACAGAGCGAATCATATTGGCAAAGGATGGTACTGTACAGCGAGTCATTCCCAGCAGAGAAGATTCTCTGGACCGCCTGATTGACGACAACGCCAGGCAGTTTTCTGACACCGGCGAAAGCGTGGAGGATGCCGTACTCCGCAAGCTGGCAGAAGATGAGCTGCACCGGGCGTTGGAGAAATTAACCGATGAGGAATACTCGCTCATCCATGCGCTTTTCTTTGAGGGCAAGTCAATCCGCGCCTATGCGCAGGAATTAGGCGGATATCCCAATGCAGTACATAAGCGCATGAAGTGCATCCTGAAAAAGTTGAAAGCTTTTTTGAAATAAAGGGTGTACAGCACTTAACGACAAATAGAGTGAGAGGTCTTTTTATACGGACTGCTCCCTACGGAACCTTGACAACAGAATACCCATTCATCAGGCACATTCCCATTGTTATTGCCAGGAAAGCATAAGCCACGTTAGCGGCTGCGCCATGATGCGCGGAGGAAAGCAGCGAAAGCGCATACATTCTTGTTTTCGGCTTGTCATCCTCCGCACGGAGCGGTAAACAGCCGGCTATAAACGCCAGGTGGTCCCCGGCGTGGCCACGACAGGCAATGGGGTCAAAGATACTCCTGTTCAGTCACAGCTTGAGCGTACAGCGCCGGTTCCGGCGTGAGGCGTCGCACGCAATGAGAGCAGCCGACAGAGATCCTGCCGGGGGTGAGATTCCCGTGGAGCTGATACACCGTCAGCCGTCTGGTGACTTCCCGCGATGAGCCGGGGTGTCGAGGACAAATAGGCTCTACAAGAAGAAACAGCCGGACAACCAGCATGTTTCAGGCGAGCATAATAGCGCCCGTCTGTTTTGCCATGCCTTTTGTCCGGCTTTTACATAGGCAGCAGTATGTCGCTGCCTCACTATTTTACAGGAGGTGCGCAGATGAATCAGATATATAAACGCGGGGACATTTACTTTGCCGATCTCGGTGCGGGGATCGGCTCGGAGCAAATGGGGTATCGCCCGGTGGTTATCATTCAGAACGATACAGGCAACAAGCACAGCCCAACCGTGGTTGTTGCTGCGGTCACAAGCAAGGTGGATGCAAAGGCAAAACAGCCGACCCACTGTTTTATCGGAGCCGGGTATGGCCTGGAACTGCCCTCAGTGATCCTGCTGGAACAGCTTCGGACGCTGGATAAGCAGCGTCTGGAGAAATACGTCGGCAGGCTGTCAGATGAGCATTTGCACGACATGAATCATGCTTTGGCGATCAGCGTCGGGCTTATTCCAATACGGGAAAATCTTGTCCTTTGCCTCTGCAAGCCTTGTGCAGACAATTTCCGGCTGAATGGGAAATACGACCTTGTTCGCGTGACGGAGAACCAGGAACGAGACACCTGTACTTATTGCAACCACCGGATGGGGTATGAGTATGAGCTTGTGCCAAGAAAATGAGAGGAGGTTCACAATGAATTATACGGAGGTCCCGATTTGGGAAAAGTATACGCTGACCATTGAAGAAGCGGCAAAGTATTTCCGTATCGGGGAAAAGAAGCTGCGCAAGCTGGCTGAAGATAATCCCGACGCAGGATGGTTGATTATGAACGGCAACCGTATCCAGATCAAGCGCAAGCAGTTTGAAAAAATCATTGATGCACTGGACGTTGTTTAATCGCAGAATTGCGGCGGGCCAAAAAAACGGTATAATGAGCATATAGCGTATCAGGATCGTTCCGGGACGGAAAGGAGCTGTGATCATGTCAGTTAAGAGACGCGATAATAAAGGAAGAATATTAAGGACCGGAGAAAGCCAGAGAAAAGACGGGAGATACGTTTACAAGTATACCGATGTGTATGGCAAGCCTCAATTTGTTTATGCGTGGAAACTGGTCGCAACGGATAAGACACCAACCGGGAAAAGAGACGGTATCTCACTCCGGGAAAAGGTCAAGGAAATCCGCAAAGACCTGGATGACGGTATTGATACAGTCGGAAAGAAAATGACTGTCTGCCAGCTCTACGCCAAGCAGAATAATCAGCGTAAAAACGTAAAGCCCAACACGGTTAAAGGGCGAGCGTATCTGATGAGCCTGTTACAAGACGATCCACTGGGCGCAAGGAGCATCGACAGTGTGAAACCGTCGGATGCAAAAGAATGGGCGATCCGCATGAGCGAAAAAGGGTTTTCTTTTCAGAGTATCAACAATTTCAAACGATCCTTGAAAGCGTCCTTTCAAATGGCGATCGAAGATGACTGCGTTAGGAAAAATCCATTCAACTTCGCGCTCAACACCGTCATCGAGGACGACAGCAAGCCCAAACAGGCACTCACGCTGGAACAGGCCGACAGTCTGATTGACTTTATAGCGAATGACCCTGTGTATCAAAGAAATGTGGACGAGATCATCGTCCTGATGGAAGCCGGGCTGCGCGTTTCCGAACTTTGTGGGCTGACAACGGCGCTGGACTTCACCAATCGCCTGATCCTGGTTGACCATCAGCTACTCCGCGACACGGACTTAGGCTACTACATCACAGAGCCAAAAACAAAGTGCGGCAGCCGGCAGGTGCCCATGACGGAAAGAGCGTATGACGCGCTACAACGAATCGTCAAGAGCCATGACCAGAATGAGACATTCACCGTTGGCGGGTACAGCAATTTCCTGTTCCTCAAACGGGATGGAACGCCGCAGGTAGCCTGCAATGTAGAAACACTGGTAAAGAACATCGTGAAGAAGTACAACAAGTCACACAAGGACGATCCTCTGTTCAATGTCACTCCTCACACGTTCCACCATACATTCTGCACGCGAATGGCCAATGCGGGGATGAATCCTAAAGCACTGCAATACATCATGGGCCATTCAAATATCACGATGACATTGAATTATTATGCCCATGCTGATTTTGACTCAGCCAAGGCTGAAATGGAGCGTCTGGAGCAGAAACCCGTGCAGATTGCGGAGCAGAAAGAGGCTCTTGCGGCGTAATAGTAAATGGCTCTTTTACTACTTGCGTACCACTTCTGAACGGAAAACCACGCGAGGATTTTCGGATACTTGCCTACCATCTCCCCAAAAGTAAATGGCGGGAACGCCGTGTTTTCAAGGTGTTACCGCCATTTGCTAAGTTATTACGAAGTTGTTCGGATTTGAATTGATTTTTAAGTGAAAAAGAGCGCAGGCATAAGATGGGCGTTTTAAAGAAATTTTTCAACCAGACAAGAAAGCCTGAGGGCAGACTCGGCAGAATCATGCTCCGCGCCATGAATGCAGGCCATGCAAGGATGGCGGACTGGGGCATGTCGCATCTGCGGCAGATCAGCCCTGAGAATATCCTTGAGCTTGGCTGCGGCGCGGGCAGAAATGCCGGAGAGCTGCTTAAAAGATATCCGCAGGCCCATGTGACTGCCGTGGACTATTCTTCTCTGTTTGTGGAAAAGGCAAAAGAATACAATAAAGCGATGGTTAGGGCAGGGCATTGCAAGGTCCTGCAGGGTGATGTGTCGGCACTACCCTTTTCCGACGGATCGTTTGACCTCGCTACGGCGTTTGAAACGGTTTATTTCTGGCCGGGTCTTGAAAAGTGCTTTTCCGAGGTTTACAGGGTGCTGAAGCCCGGCGGATGTTTTCTGATTTCCAACGAATCGGATGGAAGAGATGCTGCAAGTCAAAAATTTCGAAAAGATCATCGACGGGTGAAAACCTATACCGCCAAGGAGCTGGAGGCGGCACTGCGGACTGTCGGATTTTCTGAAGTTACCAGTGACCATCACAGATCAAAGCCGTGGATAACGGTCATTGCAATAAAGCGAGAAAAGGGGAGGGAGAAAACCATGCATACATATTATGCCGAAAACAAGGATAAGCTGAAAAAAGATATGAAGAAGATGCTTTCTTTGATCCGTACTGAGCTGGAAGATGCCGGCGGAAAGAAGTACGGTGATGTATTTGAAGAGATATGGGCATATTATGAAGCGGAACTTCTGGAAAGGTTTCCCTATATCGGCGGGAAGCGTATCAGCGGCACACGTAACCTGACGGGCGCATACAGCTTTGTCGCTATGGGTGAAGTGCTTCAAAAATACGGTGTTGATCTGGAAGAAACGGGACGTCTCATGGTTATGAGCTATGAGCGCATGACCATGAAAATGCCGTGGATCCTTCGGAAAAGCATAGGTAAGTTATGTAAGAATACAAGGCTTTTGAACAGGATATTCATGAAAAAGGATGCTAAAAACGCTGTCAATGCGGCGGAAAACCCCGGCAGCTTTGAAACCAAGACACAGATCCCGCCGGAAGAGGGATATGATTTCAGCTATCACAATCTGGTCTGTCCTCTGGCTGATTTTGCAAAGCAGTACGGATATGAAGCATATATGCCGTATCTCTGCAATCTGGACTATGTCATGTTCGGCGTTCTCGGCGTGCCGCTTTTCCGTGAACACACCTGCTTTGAGGATGGTGATTTCTGCGATTTCAAAATAAAGATCGGTGAAAAGCCGATGGAATACTGGCCGCCGGTATTCACACAGGGAAGGGGGTACAAATAGAAAATGAAGCCTGACTACAAAAACTGGGTGCCGGAAAGCCTGTTGAAAGGGCTGTTTGCCGGAACTGCGCTGTTTTTTATCGTGTTCATCCTGTTCGGCGTAACGGGGCTGATCCTGCATGGAACAGTGAGGCTCATCTGTGCCCTTGTTCCCGGCATCGGAACACTTGCACTGCTGTTTTTTGCCGTGTGGATGACGGTACTGTACAGGACTTTTGATTATAAGGGCAAAAGAAAGCTTGCCAAGACCATCGTAGAGGGAACGGCGGAGCATGTAAGGATTCCCGACGGCGGCGTCGGCCTGAATGTCGGCTGCGGCAGCGGCGCACTGACTATCGCCTGCGCAAAGAGGAACCCGAAAGCGCATATGACAGGCTGCGATATCTGGAGCGGTTCATATAAAACTGTGTTTACGAAGAAACGCTGTGAGGACAACGCAAGAGCGGAAGGCGTATCCAATGTGCGGTTTGAGGAAGGCAATGCGGTGAAGCTTCCGTTTGAAGATGAGAGCTTTGACGCGGTGACAAGCAACTATGTTTATCACAATATTGCGGGACAGGATAAGCAAAGGCTTCTGCTGGAGACGCTGCGTGTGCTGAAAAAGGGCGGTATTTTTGCTATTCATGATATGATGAGCAAGCCGCGCTACGGTGATATGGATGTATTTATTCAAAGACTGAGGGCAGAAGGATATGAGGATGTGCGCCTGATCGATACCACGGATGGAAGGTTTATGGGGCATAAAGAGGCTGTATGGCTCGGACTTGCTGGTTCGGCTCTGCTTGTCGGAAGGAAATAAGGAGCAAACGTGATTGTAAACAGAACCACAATTTTACCGGCGTCACGCGCTGTTGTTTTTGAAAAGCTGCAGCAGCCGGAAACACTTCAATATATCGCAAAGCCATTTGCCGCCTTTGAGCCGGTGGGTGAGTCTGTTCAAGAGTGGACTGCGGGGAGTACGTCAGCCTATCGTTTTCGCCTCTTTGGCGTGATTCCTTTCTGCACGCATACGATCCACATCGTTCGATTCGATCAGGACGGCATCAGCAGTCGGGAGGAAAACGAGCGTGTTCCCGTGTGGAACCATGAGATAAAGCTGATAAAGCTGGATGGCAGTCGCACGGAATATACCGACAGAGTGGAAATCAAGGCGGGGTGGAAAACGATATTTATCTGGCTGTGGGCAAAAGCATTTTATGCGCACAGGCAACGCAAGTGGGTCAAATTATTACGGGAATAAGGAGAAGGACTGGATGAAATTATGACTGTATTGGAATTAGCCTTGTACTGCCTTTTATTTACCATAATGGTGAGATATGCTGTGAGAGGCGGAGCGATCGACGGGCTGTATTTTTATCCGAAGACTGTACAGGATCGAGCCATTGAAATAGGCCTGACCACAAAAGAAGTGATGCGGCGCAAACAGAAGATCTTCATGACAGAATTCTGCATGGTCATGTTGGCTGCACTTGTGCTTATCATCGGTGTGTGGCATAGGGTATCGGATTTCAAGACAGCTTATCTGCTGGCATTGTTGTTTTTAGAGGTGATGAACTGGTATGACGGTATCGTGATTGACAAAATATGGGTAGGACACAGCAGGTTTTGGATACTGCCAGGATGCGAAGGACTGCCATTTGTTCAGAGCTGGAAGCAAGTGTTGAAAAAGCGAGGCGTTCTTACGCTGATTTGGGTTGCCGGTGCGGCGATTGTCGCCGGAATCGTCGTGCTGGTTTTTTAGCATGTCCCGAAGCTTTCGCATTGTCTCATTGAATATAGTGATTTGAGAATATAGTAAAGAATTCAAAAATAATTTAGACAAATTCGGGGAAGGAACGGCTTAGTATGTACGTGATGCTATTCAAGAATATGTAAATGAAAAAAGAAAACAAATAATATGATTTTTATAAGGGGCTGTTGCTTTGCAGTCCCTTATATAGTTAAAGTCTGTGTTCCGAGGAGTATGAAGTCCTCTGTTAAGTATGGTCGGAGGCATTTTTACCTGCTGTCTTCGAATCAAAAACCTTGATTGCCTAAGATTTCGATTTTCCAATAACATAAGCATATCAAATATTATAAAACATGGGCGGCACAAAATTTGGACAAGTCAATCCGCTGACCGTAAAGAAAAAAGTTCAATATGAGAATATTAGAATGTGAAGGGGTTTTATGGGGTTTTGTTCAATAACGCATAAATAATGAAGAAAATAGAAAGACAATAGTCTTCATACATGGTGCTTATCATGGAGCATGGTGCTGGGAGGAAAATTTTGTTCCGTACTTTTTGGAAAGAAAAATTAATGTAGAGTCTATTGATTTTAAAGGTAAATCTAAAAAAACTAAAGTTGAAGAATACATACAATATTTGAATGAAGTGATAGAAAAACTTGAAGGAGAATTATATATAGTCTCTCATTCGTTAGGGGCAGCAATTTTGGAGAGATACATTGTCAAATATTCTCCGAAGTTAAACGGTATTATTTTTTTGACTCCAGGACCCTTTGTAAAGCAGATTAGGAGAACTTTTGTTATAAATGTCCATAATATATTTAGAAATAAAAAACGATTTTACTTTTCTGATCGATTGGATGACAACAAATTGGAGCAGTATATAGAAAAATTCGAGAAAGAAACAAAGCAAATAGAATTTTTGATAGTGAGAAGGAATATTCCGAGTAATTATGATTGGAGCAAAACATTAATCTTAAGTTCTTTAGATGATCAATGTATGCCAATTTCTGTAGGAATAGATGCGGGCAAACGCGTAGGAGCAAAAATAATTATTTATGCAAATATTTGTCATGATATGATGTTGGATCCAGATTGGGAATATGTAGCAGAGGATATATATTATTTTATAGAAGGAAGTGGTGGAAATAGTGATAGAAAGTCTTGAAAATGCAAAACAAGTGTGCTATATTTAAAACAACGTATTAAAAACGATGTTATAGAAACGTTGTTTTACATGAGGAAGGAAGAATAGTGGCAAGAAGGATAGAAGAATTTGATGAAAAAATTTTACTATGTGCGAAAAAAGAATTTCTAGAAAAAGGTTACACTGAAGCATCGATACGAACGATTGCTCAAAATGCAGGTGTCAGTACCAGCACAATATACACACGGTACTCAGATAAGGAGGGATTATTTCGTTTTCTTGTGGAACCAGCGGCGAAGGGGCTGATTGAATTGCTGAGGCAATTATTAAGTGACTTTTCTTCTTTGAAAGGACACGAGCAGGAAAAAAAATTTATGGAACATTCAGATCATGGGTTTGAAGCTGTGATTGCCTACATCTATAAATACTTTCCCGAATTTAGATTACTGATTACTGGAGCACCAGGAAATTATTATCAGGATTTTTTAGAAGAGTTAGTAGAATTGGATACAAGCTGTACAAAGAAATTCCTGATTCAAACTGGAAGCAAAGCAATGGCAGAAGGACGAGTTACAGATGGTTTTTTACATGTTGTTTCAAGCGCTTTTTATGCTGGGATTTTTGAAGTGGTGATTCACGATATGCCCATGGAAGAAGCAAAAAAATATATCAAGGAGTTACGTATCTTTTATGGGAACGGATGGAAAGAATACTATCAGAAATAGATGAAAAGAAGGTGTGAAATAAATGCAGAAAACCGTAGATTTTTGTGTGGACGAAAGAGGATGGATACACTGTCCTTTTTGCAAGTGCAGAACACGTACAAAAATACGGACAGACACTTCATTGAAGAACTTTCCAATATTTTGTCCGAAATGCAAACGAGAATGTTTGGTAGATGTTGACAACATGAAAATACGATTATCAGTAGTGCCAGACGCCAAGACGCAGAGCCGATAATTTGTTTATGTAAATCACATAACAGATTGTCGGCTTATTTTTTTAAATATTGGTTAGCTAATACTAACAATGGAGGGTTTATATGAATCAATCACAGGGAGGAAATTCAGTTGGCAGACTGGTAGAGTTTGCCCGGCCGCATAAAACTGGCTACATCGTTTCCGTTATTCTTGCTGTGCTTGCAGTTGCCTTTGGTATTGTTCCTTATTTTTCAACAGCCAGAATGACGATCGAATTACTCTCTGGGAATCGGGATTTATCATTTTACATGATATGGTGTCTGATTTCTGGCGGCTGCTTTGTCCTAAAAGCAATATTGATGGGAATTTCTACAAGAGCATCCCATGAAGCAACCTTTGAAGTGCTGTCGGAGGCAAGACGGAAAATTGCTTCAAAACTTACCAGAGTGCCTATGGGCTATATTCTCAATACCCCGTCCGGCCAGTTAAAAAACGGTATGGTGGAGCGGATTGAACAGTTAGAAGTTCCGCTTGCTCATGTAATCCCGGAAATGACTTCAAATCTTCTCGTACCGATTGCAATCATTGTTTATCTGTTCATGTTGGACTGGAGAATGGCGTTAGTATCGCTGATTACCATTCCTGTTGGAATGGTGTGTTACATGGGAATGATGAAAGAATATCCCAAGAAGTATGGAGAAGTTGTAAAAGCCGGAAATCATATGAGTGCAACAACGGTAGAATACATCGGCGGTATTGAAGTCATTAAGGCGTTTAATCAGGCAGATAATTCCTATCAAAAATTTACAAATGCTGTCCATGCAAATGCAGACCTGATTTTAGACTGGATGAGAGATACACAAAAATATTCTGCGGTTATGATGAGTGTATGGCCTGCGGCGCTGATTACTGTACTTCCCGTTGGGTGCTTGTTTTACATGAATGGTTCGCTGTCAGCTGCCACCTTTATTACGGTAACTATCCTATCGTTGGGAATTGCTGGCCCACTTGTAGCCGCAATGTTCTTTACCGATGATATTGCAAAAATAGGTACTGTAATGGGCGAGATTGACGGTATATTAAACCAGCCAGAACTTGTCCGGCCAGTGGAAAAATGTGATTTGCAAAACCTTGATATTTCTTTGGAAAATGTTCATTTTGCATACGAGGAAAAAGAGGTCTTGAAAGGAATTGATCTGACAATTCCACAGGGGAAGATGACAGCTTTTGTAGGACCGTCCGGCAGCGGAAAATCAACGATTGCAAAATTGATTGCGTCCTTTTGGGATGCGACCGGGGGACTGATTACGATTGGTGATAAAAGCGTAAAAGAAATTTCTACTGATCAATTGAACAATTTGATTTCCTATGTGTCGCAGGACAATTATCTGTTTAACAATACAGTGCGTAACAATATTCGTATGGGCAAGCCAGAAGCAAGCGATTCCGAAGTGGAGCAGATTGCAAAAGCTTCTGGATGTCACGAGTTTATCATGAATCTTGAGCATGGATATGAAACTGTGGTTGGCGGTGCCGGAGGGCATTTATCCGGTGGAGAACGCCAGAGAATCGCGATTGCCAGAGCTATGCTAAAAAACGCCCCAATTGTGATTCTTGATGAAGCAACTTCCTATACTGACCCGGAAAATGAAGCGGTAATACAGGAGGCCATCAGCCGACTGACAAAGGGTAAAACATTGATTGTAATTGCGCACCGCCTGTCAACGATAACGGATTCCGACCAGATTGTTGTTGTGAAGGATGGGACAATTCAGGCAAAAGGAACGCACGAGGAATTATTAAAAGAGTGCAGTCTTTATCATACGATGTGGACAGCTCACATGGATGCAAAGGAGGTGAAAACAGCATGATACGTTCTTTTCGAAAATTCTTTGAATTTGCGGGTCGGCAGAGCCGAAATTGGTATTTGGGACTCTTTTATGAAATCATACGCTGTATTTTAGAAGCTCTGCAATTTGCCGCCCTTCTGGTGGTTTTGGATGGATTAGTTCGTAGTAATATTACCGCACAGACCGCCCTGCTTTCCTTTGGTATTATGTTAGTCAGTGTGATCGGCACCATTATTTTCTGGTATCTGGCGCATGGCAAGGAAGGCGAAGGCAGCTACCGAATGTGTGAAGACAAGAGGATTCAAATTGGCAACCGTATGAAATATATGCCGATGGGCTATTTCAACAGCCATAGTCTGGGCAATCTTACATCCGTTTCAACAGCGACCATGAGTGACCTTGAAAGTATGTCCTTTGCTATCATCGTGCGGACTTTGGTGGGTGTAATCCACGCCAGTATCTTTTCTGTTGCCATGTGCTATTTCAGCTGGAAGATTAGTTTGATTTTTTTAACTGGCGTAATTTTGTTCATGGTAATTAACACAATGCTCCTGCGTTGCTCCAAAAAATTATCTCCAAAAAGGTTAGAGGCACAGACAGAATTTATGGATGCCGTACTGGAATACATACAGGGGATGGGCGTTGTGCGGGCATTTCATCTGGCAAAGCAATCAAATACCACGCTGGAAAAAGCAATTGATGAAACACAGAAGAAAAACCAGCTTACTGAAAGGCGTCGAATTCCTTATATAGCTGCCGAGCAGGTTGTTCTTCGGATTGCCAGTGCTGTCGCCGCATTCTGCTCTATTGTTCTTTTCATAAACGGCACATTGGAATTAACGTATTGCTTGATAATTTTAGTATCGGCATTCATGGTATATAGCCAGTTGGAAAGTGCTGGGGAAATGTTTTTTATGCTTTCCATGATTGATGCTTCTATTGACCGTGTAGAGGAAATCAATCAAAGCCCCCAGATTGATATTGATGGCAAAGAGCAGAGTCCAGATCGGTTGGATATTGAAATGCAGGATGTAAGCTTTTCTTACGGGGATAAAAAAGTGATCGACCATGTATCCCTCACCATTCCGCAGGGAACCACCACGGCGATTGTCGGTCCGTCCGGATCTGGAAAAACAACACTGGTAAATCTGATTGCACGCTTTTGGGATGTTGACAACGGAAGTGTCCGTATCGGTGGCATTGATGTCAAAGATTACAAGCTGGACAGCTTAATGAAAAACATCAGCATGGTATTCCAGAATGTGTATTTGTTTCCGGATACGATTGAGAACAATATTAAATTCGGTTCTCCTAACGCTACCCATGAAGATGTAGTGAAGGCAGCAAAGGCGGCAAGGTGTCATGACTTCATTTCAGCATTGCCGGAGGGCTACCAGACTGTAATTGGAGAAAGCGGCGCAACCATTTCCGGGGGTGAAAAGCAGAGGATTTCTATTGCAAGAGCGATTATGAAAGACGCGCCCATTATTATTCTTGATGAGGCCACAGCAAATGTCGATCCCGAAAATGAGGCAGAGCTTCAGAAGGCGATTGAAGCACTGACTCAGGGAAAAACAATTATTATGATCGCCCATCGGTTAAAAACCGTAAAAAATGCGAATCAAATCATCGTTATCGACCGGGGTAAAATCTCTCAGCAAGGCACGCATGACGAGCTTATCAAGCAATCTGGTATTTATGCGGATTTTGTTGGCATGAGAGAAAAAGCTATCGGTTGGAAAATCAAAGCAAACAACTTTGCATAAAAGAAAGGAGTTCCTACAATGGACAAGAAAAAATTGAACGCAAAAGACTTTATCAACATCGGTATCTTTACGGTCATCTACTTTGTGATGTTCTTTATCACGGGTATGCTGGGTTACATTCCTATCTTTGCAGTTATCATTCCATTGGTGTTGGGAATACTGGGTGGCATTCCATTTATGCTGTTTTTGACAAAGACAGGAAAATTTGGCGCGGCTACTATTATGGGTACGCTGGTCAGTGTCCTCTGCTTTCTGATGGGACAAAGCTGGATTTCCATTCCCTTCGGAATTGTATTTGGATTCCTGGCAGATTTGATCTTCAAAGCTGGCGCATATAAAAGTTGGAAGCATACTGTGTTGGGATATTGCGTGTTCACCGAATGGGTAATCGGCTCCATGCTGCCTATGTGGATTATGAGAGATACTTTCTTTGAGGCGTACAGAAGCAAGGGAGGTACGGACGAATACATCAATGCCGTTATGGGCCTTACTGCTAACTGGATGCTTCCGGTAGTCATTGTTTTAGGCATCGTTGGCGGAGTGATCGGCGCGTATTTGGGCAAGGCAATTTTGAAGAAGCATTTTGTAAAGGCGGGCATTGTTTAATGAAACCAGAATTATTACTGTCAGTTGATTCGGAGCGGCGTTTCTGGCTTGACCCAAGAACAAAGCTATATATGCTGGTAATATTCAGTATTGTAATGATTGACGGAAAAACGGACGGTATTAGTTTCTGGTTAAAGCCGATTCTGGCATTGATACCCTTCTTCCTTTTGCTTTCGGGCAGTAGGAAAAAGGTTGCCATCATCTATCTGATTGTTTTTGTTGTTTCATGGACGGTGAACATGTTTCTTGTTCCGTATATGGGACTGATAGGAACAATTATAATATCGCTGTTGGCGCAATTTGGAACAAGATGGTTTCCGAGTGCCATGATGGGCTACTATCTTCTTTCAACTACCAAGGTTAGTGAATTTGTCTTTGCCATGCAGCGTATGCATATACCAGAAGCATTCATTATCCCGTTTTCTGTTATGTTCCGGTTTTTCCCTACAATTTCCGAAGAAGCGGAATCTATCGGTAACGCTATGCGTATGAGAGGAATGACAGGGAAAAATTTTTTCAGAAATCCCCAATCAATATTAGAATATCGGATTGTTCCTCTCATGATGTCCGTAGTAACGATAGGGAATGACCTGTCTGCGGCAGCTTTGACAAGGGGATTAGGAAACGGCAAAAAGCGTACAAGCATTTGCAAGATCGGTTTCCATTGGAAAGATTTTGTGATGATGATCATGATTACTGCCGCGCTATTGGTATTCCTGCTTTTTTGAGGAGGGCTGAAATGAAATGATAGAATTTAAGGATGTGTCCTTTCAATATGAGCAAGGCAGTTCCAAAGGGAAAATCGAAAATATAAATTTGAAAATCCATGACGGAGAGGTCGTTTTGATCTGTGGAGAATCCGGCTGCGGAAAGACAAGCCTCACACGTTTAATCAATGGGTTAATTCCACATTATTATGAGGGAACGCTTACCGGGCAAACAATCGTGAACGGGATAGATGTAAAAAATGTGTCTCTTTATGCTTTATCAGGCGTTGTTGGTTCCGTATTCCAGAATCCAAGGACACAGTTTTTTACGGTGGATACTACCAGCGAAATTGCGTTTGGATGCGAGAATTTAGCAATTGACTCAGATGAAATCAATTTACGGATAGACAAAATCGTGAGTGCATTAAAAATTGAAGATTCGCTAAATCGGAGTCTTTTTGCACTATCCGGCGGTGAAAAACAGAAAATTGCCTGTGCGTCTGTATCAGCAATGGAGCCAGATGTATTTGTATTGGATGAGCCATCTTCCAATTTGGATATTAAATCAATCAGAGAATTAAAAAACGTATTGCGAGAATGGAAAGCATGCGGGAAAACAATTGTAATTGCGGAACATCGCCTGTACTACCTGATGGATATTGCAGATCATGTTCTGTACATGCGGGACGGACAAATAAAAGAAAATCTTTCCATCTCCGACTTCAAAAAGAAATCTACGGATGAATTGCACGCGCTGGGTCTTAGAGCCTTGCAGTCCGAAGGTTTTAGTAAAATGCAGAGTGTGGTGTGTGCGACAAAGCAGCTATATATCAGGGACTTTGAAGCCTCTTATAAAAATACTTCCGATGGGCAGAAGAAAAAGCGAAAGGTGCTGGATATATCAGATTTGATGATTCCGCAAGGTGCGGTGGTTGGAGTAGTCGGCAACAATGGCGCCGGCAAAACGACTTTTGCCCATAACCTATGCGGATTACTCAAAACTGCAAAAGGCAGTATGAGCATGGACGGACAAACTTATATGGCCAATCAAAGAATTAAGACTTGTTATATGGTTATGCAGGATGTAAATCATCAGCTTTTTACAGAAAGCGTAAAGGATGAAATTTTGCTTAGTCTGGATAATTTGGACGAAGAGAAAGCGGCGCTTGAAGTAGAAAACATTATGGAAAGCCTGCATGTTTCAGAATTTAGGGATGCCCATCCGATGTCGTTATCCGGAGGGCAGAAACAGCGGGTAGCGATTGCCAGCGCGATTGCATCTGATAGACAAGTCATTGTCTTTGATGAACCTACAAGTGGATTAGATTATTGCCATATGAAAAAAGTAGCCGAAAATCTGCAAAAATTGAGCTTGATGGGAAAAACGATTTTTATAGTTACACACGATCCCGAATTGATTGTTGAGTGTTGCAATTACTTTGTATTTATTGAAAACGGAAAAGTGTTATGGAGTGACGGCTGTAACAGAATAAGTCGGGAACGGCTGCGAAGTTTCTTTTCCTTTGAGGATTATTAAGAGATAAATCTGCACACGTCAGATTTGTTCCAGGTGTTTGGGAAGAAACGATGACCAGCCTGAAACAAGTAATACACTATCATCCAAGAGCCGGACGCTGAGACGCAGAGCCGATGATCGACAGTCGAAAGACTGCGGTCATCGGCTCATTTTCATAAGGAGCAGCTTTATATATGGACAAAAAACGAAGAAGAAAAACAGCCTTATGGCTGCTTTTCAGGGGCGGTGTTGATGAGGGCTGTTCCCGGTGATTCAGGTAAATTGCGCACTGTTAGTTCACCTCCGCTTATAATTTATCCATTTCAGTTCATGGCGATAATGGCATGAAGGCTCAATTATAAGTGGCATACAGGTTCATAAGAGGATGAACAGACGAGCAGCCGCTCCGCCAATAAAGACTGGAAGGAGGGGTTGCGATGCGCTGGTCATACCTGTGCTCTGTGCTGATCATTAGAAACAGCAGTTTTTCCTCTGGCTGACTGAACGGTCAGTCTTCTCAAAAAAAACGCACATATAAAGTGGAATCATTATGTGCCATATACTGAACCAAAAATTCAGTATAATAATGAAATAGATGGCGTCTATGCGCCTGCATTACAGCATATTCTGTTGTATCGCAGGCGCTTTTCTATATTCCGTTCAGAGCGGCAGCGTCATTGCCGCAGTCCTCCGACTCAAACGAACCCTAAAGGTTTTCGTGCGATTCGGAGGTGCAAGATGGATAAGGAGAAAAGAAAGCTATGGATCGATGGTCAGTTCATTGAGATAACGGAGGAGGTCTATCAGGTCTATATGCAGGGTGACCGAAAAATGCGTTACTTCGAAACAGATCTGAAGACAGAGCGAATCATATTGGCAAAGGATGGTACTGTACAGCGAGTCATTCCCAGCAGAGAAGATTCTCTGGATCGGTTGATAACTGACAATGCCAGGCAATTTGAAGATACCAGAGAAAGCGTTGAGGATGCCGTATTCCGCAGGCTGGCTGAAGACGATCTGCGTCTGGCACTTACAAAGCTGACCGATGAGGAATATGCTCTTGTTTATGCTCTGTTCTATGAAGACAGGACGGAGCGCGACTATGCAAAGGAACTGGGGGTATATCCGAATGCGGTACATAAGAAAAAACAGCGCATTTTGAAAAAACTGAAAGAAATTTTGAAATGAGGGTTATCAGACCTCTCACTCAACGGCAAATAGAGTGAGAGGTCTTTCTATAACTGACTACTCCCCTCCTGTTCTTTGAAAACTGCATACCCATTCATCAGGCACATTCCCATTGTTATTGCGATGAGCATGAGCCACGTTAGCGGCTGCGCCATGATGTGCGGAGGAAAGCAGCGGAAACCCACACAGTATTTTCCGGCTTGCATCCTTTCGCACAGAGCGGTAAACAGCCGGCTATAAGCGTCGGGCGGTTCCCGACGCGGCCACGATAGGCAATGGAGTCAAAGATACTCCTGTTCAGTCACAGCTTGAACGTACAGCGCCGGTTCCGGCGTGAGGCGTCGCACGCAATGAAGGCAGCCGACAGAGATCCTGCCGGGGGTGGGATTCCCGTGGAGCTGATGCACCGTCAGCCGCTTGATGATTTCCCGCCATGAGCCGGGGTGTCGAGGACAAATAAGCTCAAATAAGAGAAAATAGCCGGCCAAATGGAATCGCTACAGACGAGGGTGAAACTTCCTTCGGCTTTGAGGCGTTCTTTTGTCCGGCTTTACATAGAAGGCATGATATGCCGTTTTACTATTTCGAGGAGGTGTGAAGATGAATCGGACATATAAACGAGGCGATATCTATTTTGCCGATCTGGGGCAAGGCGTCGGATCAGAACAGATGGGCTACCGTCCTGTAGTGATTATCCAAAATGACATAGGGAATAAACACAGCCCTACGGTGGTCGTTGCCGCAATCACAAGCAAGGTTGACGCGAGGGCAAAGCTGCCGACCCACTGCTTTATTTGGAACCGATTATGGGCTGGAACTGCCTTCAGTCATTTTGCTGGAACAGATACGGACGTTGGACAAAAAGCGGCTGGAGAAATTTGCGGGAAGTCTGGAAGAGAAGCATTTAAGAGAATTGAATCGCGCTCTTGTTGTCAGTATCGGCCTGAGCAAACCGCCGCATCAAAATCTTGTTCTGTGTTTATGCAAGCTGTGTGCGGATAACTTTCGTATGGGTGGGAAGTATGATCTTGCGCGGGCATCTGAAAACCAGGAGCGCAATACCTGCACCTATTGCAATCATCGGATGGGCCATGAATATGAACTGATAGCGAGAGATTGATGGAGGATTTATGGAAACTGTGTTTCATTTCGGGAAAAACAGCGAAAAGTATATGTATGAATTTGATGATAGACGTGTGGATTTTTTGCTGTAGGATATATCAGTATGGACAGTGATGGAGTTAAAGGCAATCCTTACTGCCTTTCAGGAGGAAAATCGCACCTTTGCAGCAGCACAGAAACCGTCGATATAATCGCTGTAAAAGGTGCGGCGTGTAATTGCCGCCATTGCAACAAAGGAGGCAATACGGATGAAAAGGAAAGCAAGAAATATCAATGGAGAGGATAATCGCAGCGTAGCCATTTATACGAGGAAATCCCGCATTACCAACAAGGGGGACAGTATCGGAGTACGGTTCAAACAAAGTTCCGGTTATGCCGTCAATCAACTGTCATTATCGGAAGATTACCCGTTCCTGAAATATGAAGATAAGGGATTGAGCGGCTATTATTCGGATCGCCCCGATTTTCAGCGGCTTTTGCGCGATATAGAAATGGGCAAGATAAAAGCCGTTGCCTGTTATAAGCTGGATCGTGTCAGCCGGAAGACCTCTGATCTTATGAGATTGTTGGAATACTTCGAGCGACACGACGTAACCCTGCTGGTTTGTTCAAACAATATAAATACACAAATCGGCACATCAAAAATTATTATTCAGGGACTTGCCATCATCGCGGAATTTGAACGGGACATCCTTACGGAACGTATCCAGGACAATCTGATGGAGCCTGCCAAGGATGGGCGCTGGCTGGGAGGTGCAACTCCGACCGGATTTACATCAAACCGCGTATCAACCGGAAGCGGGAAAAATAAAAGCGCGGTCAGTTTCCTTGTCAGCATAGAGGATGAGAAAGTCCTGGTTCAGAAAATATACCGCGTCTTTCATCGCGCCAGATCGATTATGAAAACAGTAAAAGAGATCAATAAGGAATATAAAACGAAACAAGGGGCAAACTTTACAACTTCAACGATCAGACTGATCCTTAAAAATCCAATTTACTGCACGGCAGACGAACAGGCATATAACTATTTTCTTGAGCATGACGGGAATATCTTCGGAGAACTCTCGGAGTTCGATGGAGAGCATGGCCTTTCCGTTTACAACAAAACAGATCAATGTAAAATAGAGGATGAGGATTCCACGTTCTTTAATCCTAAGTTCTCCCAGCTGTTGTCGCCTAAACCGATCAGCGAATGGATTATTTCTGTCGGGAAGCATGAAGGTTTTATTTCCTCAAAGGAATGGATAAAAACGCAGAAACTATTGGATGCGATTGCCGAAAAGTACAATCGGCCACATCGCAAGACCAACGCTCTGCTTTTCGGACTGATGTATTGCCCGCATTGTGGGAAACGGCTGCGGGTCATCTCAGAATCCAATCGCTGGACAAATGGAAAACCGCGGTTCAAATATGTGTGTCCCGAATTTAGAAAAAATGAATGTACCTTTATGGCTGTTGAAGGCGTGACTCTTGATGAATATGTGGTCGAGCAACTTTCCAACTTGAGTGAAGAGCGAAGCGAATATTACAGCCGCGTGTTTGAGGACAAACTGGAACGCCTGATTCGCTCTGATCAAAGTGAAATGGAATACCGGAACACGCAAAAAATAATAGAAACACTGCAAACAGCGATTGCCAATCAGGTACGGAATATGCGCAATGCTGATGAGGCACTTCAAAAATATATCGAAGCAGATATTCAGGAAATGTCTGCCGAGCTGGAGAAAAACCGGGCGGCGCCTCATCGCATGGAGGAAGCTCAGGCTGGAAATCAGTTTATGTTCCAGGAATTAAATACGATCAAAAAGAAACTGCTATCCTTTGCAGAATATGCAAAAGACGCACAGCCGGAAACACTGGTAACGCTTATAAATACCGTTGTGGAGAGAATATACATTACGACGGAGGGTGACAAACGCATCTGTCAGATTTTCATTAAAGGCTGCAATTCCGAAGACTACACGGGCCTTTTCGGCGCAGCCGAATACATAGATAAGAACGCTGTTCAGCCAATAACGCTTGAAACAGGGATGTGTGATTCAGATTACTATAGAGTTTACACCAAAGCATAGACGAAAATAATTTACAATCAATACAAGGCAGATCTACGAAATATTCTTAAACAGTTGAGTGCATACAAGGGTGTTGAAATAATAAAAGAGCATCTTATGTCAGATCATATTCATATGCTCGTAAGTATACCATCAAAAATCAGCGTTTCTTCATTTATGGGTTATCTTAAAAGAAAGAGCGCATTAATGATGCTTGATAGGCACGCAAATCTAAAGTATAAATTTGGGAAACGGCATTTTTGGTCAGTAGATTATTAAGTCAGTACGGTTGGATTAAATGAGAAAATCATCAGAAAATATATACGCGATCAGGAAAAGAACGATATCGTTCAGGATAAACGGAGCGTGAAGAAATATGAAGATCCGTTTAAGAGTTACTTCCCTTTGGGAGGTAGCCAGTAATAAGCGTGGTGTAGCTTGAACAAAGTGAAAGCCAGCGCCTTGAGACGCTGGCTGGCATAAAAGGTTTATAGCTCCCCGTTACGCTAGCTACCATTTTACGGGTAGGAGCGACTTTCAGGACAATCATTGACACGAAATAAAAACGATAAAAGACTTGAATTAGAAAAAACTTTTCGCTATAATAATTATATTGTCTGGGTGTGGCGCAGTTTGGTAGCGCGCGTGAATGGGGTTCACGAGGCCGGAGGTTCGATTCCTCTCACTCAGACCATTTGTTTAGGGAAATAGGAGGGGCTTTCAGCAATGCTGAGAGTCCTTATTTTTGTATGCCGAAAACCACGCATTAGATGCGTGGTTCCGGAGACCTTAAAGGTTTGAAGAAAAAAGCCCTCCTTTTCGTGTTCCACAATGAAGGAGGAGTTATTGAGAATAATTGTCCGGTTCTCTTTACCCAGCTCTTTGTCCAAGGATGCGAAGCCTTGAAAGCAGATCAAAAGCCTAACGCCGAACTTCCGGAAGTTTCTGAAAGCATTCTCAATCCCCGGAATGCGCCGCGCGAAGGATGCAAATTCATCCATCAGGCACAGGATCGGCGCGGGGGTTAATGGGTCGGGCGTACACGTAATTAAAAAATTGCGCGTAAATCATCGCGATAGCGGGTGCGTAAACCTCCACGTTTTGCATCGAAAGCTTAATAAAAAATATCTTTGTGCTTGATGCCCGAGATTGAAAGCATCTGCGCCGGTTCCCCAAAATCCGGCTTTGAAAAGATTTTGGCTAAAATGGGCTTGTCAAGAAAGAGGGCCGCTGCCTTTTGAGTTTCGTTATGTGCGCTGCTGACGTTTTGATCCCCCGAATCGATCCCCTTAAATTGCCTGATTTGACCGATAGCTTCCGGTTGTCCGGCCTTTTCGATGGCACCCGCATAAAAAACAAAACGTGTTTCGAATGCTTTTTAATGCTGAAATAAAGCTTTTCTCGGTGAATGCATCGGACAATGGTGCCTCGGTTAAAAAAGCGCGGCTTGCATCGGTGAAGTATTTTCCGGCGCTGTCGCTTTTTGACGCTTTCGGTATCATTGCAAAGTCGATTCTTTTAACCGCGTCAACAACGGTTGCGCGCTGTTCCAGTGTGATAAGCGATGCCGTGCGCAAGATTTTCTTAAATCTCTCCGAAATACATCAAAGCGATAACGGGCCTGCGCATTTTCAAGGCCGATGAAAGCGGCGTTTTGCCGGATGTTTGCACGGGAGATGCCCTCGGACAGATTAAGCGCGAACACGTGGAATTTCCTTGGCTAAACGCGTAATGTTGGCAGTAAAACGCATTGGGTTTTACCCGTTTCGGTTGGCCCGGTCACGGCGACATGCGCGGTAGATAAGTTTTTGACCGCGTCAAAACGGTAATTATCTTGCTAATCTTTGCCGAACAAGATGCCGATTGGTTCTTGTTTCGCCGCCTGTATCGCAATAACGAGCAGCCGCGCTCGTTTCTCTGCGGCTTCTATCGCTCAAAATAATCTTGTTTCGCTTTGGCCGCCGTTGAGAATAGCCCGGATGGCATACCAGCATGGCGCAAAAGATTGCCGGTATAACTGCGCCCGGAATAATGCCGGTAGGCGATTAACTGCTTTAAGATGATCCAAAACAGGATAGCTAAAACGGCGAAGATCACTAAGCCGGCTTTAGCCGCGGCAAATGCATATTAGCATGGGACGACGGCCAAAGTAGTCCGAAGCCGGTGCCGTATCCGCTTGATAGGCCGCATGTAGGTTGTAAATAAGATTAGAAAGGCCATAGGGCCCCAGCGTAGCCTTTTGTGATAGCTTCATAAAGCTCGCCTCTCGCGGTTGATGGCGTAAGCCCGTTCCCGCTTAACGCCGTAGCCGTAACTTTTAATTCTCTGACGGCGCGATTGCCGCCCTGGGCCGCGGTGATGTGGGGGCAAGTGGCTCGGCGGCAAAGGTTTCATTAAGGTAAGTTTGTAAGTTTTGGTGGAAGTTAAACAAATCCTTTCGGTTCACATGGGCTTTTTGCAGACCTTAAATTCGGTTTCATGGTTCGAGGTTTCGTCTCTGGTTATCGGCACAAAACCATAATGTGAGTGGAGCTGTTCGCTTTCGTTTTTGTGTACCTGCGCATAGATTACATTTTCTTCCCCCTGTGTAGCGGTGATTTAAGAAGTCGTAGGTATCTTCAAAGAATTTGCGTTCTAAGTCTTCCGGTAGCTCCTTCGGAGCGGTGACAATCCACTTAGCAAAGCTTTTAAAGCTTTGTCGTTCAAATTTTGAATGTCTTGATGAATGCCTGATAATTCTTTTTTTAAATCTTCATCTAAGGTTTTATACGATGAAAGTACGTTTAAAAGTTTTGATTTTGCTTGAATTTTTTCTTTTTTGCGAAAGCTAACACGAAATTTAGTCGGCCATTTGTTCAGTTTTTACGATGGAAATTTTTGAATCTATAAACATTTTTTGTTCTCCTCGATAATTGACAATGATTTGATTTTTGATATAATTTTATAGATATCAAAATATTTACAGTAATTTTTGTAAGTTTGGGATAAGGGAGCGAAAATAGCACTCTTAGAATGCATTTATTTCATGCAAGATTGTGTAAATTCCGCTATTTGGACGGTTTCCACGCTGAAGGCGCTTTCACGAGGCCGGAGGTTCAATTCCTTTCACTCAGACCATTTTAATTTATACAAGGATGACAACGAATGAGTCAAGTTGCACGAAAAGAAAAGAGAAAAATCAAACGTAGACGCGTTCTTAAGATCGGTCTCGTTTTTTTTTAATTGTGGTCGTGCTTGTTGCCTTCCATTATCGGAGGAACAAGAGCGGCCTGATTGAAAGAACCGACTATATTTATGAGACCAATGCAAAGGTCTATTTCTTTAAAAACATCGATTATATCGAATTGAATAATTTTAGCGCTGAGGATCTGGTGAATGTCCAGGGAAGCAAAGTCAATGGATACAGTGCTCTAACGAAGTCGAAAAAGATTGTTGATCAGACGTATATTAAAAATCAAATTAAAACGATCGATCGGATTTTAAGCGAAAAGGCATATAAACATTGGCCGACGATTGTCGGTCAGTTGCAAAGCAATTTTCGTGGATTGGATAAAATTTTCAGTCAGATGGGAAAGGATCAGAAGGAACGTAAAGTTTTTTTGGTTAATTCCGCCAGTTATATGGGGATGACCAAATCGGAATTAATCGCGAAGAAAAAAGCTTTTGAAGCACTTCAGAATACTGGAAAACGAGACATTATTTTGGGTAAACTTGATATGTTGTCTACGGGTTATATTTATGGGACGGTGAACACCATGGAAAAAGTCGTTCGAGAAAGTACGTTGCCCTATGTTGATGTCAGTTTTCTCAATGATGTTTCAAAGATTGACCAGCAGAACGAGCCAGCACTAAAAATTGTTGATAACGATAGACTTTTTGCTGCTTTTATTGTCGATCGTGATGAGTTGATCGACGGTGAATCCCAGGCGCTGGCTATGAAGCTGGCTATAAAAAAGGAAATCGTCGGTACAAAAGAGAAAAAGCAAAATGCCCAATATTACGATTATCTGGTTAAACGGGTAGATGTCTTATGGCAATATCCGCAATTAACCATTGAGAAAAACGGGAAGAATTATGATTGCTATTTGGTCGATGTCATGTATGATGGGAATCAAAAAATAGCGGTTGTTTTATTCAAAGATTATATTTCTGTTTTTGCCGGTGATAACACACTCAAAACGGATATTCATTTGCAGGCGTACACCGCTTATGAGGTTCCTCAGAGTGCAATCGTTAAAAAATCCGGGCAAACCTATTTGAAGATCCTCAAAAAAAACTATTTTACCCGTTTACAGAAAGTGAAAGTTGATAAATACGAAAAGGGAAAAGCCATCATGCGGGTAGTGGAAAACCCGGATCTGGCGGTGGGAACGGCTTATAAGATTTATCCATAAAAAACAACTTAGAAGTTATAAGAGAGAAGGGATTATATGCGCGTTGTGTCGGAAGCAACAGATTCAGAATTTCGAAAAATTATTGCGCGAAATGTTACAAAAGTTCAAAGACAGTTGCCCGGTTCAGTGCGATTGATTGCGGTAACCAAGAAACATACGATTGCAGAAACCCAGGCGGTGGTAGATGCGGGCGCCACGGATCTAGGTGAGAATCACGTTCAGGATTTAATAGAAAAGAAACCGAAAATTAAAGGCGATATTCGTTGGCATTTTATCGGTCATTTGCAAACCAATAAAGTTAAATATTTGATCGGTGAAGTGGCTATGATCCATTCGGTTTCCTCATTAAAGTTGCTGAAAAAGATTGAGCAGGAAAGTGCTAAGAAAAATTTGGTGACAAATATTCTATTGCAGTTTAATTTGGCGGAAGAGGTGACAAAATCAGGATTTTCGGCCAATGAACTGACAAAGGTGACAGAAGAAGCCGCCCGGCTTTCACATATCAATTTGCGAGGCTTGATGTGCATGGGACCGATGACGGAAAATTCTAATGAAATCCACAAAATATTTGGGCAATTGAAGGAAATGTATGATAAAATAAAAATGACTTATCAAAATGGTGAAAATCAAATCGATTGCCTATCCATGGGGATGACGAATGATTATCCGATCGCGATTGCAGAAGGCGCAACTTGCGTTCGGGTCGGTAGAAAAATTTTTCAGTGTGAGGAGTAAAAGATGGCAAACGAAAAATTTAAAGATAAAATCGTAAAAGTCTTTGGGATGGATGATGAAAATTACGAAGATGATTACAGAGACGCTTATGAAGATGAGCTGGACGGCGTAGAGGATGAATATGTCGAAGAAACAGAACCAGTTCGAAAGTCATCGCCCCGAAAGATTGCGCCGCTGACGGGATCGGCCGAGGTTTTGGTGTTAAGTCCGGAATTTTTTGATGACGCTCCGAGCATTGTCAATAAAATCAAACAGAATAAAACGGTTGTTGTCAATTTGAAGAATACCGAATACGAAGACGGCCGGAAAATTTTTGACTTTTTAAATGGTGCGGTTTTTGCATTAGAAGGCACCATCAATAAAATTGCGGATAATGTCTTCATTCTTGCGCCAAAACAGGTGTCTGTATCAACAGAAATGGAAAAGAACAGCGATTCCGATTTTATTTCGACGCCGATTCTTGATTTCGATGCGGACAAGTAAATAAAGACTGTGCAAACGAAAGGCCGCAGGGTTTCTTCCTGCGGTTTTTCTTTTGTAATTTATCGAGATATGATGAACAATCAAATTGAAGCCAAGAAAGCCAAAAAAGAGAAAATTATTCTGGAACGGGTAAAAGATGCAGCGCTTGAACCGGATTATCTCCATTTTTTTGATTTTTACGATGAAATGCTGCAAATGCAAATGACAGATGTTCTGAAAAAAAGTCATACTGATTATTTTTGGTACGGCGGATTTGACGATGCTGTGCGAAAGATGCTGTGTATCATCCCGGATTATCTGTCTGAGACGATTCAGAAATCGGAGGCTTTGGAATGGCCGATGATGGCCGCCCGGTTCCCGGCCGATTTTGAATATAATCACCGACATGTGTTGGGGGAATTGATGAGTCTTGGGATTGAGCGAAGCTGCATCGGCGACATTCATATCGGCGGGGATGAAACACAGGTGATTTTTCATGAAAAGATTTACCTATTTCTAAAAAATAATTTCACACGGATAAGGGGTAAAAAAATTATGCCGTCTTTCTATCCGGCTCGGGAGATAAGAGCTTATGCGTCCAAATTTGAAGAAAAAATCATCACGGTATCGTCTCCTCGGATCGATGCCGTGATCGATCGTATTTGGGATATTTCAAGACAAAGCGCCGCGGAGGCGATTTATCAGAAGAGGCTTCGGATCAATTATCGTGAAATCAGCAAAAAGGAACTGACCATTAAGCCGGGAGACATCATCTCTTTTCGGGGAAAGGGGAAGGCAAAAGTGTCGGATTTTGTCGGCGTTTCTAAAAAAGGCAAGCAGCGAATAAAAATCGAACGTTATATCTGAGAGGATCAATGAATCGAAAAGAACATTATGTGCGTGAAGAAGAAAAAAATATGCGTTTGGATGTGCTCTGCGCTCAAATTTGTCCGAATTTGTCCAGACAATACTTAAAGGAATTGATTGTTGACGGTGATATTCAAGTTGATTTTATGACAAAGAAGCCGGCATATCGACTAAAAGCTAACGAACGAATCGTCATCAAGATTCCGGATCCGGTGCCCTATGAAGTGATGCCGGAGGCGATTGATTTGGATATTATCTATGAAGATGGGGATGTGATTGTTGTGAATAAGCCGTCGGGAATGGTGGTGCACCCGGCACCAGGAACGCAATCGGGGACCCTTGTGAATGCCCTGATGGCACATACCAAAGATTTGTCTGGCATCAATGGGGTCAATCGTCCCGGAATTGTTCATCGCATTGATAAAGATACGTCGGGGATTTTGGTCGTGGCTAAGAACGATTTAGCCCATCGGCATTTAGCCGGACAATTGGCAGATCATTCTATGGTGCGGCAATATGTGGCGCTGGTTAAAGGAAATATTGCCGAGAACAGTGGCACGGTCGATATGCCGGTAGGCCGTCATCCGGTTAACCGAATCCGGATGGCGGTGGTCAAAAACGGCAAATCAGCGGTAACACATTTTGAAGTGATTGAGCGACTCGGCGATTTTACATATGTTGCTTTTCGGCTTGAAACGGGCCGAACCCATCAAATTCGGGTGCATATGCGGGCCATTGGTTATCCCATTGTCGGCGATCCGGTGTATGGCGGTGATAAGCATCTGTCATTTGAGACAGACGGACAATTGCTTCACGCGCGGGAGCTTGGCTTTATCCATCCGCGGACGGGAGCATTTATGCGGTTTGAAGCCCCGTTGCCCGAAACTTTTCAAAAGGTATTAAATCAATTGAAGGGAAGTCTAAAAAGATAAGATTAAAAAACAACAGTTGCTCGGCAGCAGCTGTTGTTTTTTATACGCCAAAGTTTAGTTTTTAAAAGAATGAATCGGAGCGGGGATTTTGCCGCCACGATTGATAAAAACAGAGGCATCGCTGCCGTTTATCGGCATAATAGGGGCACTGCCGAAGAGCCCGCCGTAATTAATTTCGTCGCCGAGTCCCTTGCTGATTGCCGGAATAAGACGGCAGGCGGTGGTTTTATTGTTGATCATACCAATGGCGGCTTCGTCGGCAATCATCGCGGCAATGGAAGACGCCGGTGTATCGCCCGGAATGGCAATCATGTCGAGGCCGACGGAGCAGACACAGGTCATGGCCTCCAGTTTTTCAAGCGTAATGTGGCCGGCGCGGGCGTTAGCGATCATTCCTTCATCTTCCGAAACGGGAATAAAAGCGCCGGAGAGCCCGCCGACAGAGGTGGAAGCCATAATTCCTCCTTTTTTAACGGCGTCGTTGAGCATAGCGAGGGCAGCAGTGGTGCCGGGACCGCCGCAGTGTTCGACACCCATTTCTTCAATAATGCGGGCGACGGAATCGCCGATGGCCGGGGTTGGCGCTAATGACAAATCTAAAATGCCAAAGGGAACACCAAGGCGATCGGCTACCGTTGTGCCGACGAGTTGACCGGCGCGGGTAATTTTAAAAGCGGTTTTCTTGATGATTTCGGCAAGCTGATCCATGGAAGCATCCTGATGTTTCTCGAGGGCGACTTTTACTACGCCGGGTCCGCTAACGCCAACGTGCAAGATCGCATCTGGCTGACCAACGCCATGGAAGGCGCCAGCCATGAACGGATTATCTTCGACCGCATTGCAGAAGATAACCAACTTGGAGGCAGCAATAGAGTCCTGATCCTTTGTGAGATAGGCAGCCTGTCTCACGATTTCGCCCATCATGCGGACAGCATCCATATTGATGCCGGTTTTCGTGGAACCGAGATTAACCGAACCGCAAACCCGTTCTGTTGATGCCAGTGCTTCCGGCAGACTGTTGATGAGATTCAGATCGCCGCGGGTAAATCCCTTGGGAACCAAGGCAGAGAAACCGCCGATAAAATTAACGCCGACTTCTTTGGCCGCATCGTCCAATGTCTGCGCAAATCTGGTATAGTTGGTATCGCCCGTCGCGCCGGCGACCAAAGCAATTGGTGTGACGGATAATCGTTTATTGACGATGGGGATGCCGAATTCTTCGGCGGTGCGATCCGCCTGAGCAACGAGGCTTTCGGCACAGCGAGTGATTTTATCGTATATTTTTTGCCTGCAGCGTTTTCCGTCGGAATCAATGCAGTCTAAAAGAGAAATCCCCATGGTCGTGGTGCGAATGTCGAGATTTTCGCGGTCAATCATGCGGACTGTTTCAAGAATATCGTTGTATAAAGCCATGGAGTATCTCCTTAAATCTGGTGCATAGCGTTAAAGATGTCTTCGTGTTGAATGCGAATGGATTGTCCAATGGTTTTTCCAAGCGCTTCGAGATCATCCTTAAGTTCTGTAAAATCGCAGGTAATTTTTGAAAGATCAACCAACATGATCATGGTAAAAATATCTTGCATGATGGTTTGACTGATGTCTTCAATATTGGCATTGCATTCCGATAAAATTTTTGAAACATGGTAAATAATTCCAGTTTGGTCTTTTCCAATAACGGTTACGACAGCTCTCATGTGGCACTCCTTTATTCTGCTTGATGCAGTAACTTAAAATATAAAAAATATTATATGCAATTCGCAAGGATAAAGCAAGAAAGTTTCATTTAAAACTATTATGAGGGATAGCGCAATAAAAAAGCAGACGGCATTATTAATTCATTGGGAAATTATCTTGAAAAGATATTAAAGTTGAGTAAAAATGAAAATTTTTGGACTTGCCAGAAAGTAAATGATGGTCTATAATAATCATGTACCCGCCGGGATGAAAATGTTCCTGTGGGCATCAAAATCGGGAGACATGAGATGGCAGACAGCAATTCAAAGATCAGCAAAAAACTGGTGGACCTTCAAAGATTGGTAATACCTGAGATAAGTACGCTTATCGAGTTGCGTTATAATATCTTATCCACCGTTAAAAGCGAGGCACCGATTGGAAGAAGAAATCTGGCATATGTGCTCGATATGAGTGAACGGCAAGTTCGAAACGAGATCGATTTTCTTCAGGAGCAAAAACTGGTGGAAGTAGAGCGTCAAGGCATTATTTTAACACCTCTTGGTGACAGTATCTTAGACGATCTCAAACAAATGCTTTACACTTACAATGGACTTGAACAATCGGAAAACCAATTGGTTGAAGCCCTTCATTTAAAAAAAGCTGTGGTTTGTCCTGGTGATATGGAAATTAATTACCAGGTACTTAATTTCATGGGAAAGGCCGCCGCTAATGTGATTCTTACCGTCATGAAGTATCAGGATGTGCTGGCGTTGACGGGCGGGGCCAGCACCGCAGCTGTTGCCGCTCAAATGAAAGAAGCCCTTTATCCGGACGCCTATGTGATTCCTGCCAGAGGGGGGATCGGCAAAAGCCACGCCACCCAGGCCAATAATGTGGTGGCGGAAATTGCTTTAAAGCTACGGGCAAAATATGAATTGCTGCACTTGCCGGATAATATCGATAAGAATTTGCTTAACGCCTTAAAGGATTACCCAGAGATTAAACGAGTATTTGACAAGATGAAGGAAATCGATGTACTGGTGTTTGGCATCGGCCGAGCTGATGTATTGGCTGATTCGAGAAATACACCGGTATCCGAAAAAGAAGCATTATTAGATCGCGGGGCGATCGGCGAGGCGTTTGGTTATTATTTTGATGCACAAGGTCAAGTGATTCAGGCCGCCAGCACCGTGGGAGTTGATATTGAAGATTATCCGCAGATTACCAATCGTATCGGCATTGCCGGCAGCAAAGCAAAAGCGGAAGCGATCATTGGGGCCTGCAGGGTTGCGCCGGAGACGATATTAATAACGGATGAAAGCGCTGCGACGGAAATCATCCGTTTATTAAATAAATAAGTTAATTATTTTTAAGGAGGCATATTATGTCTGTAAAAGTTGCTATTAATGGTTTTGGTCGAATTGGTCGTCTGGCATTCAGACAGATGTTTGGTGCTGAAGGTTATGAAGTTGTTGCCATTAACGACTTGACAAGCCCGAGCATGCTCGCACATCTGCTGAAATATGATTCTGCACAGGGCAGATATGAACTGGCAGATAAAGTTGAAGCAAAAGACTCTTCGATTGTTGTTGACAGCAAAGAAATTGAAATTTATTCCGAAGCAGATCCGTCCAATCTGCCCTGGGGCAAACTGGATGTCGATGTCGTTTTGGAATGCACCGGCTTCTTCACTTCCAAAGATAAAGCATCCGCGCATCTGAAAGCAGGCGCTAAGAAAGTGGTTATTTCTGCACCGGCTGGTAACGATCTGCCGACAATTGTCTACAATGTCAATCACGACGTGCTGACACCGGAAGACAAAATTATTTCGGCAGCTTCCTGCACCACTAACTGCCTGGCTCCGATGGCGAAGGCCCTCAATGATTTGGCTCCGGTTCAGTCCGGGATCATGTGCACTATTCATGCTTATACCGGCGATCAGATGACGCTTGATGGCCCGCACAGAAAGGGGGATCTCAGAAGAGCGCGCGCTGCGGCTGTCAACATTGTTCCGGCTTCTTCCGGTGCGGCAAAAGCCATCGGTTTGGTTATTCCGGAATTGAACGGCAAATTGATTGGCGCGGCTCAGCGTGTTCCGACACCGGCTGGCTCCACCACGATTTTAACCGCTGTTGTTGATGGCCAGGTGACGGTGGATCAGGTGAATGCGGCGATGAAAGCGGCAGAAACCGAATCCTTCGGTTATAACACCGACGAAATTGTCTCTTCTGATGTCATTGGCATGCGTTATGGTTCGCTCTTTGATGCAACGCAGACCCTGGTTCTTCCGCTGGAAAATGGCACAACTGAAGTTCAGGTTGTCTCCTGGTACGATAATGAAAACTCATACACCAGCCAGATGGTCAGAACCATTAAATACTTTGCAGAACTAAATTAAGCGGATCGCGTTATTCTTTAAAAAAGAGCTGTTGATTAAAAATCTGCCCCTCTGGCAGATTTAGCGCCGGGGGGCCGTGTGAACGGCCCCCTTTTTTGAAAGGAAATCAAGTAGATGAAAAAGACCGTTAAAGATATTGCGTTACAAGGCAAAAAAGTGCTGATGCGCGCAGATTTTAATGTGCCGTTAAATGATGCGTTGGAAATCACCGACGATACGAGAATTCAGGCTGCTCTGCCAACCATCCAATACATTTTGGCTCAAGGGGCGGCTTTGATTTTGATGAGTCACTTGGGACGACCGAAGAACGAGCCGGATCCGAAGTATTCACTGGCCCCGGTTGCGAAGGCATTAACTAAGGTGTTGAGTCGAAATGTGATCTTTAACGATGACGGTGAAGTGGTCGGTCAAGTGACCAAAGACGCAGTGGCAACGTTGCAGCCGGGACAGGTGCTTTTGCTTCAAAACACGCGCTTCCGTCCGGAAGAAAAGAAAAACGAAGCAGGATTTGCCAAGGAATTGGCCAGCCTTGGCGATGTCTTTGTGGATGATGCATTCGGGTCCTGCCACCGTGCGCACGCTTCGACTGTCGGCGTGGCGAATTACCTGCCGGCTGTCTCAGGATTTCTGATTCAAAAGGAACTGGAATTCATTGGCGGCGCACTGAACAATCCCAAACATCCGTTTGTGGCTATTTTGGGCGGCGCGAAGGTTTCCGACAAAATCGGGGTGATCACCAATTTGCTTCAAAAAGTCGATGCTTTGATTATTGGCGGCGGCATGGCCTATACATTCTATAAAGCCCAGGGTTATGAAATCGGAACTTCATTATTAGAGGTTGATAAAGTTGAGCTGGCTGCTGGCTTGTTAAAAGAAGCAGAGGCAAAGGGCGTGGAGCTCTATCTGCCGGTGGACAACGTGGTTGCGCCGGAATTTGATGCCAAAGCGACACCGACCGTGGTTTCGTCTGATGCGATACCGAAGGATCAGATGGGTATGGATATCGGGCCAAAAACCCGGAAACTCTATGCCGATGTCATCAAATCCGCTAAGACCGTTATTTGGAACGGACCGATGGGCGTTTTTGAATTTGACGCTTTTGCCGAAGGGACAAAGGCTGTTGCCCAGGCAATGGCAGGTTCTGACGCGACGACCATTATCGGCGGCGGCGACTCGGCGGCGGCGGTTAAGCAAATGGGCTATGCGGATAAAATTTCGCATATTTCAACGGGCGGCGGTGCCTCTCTCGAATTCATGGAAGGCAAAGTACTTCCGGGCATTGACGTTTTAGAAGATAAATAAACGTAAAATCTGAGGAGGATAAATTATGTCGAGAAGACCTGTGATTGCCGGCAATTGGAAAATGAATAAAACCATCGATGAAACAAAAAAACTCATCGAAACATTAAAGCCACTGGTGAAGGGTGCAACGGCCGAAGTGGTTTTTGCGCCAACCTTTGTTAATCTGGCGGCGGCGGTTGAAGCGACAAGGGGAACGAATATCGGCATTGCTGCTCAAAATATGTTTTATGAAGAAAGCGGCGCTTTCACCGGCGAAATATCCGGCGAAATGCTCAAAGCGATCGATGTGAGCTATGTGATTTTGGGGCACAGCGAAAGACGCCAATACTTTGCCGAAACAGACGAAGCCGTCAATAAGAAGACTTTAAAGGCCTTGGCCTTGGGGCTGACACCGATTGTTTGCTGCGGCGAAACGCTGGAAGAAAGAGAAGCCGGCAAGGCGGAAGAAAAAGTGGTCAGTCAGATTAAAGCCGGTCTTGCGGGAATTGACGACATCACGAAAGTGATCGTTGCCTATGAACCCATTTGGGCCATTGGGACGGGCAAAACCGCATCGAATGAACAGGCCGACGAAGCCTGTGGCTGGGCGCGCGCAGCCATTGCCGATATGTACGGCAAAGAAGCAGCGGAAGCCACGCGCGTGCAGTACGGCGGATCCGTTAAACCGGCCAATGTTAAAGAACTGATGGCGATGGATAATATCGACGGCGCTTTGGTCGGCGGTGCAAGCTTAACCGCGGACTTTGCAAAAATCGTTAACTATGACGCATAACGCATAGACGCCCACAACGGGAGGAAACTCCCGTCATTTTTATGCCCATTTATTGATCGTAAGAGATTAATTTCTTGAATTGACGGTGTGGATGTGCTAAAATCAAACCATTCTTCACTGGAGGTGAATCAAGTTGACAACTTTTATGATCGCATTGATGATCATTTCAAGCTTTACGCTGATCTTTAGCATTTTACTTTCGCCGGCCAAAACTGAAGGCCTGGGATCCATCGAAGGCGGCGCCGAGACACTGTTTGGCAAACGCAAGGCCCGGGGGATTTATGCCGTGCTCGAAAAAGTGACCATCGTTTCAGCGATTGTTTTTATGGCTTCGGCTTTTATTTATTCCGTTATTGTGTAAAGTTTTTCCGGAGTGCGCGCACTTCGGATTTTTTATTTTTTGCGAGCTGAACATGGGATCTCAATTAAAAACCAAACAGGCAATCCAAAAATGTTATGAAGATTTGAAAAAAGAAATTTCAAATTTAGAGGCTATTAATCGGCTTTTAGCGTTGATTGTCGCGCGTATTTTGAGTGATCGAAAAATATTATCGATCCATGATTTTCTGGCACATTGTCCGACGCTGCCCCAGGTAATGGCCTGTTGGAAGCAGGATGTTCTCAAGGCTGATGAAGATTGGGGAGCATCCGCGCTGCAGGAATTGACAATGCCGCTGCCGAATTCTGGCGGAAGATTATTGCGTGACCCATCGCTTTGCTTGGCACCGGCGTTTCTGGGCGATTATTATCAGTGGCTGATTCCCAAAACGGAGCGGCAAACCAGAGGTATTTTTTATACGCCGAGCGACCTGGCGGAGTTAATGGCGAGTCATCTGGCAGAGGCTCGGTGCGTTTTGGATCCCGCCTGCGGCGCCGGCAGTTTGTTATCGGCGGTTTACGATTTTCAAATGGCCCGATGCATGGATGAAAGCCAAAGAGACAGGCATCGCACATTACTTAAAGATAACCTTTGGGGAATGGATATGGATCCGGCAGCGGCCTGGCTGACGCGATGCCGGCTGGCGTTAAAATCCAGTGAATATGTGTATCCTCAAAATATTCTGATCGGTGACGCCCTTTTTTCAGATAAAATAGCGACAAAAGAGTTTGATGGGGTCATTGTCAACCCGCCATATATGGGGCATCGGTGGATGCCTTTTAAAAGGATGGCCGTTTTGCGCGAGCGCTATTCGGCTGTCTATGGCGACAAGGGCGATTTAGCCTATTGTTTTTTTGCACTGGCCCATCGCGTTCTTAAACCGAAGGGACGCGCGGTCTTTCTGACTTCGCGTTATTTTATGGAGGCGCAAAACGGCGAGTCATTGCGTCGTTTTTTAACGCAAACGATGTGTGTTGAAATGCTCATGGATTTTTATGGTTATCGGCCGATGCGGGGGATCGGGATCGATCCGATGATTTCGGTGATGGTCAATCATGCGAGACCGAAATCGATTGTAAAAATCTTTCGCCGGCGCGTGGATGGCAAACCCCAAAGCGGGGGGAATGCTGTTAGAGATAAAAGGCAATTTGATCGATTTTCTTTGCCGCAGGCATCACTGAACGCAGAAGGATGGCACTTATTGCCGCCCGCAACAAAAACGATCATTCAGAAAATAGAAGCGGTCTGTCGGTGTGCGTTGGGCGAAGTGGCCGCGTCTTTTCAGGGAGTGATTACCGGATGTGATGCGGCATTTATCAGTCGCGCGGACGTGCTGCCGGCGGATTGCGCATCCTGGCCCTGCACGGCGTCGTGGATTAAGAATCGGCAGGTAGACGCCTTTCAGATTGCAAAACCGGCGATGTTTTTGATCAATATCACGGACGAAGAGGATTTAATGCGTTATCCAGCCATCAAAGACAAGCTCACACCTTATCGTGATCGTCTCGAGAAACGGCGGGAATGTCGGTTGGGAAAAATTCCGTGGTATGCGCTGCAGTGGCCGCGAAATAAGAAAAATTTCGAATCTCCAAAGATCGTCTTTCCCTATAAGGCAGAAAAAAATCGCTTTGCTTTGGATAAAAAAGGCCTTTATTTTTCGGCGGATGTCTACGGCATTCGTAGCGAGGAGATTCCGCTTGCGGCATTAACGGTTTTGCTCAACACGCCCATTTACGATTTTTATTTTAAAACCGTCGCGAAAAAACTCGGCGATGCGTTGTTCGAATACTATCCCAACACCTTAATGCGGCTTAAGCTCCCATCGCCGGACAATTTGATTTTTTGCAAACTAAAAAACCTTTATGATATAATCATGAACGCAGAGAATACTGAAAAATCAGTGAGACTTCGCCAAGCGGATCTTTTATTGGCGAAGGCATTTAATCTGACAGCATTTGAATTAGAAATGATAGAGAATCGTTATGCAAGGCAGTTTTTTTGACAAAACATTTGAAGATAACCAAGCTGCCAACGAACCGCTGGCGGCTCGGATGCGCCCTGAGACGCTGGCACATTTTTACGGACAGGATCAAATTGTGGGAAAGGGTAAACTGCTGACCCGTTTGATCACCGCCGATAAATTGACTTCTGCTATTTTTTATGGCCCGCCGGGAACCGGCAAAACAACGTTGGCCAAAATCATCGCCAGACAAACAAAGGCGGCGTTTCATAGCTTGAATGCGGTAACCTCCGGAAAGAAGGAAATATCAGAAGTGATTGCACAAGCTAAACGAAATATGGCGCTTTATGGGCGAAAAACGATTTTGTTTATTGATGAAATCCACCGATTCAATAAAGCGCAGCAGGATGCCCTCTTGCCGAGTGTTGAAGATGGGCTTATTATTTTGATTGGGGCAACGACGGAAAATCCATACTTTCAGATCAATGCAGCGTTGATTTCCAGATCGACGATTTTTGAATTCAATCCCCTTTCGGATGCGGCGATTGAGACCATTTTAAAAGAGGTGCTGGCTGATTCTAAAAAAGGCTACGGCCGGATGCGAGTCGAGCTGACTGATGCGGCGAGAAAACATTTGGTGTCTGTAGCCAATGGAGACGTTCGCAAAGCGCTCAACGCTTTGGAACTATCGGTTTTAACGGCGGATAAAACATCGGATGGCAAGATCCTGATAAATCTTGAAGTCGCTCAGGAATGCATTCAGACCAAGGCGCTGCAGTATGATAAAAACGGAGATAACCATTACGATACGATTTCCGCTTTTATTAAGAGTATTCGGGGTTCAGATCCGGACGCGGCGTTGTTTTGGATGGCCAAAATGCTTGAAGCGGGGGAGGATCCCAGAATTATTGCCAGGCGCATGGTGATTTCCGCCTCAGAAGATATTGGCAATGCGGAACCCATGGCATTGACGTTGGCCGTTAGCGCAGCCCAAGCTGTTGACATGATTGGCTTGCCGGAGGCCAGAATCAATCTTGCTCAGGCTGTCACTTATTTGGCGTCCTGCCCGAAAAGCAATGCCGCCATTCGGGGGATTCAGGCGGCAACGCAGGCTGTTAAATACGAATCGAATGGGCAGGTTCCGGCTCATCTGCAGGATGCCCATTACACCGGGAGTCAGGCCGTGGGCAGAGGTCTATCTTATTGCTATCCCCATGATTTTCCCGAACATTATGTGCCGCAGCAATATCTGCCGACGGATATTGACGGCAGCATTTTTTATCAGCCGACAGAAAATGGTCATGAAAAAGTGATGAAAGCGCGCTTAATGCGATTAAAAGAGATTGGCCATTCAGAGGATGAGGAGCATTAATTAATGAATAAATTTCAAGAAAAATTCAAATTAAATCAGATTTATCATGGCTTTACCTTGAAACGGCAGGAATATCTTGACAGTGTTCAGGGGACGGCCTATTATTTTGTTTACGAAAAAACACAGACACCGTTGTTGTACATTACGAATGACGATAATAATAAAGTTTTTCATATCGCATTTCGGACACCGTCGGACAATAGCACCGGCGTGGCCCATATTAATGAGCATACCGTGCTTTGCGGCTCCCGAAAATATCCGCTGAAAGAACCCTTTGTAGAGTTAGTCAAAGGGTCGCTAAACACTTTTCTTAATGCGATGACCTATCCGGATAAAACGGTTTATCCGGTGGCCAGCATCAATGACAAAGATTTTATGAACTTGATGGATGTGTATTTAGATGCGGTTTTTTATCCAAACATTTATCAGAAGGAAGAAATTTTTAAACAGGAAGGCTGGCATTATCATTTAGAAAAACCGGAAGATCCCATTACCTATAATGGTGTGGTTTATAACGAAATGAAGGGTGTTTATTCCAGCCCGGAAGAAGTGCTTCACAATGAATTGTTCAAGCAATTGTATCCTGACTCGATTTATGGACAAGAATCTGGCGGCTATCCGGATAACATACCGGATTTAACATATCAGGATTTTCTGGATTTTCATTCGCGTTTTTATCATCCGTCCAATGCGTTTATATATTTATATGGCGACGGTAATATGGATGCGCATCTGGCTTATCTAGACGCAGAATATCTATCGCATTTTGAATATAAAGAAATTGACAGTCGTATTCGTCTGCAAAGACCGCTGACAGCCATGCGCCATGCGACGGCAACTTATCCGTTTTCCGGGGGAAAAGATTTGAAACAGAAAGATTACCTGACGATTGGTTGGGTTCTCAATGATTTGGGAGATGACTGGCTGGCCTTTGATATTTTAACCAATGTATTGTTAGGAGATAACTCTTATCCACTGAAAAAGGCGTTGCTGGATTTGGATATCAGCGATGATATCTCTTGCTCCTACGCGACTTCGATGGAACAGCCGTATTTCGCGATTTCCTTTAAAAACACCGATCACACTAAAGAAGAACTGATTAGCGTGACGATCGAAAAGACATTGACAGACTTGGTCAAGAACGGCATTAACCCGAAAAATCTTGAAGCTGGGATTAATTCGGCAGCTTTTACCATCAAGGAACAGGATTTTGGTTCCTATCCCAAGGGGCTGATGTTTGGCCTCGAGCTGATGGATACCTGGCTTTATGGCAGAGATCCGCTGGACCATCTGCGATATGATGACGCGCTTGACCGCATTCGCCAGATGCAACAAAATCGTGGGTTTGAGGATCTCATTCAGCGGCTGCTGCTCAATAATCATCATGCGGCGATAGTTAGCATCACGCCGGATCCGGAGCTATCGGCCAAAAAAGAAGCAGCGCTCTCCCAACAATTAGCCGATTATAAAAATCAATTATCTGATAATGAGATTAAGACTTTAGTGGATCAAACGCAGACGTTGCTTGCCTACCAAAGCAAGCCGGACACAAACGAAGCCCTGAAAACCATTCCCAAGTTGTCTTTGGATGATCTGGGAAAGACTGTCAGAGAGATTCCATTCGGCAGAGGGACGATGGATCAACATTTGGTGCTTTGGCATCCGGCGGAAACGGCGGGTATTGTTTATGTCAAGTTGATGTTTGATGTGCGGGCCATTGCGCCGGAAGATTTGCCGGTATTGGGGTTGCTGAATAAACTGCTCTTTAATGTCAATACAAAATCCTACGACGTTGAAACGCTCAACCGGGAAATTCAGATTAAAACCGGCGGGATCAGCAGCAGCTTAGAGTCTTTTGATCACATCGTCAGGGCCGAGGACTATCGTCCCATGTTGACGATCTCCGGGAAAGTGCTGCAGGAACATTTGCCGGATTTGATGGCTTTGATGATTGAGGGGATAACAGCATCGTTATTTGATAACCGCAAAATCATTGGTGACATCATTCAAGGACAACGTATGGCTGTCGAATCTAAATTTTTGTCAGCGGGCAATACGGTGGCCGTTCAGCGCTTGCAGTCTTATTATTCTCAGTCGGCGGCTTTCTATCAGAAAGTTGGGGGCGTGGATTTCGGGCGTTATTTGGCAAGGATCGATAAAGCGTCAGAAGATCAATTTGAAACTTTGGCAGCCGATCTTGATCGTGTGGCGTATCAGGTGTTTAATCGCAATCATATGACGATCTCGGTTACCTGTGAGCCGAGCATTCAAAATCGTGTTTATCATCAGGTCAAAACCGCGATTGATATCTTGCCACAAAAAGCGGTTTCCCTGCATACCTATCGTTTCGATACGGAAGTTTTAAACGAAGGATTTATGACCGCGGCAAAGATTAATTATGTGGCTAAGGGATTTAACATTAAAAAATTAGGACATTCATATAATGGCGCCTTCTTTGTTTTGAAGACCATTATAGGGATGGATTATCTTTGGAATCGCATCCGCCTTCAAGGTGGGGCCTATGGCGCAGCGTTTGGGATTGCCCGTTCAGGGGAGCTTGCATTTTCCTCCTACCGAGATCCACAATTGGCCAAATCGCTGGCAACTTATAATGGCGCCGGTCAATACATTAGGCATCTCGATATGACGCAGCATGAATTGGAAAAGTACATTATTGGCGCTATTTCTGCAAAAGATCATCCGGTATCTCAGGCAATGACCTCGTATATGGCAGACAGCATGTATCTTACCGGGGTCACAACGGAAGACCGGCAGCGGGAAAGAGATGAAATTCTCAGTGTCAAGATTCGGGATTTAAGAGATTGCGGTGAAATCGTGGATGAAGCGATGCGGCAAAATAATTTATGTGTCGTCGGCAACGAAGAATTAATTAGAAACAATCAAGAAATATTTAACAATGTCACATATATTTTTGAATAACTTAATTCGACGATCAATAGCAGTTTTTGTTTTGATTTTAACCTTTGCGGCAGTGACCTGTTTACCGGTTTATGCGGCAATGCCCAGCTATACCGGCGATGAAGCTGTTTATGCAGTGGAAGAAAAAAGCGGTGATGTCATTACAGCTCAAAATGAGCACAAACGAATGTATCCGGCGAGCACCACTAAAATGATGACAACTTTGGTGGCGCTGGATTACGTGGCGGATAAAATGGATCAGCAGGTTAAAATCGGAGACGAAATTTCGCTGATTACGGCTGATTCATCCAAAGCGGATCTCAAAAAAGGAGATACCTGCACGTGGCGTCAACTGTTTTACGGACTGCTTTTGCCTTCAGGCAATGATGCGGCGTTGGCTATTGCCAAAAATATTGGACGGGCGGTATCAGGTGATCGCGAACTCGGCGCAGATAAGGCTATTGATAAATTTGTATCGTTGATGAATCGTAAAGCGGCACAGTTGCAATTGGAGGATTCCCATTTTGTTAATCCGCATGGGTTGCACGATGCAAATCACTATACGACGGCGGCTGATCTGGAAAAAATTTCTGCGGCGGCACTCGAAAATCCGATCATTCGAAAAATTGTTCAAAGCAAGGTCTATTCTTGTAAACTCAAAAGCGGTCAAAAGAAATGGATCAATACCAATTCCCTGATTATCAGCACGCATGATCTTGCTAAAGTAAAGGAATCTTCCCATAACGGCAAACAGTACAACCCTTATGCTACCGGAGTGAAAACCGGGCACACAGATGAAGCCGGCCGCTGTTTGGTTTTCTCTTCAAAGGATGGAGATAAAACAATGGTTGCGGTTATTTTGCACAGTGATAATCAAATTTTCACACAAGCGAATGGCGTTATCAATTCGCTGCACAGCGATTTCTCCCGGATTAATTGGGGGAAACCATCGGGCTATTATCGCTCTGTGCAGTTAAAGCACGTTCATTTTGCGGATGACAACGTGTTGAAGCTTTATTTCAAAGAGGAAGCTTCTTCGATGGTTGAAACATCGGAAAAAAGTGCATACACAACGCGCTTACAACTGGATAATCAGCTTTTCACCAAGAAAAAAGCCGGCGTGTATCGCTTGAATGAGGATCTTAAAAGCGGTCAACAAGTTGGGGTGCTCAAGGTTTATAAAAATCATCAGTTGGTTAAAAAACTTCGTTTAAAGTCAAGGGCTGATACAAAAACGCGCAATTTTGTGGATTATCTCTTATCCTTTGTGATCGTTGGGGTGATAATCTGGTTGATTTTATATCTTTATGCGAAGCGAACGGCGCATCTCAGACGTCAACAGCTGCGCCGGCATAGGCAAAGAAACGGACGTGCATCTGCGCGACGCACACGAAAAAGGTGATCAAACGATTGAAACAAAAAAATAATAGGCCGGAAATTTTGGCACCGGCGGGCAATGAAGCCGGCATTATTGCTGCGATGAATGCCGGCGCTGACGCTGTCTATTTTGGCGGGAAAATTTTTAACGCCAGACAGCGGGCTGATAACCTGGATGAAAAAGCCATTCGCCATTGTGTGCGCTTGTGCCATCAGCATGACGTCAAGGCCTATTTGACATTAAATATTTTAGTAAAAGATAGCGAGTGGGATGAACTGCTCGACTATCTTTGTTTTTTGGAAACGTCCGGACTCGATGGATTAATCGTCCAGGACCCTGGTCTTATTTGGGTTTTGCGGCAATATTATCCGCAAATAAGATTACAAACCAGCACACAAGCGTCGATCGGTGGTCTTTTTGGCGTATTGTTTTTTGAAACGATGGGATTCACGCGGGTGGTTCTGCCGCGGGAAATGCCCATTGCTGAAGTGCATGATATCAAAAAGCACAGCCGGGTGGAGCTCAAGGTTTTTGCTCACGGGGCTTTGTGCTTCGCCAGATCAGGACAGTGTCTGATGAGCAGCTTGATCGGTGGACGCAGCGGCAACCGCGGCTTGTGTGCCCAGCCTTGCCGGCAATATTATCATCTGATGGATGCGCAGGGGAAACCAGTGCGGGAAGGTTATTTGTTGTCGATGAAGGATTTGAATACCCGAACGCATCTGAAAGAAATCGCGAATGCCGGCGTCAGCGCACTTAAAATTGAAGGCCGGTTAAAAAACCAAGCGTATATTTATGCGACAACCAAAGCCTATGCGCAGACCCCTGAGGATGTGAAACAAGCACCGATCAATCTGGATGCGATTTTCAGCCGGGATTTTACCGCCGGCTGGCTTTTTGATCCGCATCATCATATCAATGCTCACGTTCAGAAAAAAAGAGGCGCGTTGATTGGCGAAGTTGAAAAGGTAGGCAGGCGTGAAATGATCGTGACGCTAAAAAAGGGGGTAACGCTGGCAGCAGGAGACGGATTGGCCTTCGGGAAGGCCGCCGATCGCGGCATGCGGGTCGAAAACGTTCAAAGCATTTGCGGGCAGGAGAATCGTGTTAGGGTTTTCGGCCATGCAGCAGCGCAAGCACATGAGCTGGTCTATCGCAATAAGGACAGCCGAATGCTCGCTGCGATTGCGTCAACGGCGGAAAGGCCTATCGATTTTAATCCGTTGGCATTGTCGATTGATCTGGATCTGAAGAAAGATCAACCGATTCACTACAAGGCGCGTGCGGATGAACGACAAATTGAAGGGCGCATTGCAATCGCGCCGTCACAGGCCCAAAAGCATCCGCTGGATCAAAGGATGATTCAAGACCAATTGCAAAAATTGGGCGGAACGGATTATCTTTTGACGGATTTACATATAAAAATGGCGGATGATCTTTTTTTATCGAAGAAAGACCTTAATCGGGTTCGCCGTGAAATAATCGAACAATTGGATGCCCCCGGAAAACGCATGATTGATTTGTTGGTATTGTGGTCAACCCCAAGAAAAATTTGGGATGGGCATCCCCCGATATCCCTTGAAGTGAAAAGACTTGATCAAATAGCGGAACTGCGCGAATGCCGCCCGGATGAATGGGTTCTGCCATTGAATGACGTCAAATCCATACCGTGTTTGCATGGATTGGTTCAGCAGCTAAAAAAAGAAAACGCCGCGGTCAGAATCGCTTTTCCGCATATCATGAACACACAAAGCTGTCGCTCATTGGCCACCCATTTGGATGAGATTGAAGCAATGGCGGCGGATGGTTATCTGGCTCGCAATTATGAAACGCTTTATCTTCTTCGGCAGACAAAACGGCCGATCGAAGCCGATGCATCTTTGCATGTGTTGAACACCGTGACGACCAAGGCCCTTGACGAGTGGGGATGCGCTTCGGCCGTGATCTCCCATGAATTGGAAGCGCCAGCGATTCAGTCGCTGTTAAAAAGATCGGCATTGCCTTTGGTGCTTTCGGTATATGGTTTTCAGGCGGTCATGTTCTCAGATAATTGTGTGGTTGATTGCGATGAAAAGCAATGCAGCCAGTGTCCGCGTCGCGGTTTATATTTTTTAAAGGATCGCATGGGAAAGGTATTTCCGCTGGTGCTGAACGAACAAGGGAAAACAGTGATCTATAACGCGGACAAGCTTTTTTTAACGCCAAAAATGCTCAAGCCATTAAAAGGGATTGATCGCTATCGTATTCACGTGATGAATGAAACAGCGGCAGAAATTTCGCAGGTGATGGCAATTTACCGCAGCGGTCAAATGGCGAATCTGGACCAATTGAATGAGGGGCAGCATTTTACAGCGGGTAATTTTAAGCGAGGCGTTCAATAAAGAGGAGTATCAATGAACAACAGAAGTCTAAAGGTTCTCGAGTATCCCCAAATTTTAGAAAGGGTGGCAGCACTTTGCGAAACAGATGGCGGAAAAGCTGCCGTGCGTCAACTGCGGCCGTCATCCCGATTGGAAGAGGCTGATACCTGGCTGGACTGGACAGACGAAGCCACGGGAATGATTTTAAGAAACGGCCGCGCGCCCATGGCCGCGTTGTGCAATATTCCGGAGTATGTTCACCGGGCTGAAATCGGATCAACGCTTTCTATGCGTCAATTGCTCGAAATTGCAGGCACCCTGCGCGTGGTGCGGGACATGCAGGCTTATTTTGATGAGGATTCGGAACAAGGAACATTAAACCGACTGTACAACGATTTTGATGCACTGGATCCCTGTGCTGATCTGGAAGCTGAAATCTCCAAGAAAATTATCGGGCCAAAGGAAATGTCGGACCGCGCCTCCCAGGCGCTTAATCATATTCGCAAGGAGATGACGGCCAAAAACGCTCAGATTACCGATAAACTCAACAGGATCATTTCGTCATCGGCCAATGAAAAAGTGCTTCAGGAGCGCATTATCACGGTCAGGAATAATCGCTATGCGGTGCCGGTTAAACAGGAATGCCGCCATCAGATTCCCGGCATTGTGTTGGATAAATCGGCAACGGGCGCTACTCTTTTTATTGAACCCGCCGCCGTGGTTCAGCTCAACAACGAATTGAAGATTTTATCGGTTGAGGAAGAAAAAGAAATAGCGCGTATCCTCAAAGTGCTGACCGAGAAGATCGCGGCATGCAAAATGGTTTTAAGCGCAGATTACGATGTGCTCGTGCATCTGGATTTTGTTTTTGCCAAGGCGGCATATGGTTTGAATACGGGCGGTGTGCGCGTTGCTTTTAAAGACGACCAAGAAAATGCGTGGCAGTTGCTGCGGGCCAGGCATCCGCTGTTGGATCCAAAGAAGGCCATTGCCTCTGACATTGTGATGTCCAAGGATATCCGTACCATTGTGATTACCGGTCCGAACACCGGTGGAAAAACGGTCACATTGAAGACGATCGGACTGCTCAGCGTCATGATTCAGTCTGGGCTGTTCGTGCCGGTGCGGGAGGGGAGCTATACGCGTTGCTTTCGTGAAGTGTTTGCGGATATCGGGGATGAACAGAGCATTGAACAATCGCTCTCCACATTTTCAGCGCATATGAAAAATACGGTGAATTTTATCGGTGAAGCTCAAAAAGATGACCTTGTGCTTTTTGACGAGCTGGGAGCGGGAACCGATCCGACGGAAGGAGCGGCGTTAGCCATCGCGCTTTTGGAGGCGCTGCACGCTCGAGACGTAATGACGGTTGCAACAACGCATTATAGCGAGTTGAAAGAATACGCCTTGACAACTTCGGGGATTGTCAACGCCTCGGTGGAGTTTGACGTAGAGACCCTCCAACCTACCTATCGTTTGCTGATTGGTATTCCTGGAAAATCAAACGCTTTTGAAATTGCCCAAAAACTGGGATTAAAACCGGAAATCATTGCGCGTGCGCAGACTTATGTCGGCGAAGAAGCCAGTCGGTTTGAAGATACCTTGGATGTGCTTGAGTCAAAGCGTCTGGAGATGGAACGGCGATTGGCAGAAGCTGAGCGCAAGGAATTGGAGGCGCGGGAAAAAACGGTGCAGATTGAAGAACAAATGGCGACACTCAAATCAACACGGGAAATGATTCTCAATGAGGCCAGAGCTGAAGCCGATGCACTTGTGACACAGACGCAGCAGAAAACAGAAGCCATTTATCGGGAAATCCGTGAAATTCAAGAGCATACCAATCAGCAGATTGATAATAAAAGATTGGAGTCCCTTCGCAAACAGATGCACGATGTCCATCAGCGCGCGGGTGCAAAAAAAAGAAAAAAACAGAAGCTGCAAAAACAACAGCTTGATGTTCAAACGTTAAAGCCGGGAATGACAGTATACCTTGAAAACTTTCATAAGGAAGGAGAAGTTCTTGAGGTTAAGTCCGGCACACATCAGGTTTTGGTGCAGGTGGGGCCCATGAAGATGAAGGTTGGGGAGAAAGAACTTTCGGTTTTAACACATTATGGAAAGGCATCGGACAAAAAAGCAATGCCAAAGAAAACAAAAAATTTTGACCGCCATGCGATGAACACGCGTTTAGATCTTCGCGGACGAACGGCCGAAGAAGCGACGTACATGGTTGAAAAATTTTTGTCGGATGCGGTTGTTGCCAATGCATCCAAACTCACCATTGTTCACGGCAAGGGAACAGGTGTTTTGCAACGGGTTGTGCAGGATTATCTGAAAAAATCGAATATGGTTCGAACTTTCCGCTTTGGCAATCCCAGCGAAGGCGGAACCGGAGCGACAATTGTTGAATTATAGTTTTAAATTAGAGATGCATTTAAGAAATAATAGTTATAATCTGAAATCATTCAAAAAGGAAGTAGGGTAATGCATGCCTAAAATAGACATGAAACAAAGAGATTCCGGGGAACAACGCATCATAGATATCATCCGGCGCAGTGGGTTGCGTGCAACACCACAGCGGATCGAGTTATTAAAATTATTACGAGACACGAAAAGTCATCCGACGGCAGAGGCATTAATGCAGATGGCCAATCATGAGGGATTTAATCTGTCGATGGGGACTGTCTACAATACGCTTGACAGCTTTGAGAAAAAAGGGTTAATTTCTCGGGTTCATGGATCAAATGATGTGATGCGATATGATGCAGAAACAGATTTTCATGTGCATTTGGTGGACCAATCCACGGAAGAGATTGTGGATCTTTTTGACGATGAATTGGAAGAATTAATTCGCAGACGTTTGAAGGCCAAATTTCCGAATGGTTTTAATCCCCAAAAACTGGAAGTAACTATTTACCAATAAGATTTCTAATGATCAGAATTAAAAAATCAAGAAAAGGTTAGACCGATGACAGTAACAAATCCTAAAATTCAAATTGAAATGGCCAATGGCGGTATTGTAAAAGCGGAACTTTATCCGGAGAAGGCGCCGATTACGGTCGAAAATTTTGTCAAACTCATAAAAGATGGCTTTTACGATGGATTGATTTTTCACCGCGTTATCCCGGGCTTTATGATTCAGGGCGGAGATCCGGAAGGCAGTGGGATGGGCGGCCCGGGCTATAGCATCAAGGGAGAATTTGCTTCCAATGGGGTGGAGAACGATCTGAAGCACGATCGCGGCGTTCTTTCCATGGCCAGAAGCATGATGCCTGATTCTGCCGGTTCTCAATTTTTTATTATGGTCGAGAAGGCCCCGCACCTGGATGGCGATTACGCTGCCTTTGGGCAAGTGACAGAGGGCATGGATGTGGTTGACGCGATTGTTAAGGCACCACGTGATATGATGGACAAACCACTTGAGAATCAGCAGATGACCAAGGTCACTTTGATCGAAGAATAATAAAAGTATAATAAAAAAGCTGTTTGTGAATACGTACCCTCAGGCAACTCGGAGCGTATATCATAAACGGCTTTTTTATTGCAAAACTGCATTGACAAATTGATGAATGGGATAATAATAAATTTAGGGAAAATGAATCGAATGACCGCGTTGCAATTTAGCGAGCAAAAGCATTGAACTTCATATACGTTTCGGGTAGAATATTAAAATGACCATTTGAATGGAAAGGGAAACACCATGCAATTAAAAGGTAAAAGTTTTTTAACGCTTCGTGATTTTTCACCGGAAGAAATCACATACATGATTGATTATGCCCAGGCCCTTAAAGCGAAAAAAAAAGCCGGACGGCGGGGAAATTTGTTGTCAGGCAAAAATATCGTTTTACTTTTTGAAAAAACGTCGACGCGCACGCGATGCTCTTTTGAAGTCGCAGCCTATGACGAAGGTGCCAATGTCACTTTTTTGACCAACTCGCAAATGGGGAAGAAAGAATCCATCGAGGATACCGCCAGGGTGTTGGGCCGTTTTTACGACGGCATTGAGTTCCGCGGATTTAAACAGAAAACGGTGGAGGATCTGGCAAAATATTCCGGGGTGCCGGTATGGAATGGCTTGACAGATCTTTATCACCCGACACAAATTCTTGCGGACATGTTGACGATTCGTGAAAATTTTGGGAGCTTGGCTGGCCGAAAATTGGTGTTTGTGGGCGATGCCCGGAATAATATGGGCAATTCGTTGATGATCGGCTGTGCGAAATTAGGCATGCACTTTGTAGCATTGGCGCCGAAATCTTTGTTCCCGGATGAAAATCTGTTGGAAGCGATGCGCGGCGTTGCGGCGAAGATGGGAGGATTCATCACATTAACAGAGGATATGGCTACCGGCGTGAAAGGTGCGGATGTGCTTTATACCGACGTTTGGGTATCCATGGGTGAAGAAAATCAAATGGCAGAACGCATTGCCCTGCTGAAAGATTATCAGGTCAACGAAGCGATGGTTGCGGTGACCGAAAATCCGGATGTGATTTTTTTGCATTGTTTGCCCGCTTTTCACGATTCAAATACGGCCGTTTCGGCTTCAGTGTTCAGAGAATACGGCCTGGGCGAAATGGAAGTGAGTGACGCGGTTTTCCGTGCCCCTTATTCCAAGGTATTTGATGAGGCGGAAAATCGAATGCACGCCATTAAGGCGGTGATGTGTGCGACCCTGACTGATAATCGCCTGGACGTTGACGGCCAACCGATTGTGGATTAAAGGGAGTTTAAGAAATGATTTTAAGAGGGATTGTTGAGCTCCAAAACGGAACAGACGTCCGGGGGATTGCCGCAAAGGGCGTTTCCGGTGAAGACATTAATTTAGACGATAATAAAACCATGAAAATTGTTTATGCTTTTATCGAAAGGTTAAAGCGTCAATTGGGAAAAGATAAACTTAAAATTGCCGTTGGCCGGGATAGCCGCGTCTCCGGTGAATTGCTGGCCCAGGCAGCCTGTGTTGCGGGTGTCTGCACGGGTTCGCATGTGTATGATTGCGGGTTGGCCACAACACCGGCCATGTTTATGACCACGGTAGATCCGTATTTGCAATGTGACGGCGCGGTGATGATTACCGCCAGCCATATGCCGGCCAATCGCAACGGTATAAAATTTTTCACGCGAAGAGGCAGTATCGAAAAGGACGAACTGGCGGCGGTGCTTAAGGAAGCAGAAGAGACTGAAACATCCTTCAACAATGGACAACGAACCGATTCAAATTTCATGTCGGTCTATGCCGCCAATATTGTTGGAACGGTGCGCAGTGAAACCGGTAAGATTAAACCGTTGGACGGGCTTCATATTGTCGTGGATGCGGGGAACGGTGCCGGAGGCTTTTTTGTCAGGGATGTGCTGGAACCTTTGGGAGCGGACACCAAGGGATCACAGTTTTTAAATCCCGACGGTCACTTCCCCAACCACATTCCGAACCCGGAAGATCCGGATGCGATGGCTTCGGCAATCCAAATGGTTAAAAAAAGTCATGCGGATATGGGAATTATCTTTGATACCGATGTCGATCGATCGGCCATCATTGATGAAAATGGCGATCCGATCAATCGCAACGCCTTTATTGCGTTTATTGCAAAAATGCTATTAGATAAATATCCAGGAACAACCATCGTGACGGACTCCGTGACATCCACCGGCCTTGCAGATTATATCAAGGCGCACGGGGGCAAACATCGCCGTTTTAAACGGGGCTATCGCAATGTTATTAACGAGGCGATCCGCCTGAACAAAGCAGGTGAAGAATGCCACCTGGCGATGGAAACCAGCGGTCACGGGGCCATTAAAGAGAATTATTTTCTGGATGACGGTGCTTATCTGGCCACAATGGCATTGATTGAATTGACTCAACTGAAAAAGAAAGGAAAACCCCTTTCGTGTTTTCTGGAAGATTTGGAACAACCGTCAGAATCTGAAGAACTGCGCTATCGCATTAACGCTGATAATTTCAGAAAAAGAGGGGAGGCCATCCTCAAGGCATTTGAAAAATTTGCGGCGGAACAATCGGGGTGGTCGCTTGAGTTGCCCAATGAAGAAGGGGTTCGCGTTAATTGTGGGGCAAAAGCAGGCAATGGCTGGTGTCTCATGCGCCTTTCACTTCATGAACCTAAGATGCCAATCAATATTGAGTCCGAAGAAATAGGCGGGTGCGCTAAGATAAAAGCCGTAATAAATCAGTTTGTATCTCGATATCCAGAACTTGAACTGTAATTTAAGATGGCGAATTGTCAAGCCAAGTGCAACGTTTCTGAATAATAGACTTCGTATGGAGTCTTATATCCAAGACATTTGCGTGGCCTGTGATTCAGTTTGTCAAACATCTCCTGTATATACTCATCAGGGATATCTGTGATGTCACTTCCTTTTGGGAAGTATTCACGGAGTAGTCCATTGGTGTTTTCATTTATCCCTCGTTCCCACGAATGGTGGGGCTGAGGAAAATAGAATTTAACGCCCTCTAATGCAGCGGTCACTTCCTTATGTCTTGCAAACGCTTTCCCTCGATCAGTCATAATAGACTTGATCGGATGACCTTGTAGTGAACGGATCATGACATCGTTAACCTCAGATGCACTCTTGGCACCAGCTTTACCGCCGACAAGGAATCTGGTCTTACGATCAACTAAAGTTACAAGGCATGCCCGACCTTTTTTCCAGCAACAGTATCGCTTTCCCCATGGCCTATGCGAGATCTATTTTGAGCTCCTGCAGGTCGTTCGGTGATATATTCGAGATTCGAATTTTACCGCATTTCTCAACATGATTTTTACCACGTCTGATTTTACCGCGATGACGAAGTTTGCGAATAGCACCTCTGTTACCATGTGATTTATTTGGTGCGTCGAAGCAACCCGCATAGATTTCGCGGTAGATGGTGGTATGGTGCTCAAGAGCAAGGCGCCCAGCGATTTCTTCAGGAGACCATTGCTGTTCCAGAAACTTATCTCCTACGTACCGACACAGTTCTGGATTATCAAGACGCTTATGAGAATGACAAGCTAATCGACGCCGTTGGTATTTACGTTGTGCAGTTGCAGGCTGGTAAACCTCATGAGAAGTATTTCTCTTAAGTTCTTTGGAGATGGTTGACTTACTGCGCTGAAGCAAGGTAGCAATTTCTGAAATGGAATAGTTCTGAGCACAAAAATACATTATCTTTTCTCGTTCAACTAGTGTAAGATGGTTATAATGACACATTGGATTTCTCCTGTTCTTATGGTTGTCTTCGCAAACACCATTGTAACAGAAGTCCATGTGTCATTTTTTAGTTTCAGCAATCGTTGCACTTAGATTGTAAATTCGTCATCAATAAAAAAGAGAATGCGTTTTCTCATTCTCTTTTTTATTGGTAAATTTTAAAAAGAAATAACAATGCCGCCGTTATCGGCGTAAACTGTGCTGAGACCGCCGGCTTCGAGAATAATAATATCTCCAAATTTAGCGCCAGTCTTGATAATCTCTTCTTTGAGTTTTAACGCCTTTTCCGGCGCGTTAACGTGAGAAATGGCGAGGATGCGCATAGGCGCGTTGACGACCTCTTCAGTGATGATTTGTGCCAGTCGGATCAGTGTTTTTTTATGTCCGCGGCATTTTTCTTTGAGCTCAATCTCGCCGGAAACGCCCATCATAATGGGGATGATCTTTAAAACTTTTCCCACAAGCGCAACGGAATGCCTGATTCGGCCATTTTTCACCAAATTGTCGAGCGAGTTGAGCACAAAGAAGGTGGACATGTGGGCAATGTAATCTCGGACAATGGGAATTAAATCGACAGCCGAAAGATTGCGTTGGACTAATTCGATGATTTTAAGCACGGTGAGATCTTCGCCGGTTACCGCGGAGAGAGAGTCAAAAACATAAATACGATCGCCAAATCCCGCGTCTGCGGCCATCTGTTGAGCTATGCTTGCCGCATTGTAACAGCCGCTGAGGTGTTTTGAAATGGTCACAATGTAATTCATGGCATTGGGATCAAATGCATCAAAAAAATCTTGAGGAGAAGGACAGGCCGTTCCGATTTTATTTCTGCTCAGCTGCATTTTATCAATCAATTCCACCTGATTGAGATTGCGGTCAATGATCTCTTGATCATCAATAATGATTTTAAAGGGAATACGTTCGTAAGCAATGGATGAATCAAGCGCTGACAAATCCAATTCTGTGCAGCTGTCCATAATAATTTTGGTATTAAGGTTTTCTTGGCCCATGGGATCTCCTTGATAGACGAGATAATTAATTGATCGCGGTACATTCATCAATGATTTTCAATTATTATATCAAATCGAATTAAATAAATGAATGCCTTTTACAGCGGACATTTCTTTTGAAGTGACCGATGCGTAAATTGTGCTTGCCCATTGGCATAATCGGCAACGATCTGACCATGACCGATTAATTTATACTTATAGCTGACTAAGCCTTCTAGGCCTACGGGCCCTCTGGCGTGTAATTTGCCAGTTGAGATACCGACTTCTGCGCCAAAGCCGTAACGGTACCCATCGGCAAATCGCGTGGAGGCATTAACATAAACACCGGCAGAATCAACTAATGTTGTAAAGCGCTTGGCGGCATCGCCATTTTCTGTCACAATAGCGTCCGTATGGCCGCTGCCATAACGATTGATATGGCGAATGGCTTCATCGAGAGAATCGACGACTTTCACAGAAAGTGTATAATCCAAGTATTCTGTTTCCCAGTCAGCCTCGGTTGCCGGATGCACAGGGATGTAGTTTTGAACTTTGGCATCGCCGCGCAAAGTCACATGAGCCTGATCCATCGCCGATTTTAAAGCTGGCAGAAAATCAGCGGCTATCGCCTGGTGTACCAGCAAAGTTTCGGCAGCATTACAGACGGAAATGCATTGAGCCTTGGAATCGACAGCAAGGGTGACAGCTTTTTTCAGATCAGCATCTTGATCGATATAAACATGGCATAATCCGTCGGCGTGCCCCATGACAGGAATTGTCGTGTGATCCATGATGTATTTGACAAAGGCGTTAGAGCCCCGGGGGACAATTAAATCAATCGTTTCGCTTTGAGCCAACATATCATTCACATCTTCCCGAGTTTCCAGATTTTGAATCCAATTTTTCGGTAAGTCAATTCGTTGTGTAGCTTCTTGAATAACTTTGAAAAGAGCGCGGTTGGTGCAACAGGATTCGTGCCCGCCTTTTAATAAAACGGCATTGCCAGATTTGAGACAGAGCGTTGCAATTTGAACAAAAGCATCAGGACGTGATTCAAAAATCACGCCGATGACACCAATGGGACAAGTGACGCGGTACAGTTCAAGTCCTTTGTCTAATTCTGTTGCCATTTGTGTGAGACTGATAGGGTCAGGCAAATGAATGAGGCTTTCAATACCGGTGATCACATCTTCGATTTTGTCAGTATCAAAGCGCAGTCTTTTTAGAAGTGGCGTATCAAGTTTGTTGGCTTTTGCCATTTCTAAATCATTTTGATTAGCCTCAATAATAAAGTTTTGCTGTGCCTTAAGCGCAGAAGCGATAGCTTTTAAAGCCTGATTTCGTTTGCCTTCGGTTGTTGCTGCCAATAAAATGCTGGCATCGTGGGAGAGAGTTCCCCTTTCTGTCATGTTTAAAGGTTTCATGAATTGCCTCGGATAAAAATCTAAAAATCAGAAATAAGAAATATTTAGATAATCAGCCAGTATAGGAAAGACCATACATGGCGATAATACCAACAATTAGCGCGATGACTAACACCATCGCACCAATTCGATGCCAAGGTTTAACAGTTTGATGAGTTTCACGCTGGGCGGGATCATAATGATTGTTTTTTTTCTTGTGTTTATTTTTTTTATGATTTGACATAATAGCTCCTTAATTTTAAACAGTTAAAGACCGTTAAAGGCCAACATCCAACATCCTTATTTTACATTAAAAGCATTAAAATAAGTTAATATTGCCGGCAGGCTCTTCAGATGATTTATTTTTTTCGATTTTTGGGTTTCATATGGTCTTTCAAAATGGATTCACCGTTCTCTTTAAAATATTCCGTGTGAGATTCACGGTATTCACGACGCATTTCTTCGATGATTCGTTTTTCTTCTTCAGCAGCGGACCTTTCTTCATCAATCATTTTTTGATTAAACTGTCTGAGCAATTCGGAACCCTGAGCGGTTTCGCCGTCAGCAAACGTTGTTCCCATATGAGAAATAAAAATCATGCGATCTTCTTTCGGCCCGCCAAAATCAGCGGCAAAAATACCTTGATGAAGACCAAGAATCAAGCTGCCTTCGTGCACAGAGACGCGCAGAGATTGACCGACCAGTGCCGCCTTGATGCCGGATGTTGCCGGACCGGTGTATTGCATGCCATTGAAGCGGGGAACAACATGATCCAGGGCTTTTAAATAATCCTTTTCGATGGAAGGATTTTTTGGGTCAGCGAAGGTCAGGCCAACTGTGTTTTCCGGTGTTTGCAGCAGAATTTCCCCATTTTTAATATGTTCAGCTTTAATATAATGGTGAACTTCCTCGGTTATTTCACAAATATCTTCAAAATTTTTTGAAGAAAAATGAATCATTTTCATAAAAAACCTCTCAAAAAAGACTTGATTTTAAATCTGCCTTATTTTATAATAAACACCGTCGATTTGCAAATCGTAAGAGTGTCGGGGTGTGGCTCAGTTTGGTAGAGCGCTGCGTTCGGGACGCAGAGGCCGGAGGTTCAAATCCTCTCACTCCGACCATTTAATTGAATATTTTATTGTCGGGGTGTGGCTCAGTTTGGTAGAGCGCTGCGTTCGGGACGCAGAGGCCGGAGGTTCAAATCCTCTCACTCCGACCATTTGGCAATAGGCAGACTTCGGTCTGCTTTTTTGTGTGGGTAATGAGTACAATGGTTTGCGCTGTTCCTGATTTAAATTTTGAAATAAACGCATGACATGACGCGCTCGCCGGTTTTGCTGTCCAGAGCGCCGGGGGGCTTGTCGACGAGAATGAGATCCGGGTCGTTGGCCATCGCCCGGGCGATGGCCACGCGTTGCTGCTGTCCGCCGGACAATTCATTGGACTGGTGCTGCTGCATGCGGTCTTTCATTCTCACCATTTCGAGGAGCAACTCAGCGCGCTCGCGGCGGTCTCTCTTGCCATCTCGGCATAAACTATGGGGGATGGTGACATTTTTGAGCGCTGAGATGCGGGGAATCAAATTGAAATTTGTGAAAGCGAAAAAAGTACTTGATTTAAACAAAGTGGCAGATTTTGTATGGCATCAGCGCATAAAAAAATGCCCGAAGGCGTCCGCCTGTGCAGGCGCAGGTGAAAAAATTTAGAGATGATCGGCCCAATTGCCGTCCACAAAAATCGGCGTTTCGTCGCCTTCGGTATCGAGCCCAACGATGGACAGGTCTTCGCTGCCTACCATGAAATCGACATGGGTAGTGGAGACGTTTAGTCCGGCTGCAGCCAGTTCCGTTTCGCTCATGTTCTGTCCGCCTTCAATACAGGTGGGATAAGCCGCGCCGAGGGCAAAGTGGCAGCTGGCGTTTTCGTCAAAGAGCGTATTGTAAAACAGAATGCCCAAATTTTGAATCGGAGAGTCATAGGGCACGAAAGAAATTTCACCGAGCATATCGCTACCGGGATTGGCTTCAACTAAACTCTTCAGGGCGTCGTACCCTTGTTCGGCATGGTAGTCGACGACTTTGCCGTCTTTAAAGGTGAGGGCAAAATGATTGATCAACTGGCCGTTGTAAACCAGAGGATGAGAAGCGGCCAAGGTGCCGTTGACACGGGTTTTGTCTGGAGCAGAGAAAATTTCTTCTGTAGGGATGTTGGGAAAGAAGGTAATGCCGTCTTCGGCAATTTCCGAGCCGCCGGCCCAGATATGATTTTTGGGCATGCCCACGGTGATGTTTGTTCCCAAGGCGTTTTTATAAACAAAGGCGTCAAACTGTTTGCTGTTGAGAAAACGGACTTTTTCTTCAAAGCTAGCATTATGCTGATGCCAGGCAGTAGCGGGGTCGGTCAGATTGGTGCGAGTGGTTTCGAAGATGGCGTTCCAGAGTTTTTCGATGGCAGCCTCTTCGGGAAGATCGGGGAAGACCTTGCGCGCCCACCCGGCAGTGGGAACGGAGATCACGCACCAGCGGATCCGGTCGTTCATCACAGCTTCGTGGTATTTTTTGGCGGCAGCCTGCGCCGCATTAGAAGCGGCTTTGACGCGATCAACATCGACGCCGGCCATTACGTCGGGATCGTCGGCATAGATAGAAATTACCGCGACTTGATCGTCGATATAACTGTCCATCCGTGCCTTTTGCCAAGCGGGGATGGTGGTTAAGGCTTCAAGATCGGCATGATCATAGCGCATGCGAGAGAAGCGTTCGTCATTGTAGCGAATGGCAACATCTGCCGCGCCGCGGTCAAAAGCCGCAGCGGCAACCTTATGGGCAAAATCGGCGCAGTCGATGGGAGCGTTGATGATCAGGGTTTGTCCTCTCTGAAGATTGACGCCCAGCACCACCGCCAGATCGGCTAAATTTTGTTGTTGGGTTTCAAATGAGATAGTCATATGGGGTCCTCTTTCGTTCAGTGATTACGGTTGTGAACCGCGGAAAATGAATCAGGAATTTTTATTAAAGTAAGCCCGTTTAAACTTGTCTTAGTATCGCTTAGGACTCTGAAGATAATCTTTATGATAAATCGATTGGTTGGTGAGCATGCTCCATAGATCCTGGGCGCGGACATCAAGAGCTAAAATGGCGCGCTGTGTCGGAGACAGCCGTGTTTGATTGCTGTGGAGATTGGTTAAAATCGGCAGGCTGCATTGATTGCGCAGCTGCGCAAGAAGCTGTTGCCCGCGCCGATTAAAGGCTAAAACGCGAAGATAAGGCACGAATGCCGTCTGCAGAGACATCAGTGTTGGCCTGGGAATATTTAAGGCAAGATAGGCCAGAATGCGGCGCACGCGGCTTTTAGGGATGCGCTTCGAAGAGACCCGGTCAATAATCGCGTCGTATTTTGGCGTAGCGGCCAACGCGTTTTGAAGGGTAAATTCCAGCCCTTCACGCACTTCCGGCAGGTTGCGCAATTGTTCCAGGTCGGCGGTGATAAGCTTTGAGACGACAAGACGTTGATATCGGGGACGCATTTGAGGGTAATGGCTTTTGGTTAGGTGCTCAATATCGTATGGAATACCGGCGGCAATGGTTTTGCTATCGCCGTGACACAGCGCATTGCGGATGGCCGAGCCGGAAAGTAAGTTGCCGTCCGTATTTTGATTATGATGTGCCGAACCCAGCCGGGGAACTGCAATGGGGCAGAGGCAGGCGGCCTGTTGCCGAATCGCCTTGAGGTACTCGATGGCGAGAATATTATTGGGAGAACGAAGCAAAGCGGCGGCGTCTTTGCCTAAAATCGTTTGGATGGTCTGGCTTCTGGCCGCAGCAAATCCAATGCCGGCGGCGAGGCGGTCGGCAAGCTCGCGCCGAAAGGGCACCGGCTCTTCAGCGAGATAATGGGCGAGCGATTGTAGAAGGGGAAGGTCGTCGGTTTCCACGCCAAAGGCAAGGGTATCCAAGCGGCATGCGTTAAGGATGGCGATAGCGCCGGCGGCAAAACTTTCCGCCCGTGCGCAAGCAAAAATGGTCGGCAATTCACAGACAAGGTCTGCACCGCCGGCCACCGCCCATTCGGCGCGTTGCCATTTGTCTGCGCAGGCCGGCATTCCGCGCTGCACAAAAGCGCCGCTCATTAAAACCATGACCGCGTCTGCTTGGGTGCGTTTTTGCGCCGCGTGCAGATGGTAGCGATGCCCGTTGTGAAACGGATTGTATTCGGCGACGATTCCCAGTGTTTTCATCAACTGCTCTTTCCTCCATTTGTGACAATACACAGGCTGTCCATCAATAGCGATTTTAATCATTTTATCATTAAAATCTGAGAGCCGGTATATTTGACTAAAAAAATCACTTTTTCGCGCAAAAAAATAAACGAACTAAATAATTAGAAGTGATAAGATATCACGTATTGTGATACAATATTAAGCGAAGTATCGTCATTCCGAGCAAGATGCTTGGAGAAATAGAAAAGGAGAAACATCAGGAATGAAAGTACTCGTTATTAACGCCGGCAGTTCGTCGCTGAAATATCAGCTGTTGGACATGGACACAGAAAGACTTCTTGCCAAAGGTTTGGCAGAAAGAATCGGCATTGAAGGTTCTGTTGTGACCCATGAACCGGTCGGCAAGGACAAAGTGAAATTTGAACGTCCGATGGAAACCCACAAAGAAGCGCTTGACATCATTATGAGAGCCTTGGTGGACGAACAATACGGTGTCATTAAGAGTCTCAACGAAATTGATGCGGTGGGGCACAGAACAGTTCACGGGGCAGAATCATTCGCTTCTTCCGTTGTGATTAACGATGAAGTGATTGAAAAAATGGAAGAATGTTCTGTTTTGGCGCCGCTGCACAATCCGGCCAACCTGATCGGGATCCGCGCCTGCCAGGAAGTGTTGCCCAACGTGCCGATGGTCGGGGTTTTTGATACCGCCTTCCATCAGACCATGCCGATGGAAGCTTATATCTATCCGTTGCCTTATGAGCTTTATGAAAAATATCGCATTCGTAAATACGGTTTCCACGGAACTTCTCACCGTTATGTCTCGCTTAGAGCAGCAGAACTTTTGAATCAGGACCTCAGTCAGTTAAAATTGATCTCCTGTCATCTGGGGAATGGGGCTTCTATCGCGGCTATTCGCTACGGTAAATCCATTGATACCTCCATGGGCCTGACCCCGTTGGCAGGGCTGGCCATGGGAACGCGCTGCGGTGATATTGACCCCGAAATCATGATTTTCCTGCGTCAGCATGGCTATACGACGGAAGAACTGGATCACATCATGAACAAAGAATCCGGTATTTTAGGGATTTCCGGCATTTCTTCTGATTTCCGAGATGTTGAACAAGCGGCAGATGCGGGCAATCAAAGAGCTCAGTTGGCCCTGGATGTTTTCCATTATCGTGTGCGCACAACCATTGGCGCTTATGTGGCGGCAATGGACGGTGTCGACGGCATTATCTTTACCGCCGGTCTGGGTGAAAACTCAGGCGCTACCCGCTTGGCGATCTGTGATGGATTGACTTATTTGGGGATTAAGCTCGATGTGGAAAAGAACAGCAAACGCGGTAAAGAAATGGTCATCTCCACAGCGGATTCCGCTACAAACGTCATGGTGATCCCGACCAACGAAGAATTGATGATTGCCCGAGACACCGTGGAGTTGGTTCAAAGCAAATAAAATCGTGAATTGAGGGTTTACGCACTCAGGAACATTTATTAAAATGATCAAGGTTTTTTCTTGACAAAATGGGCAGATCTCATTTATAATTTGACTTGCCCATTTGGAGTTTATTATGAAAATACGATTGACAGAGCTTTTCGGCGGCAAGCCATTTTCCCTGGATTTTGAAGTCGCATCGGCAGATATTGTTGATGCGAATCAAGAACTGAACGGCAAGATCAGCGAAGGAGGTCTTCACATTACAGGGACGGTAACGATGTTAAGTCGTCGAAAAGTTCAAGTGGAACTCAATGTAAGCGGTGATCTAGTATTTCCCTGTGCGAGATGTTTGAAACCAACGGTTTATCATTGCCGAGAAACTTATCAAGATACCTTTACATTAGATCCGGAAATTGGTGAATTCGATTTGATTCCCTGCGTGGAAGAATGTCTTTTTATCAATGAACCTTATCGTGTTCTCTGCAAGCCCGACTGCAAGGGACTGTGTCCGCATTGCGGAATTGATCTGAATCAAGGCTCTTGTAGTTGTGGAAATGAATCAGAGGAAGATGATGGAATTGATCCGAGGATGGCCAAATTAAAGGCACTTCTTGATGATCAGAAAAGCAAATAACTGTTGCAATTAAACAGATTGTTGGGAGGTGTAAAAGATGGCAGTACCGAAGCATAGATCATCCAAAGCAAGACGTGACAAGAGGAGAACACACTATAAATTGAGTGTGCCAGGTATGAGTGTTTGCCCGAAATGCGGCGAAACCAAATTACCGCATCGTGTTTGCAAAAGCTGTGGAACCTATAAAGATACCGAAGTATTAGCGGAAGATTAAGACAGAGTTCAAGACTCTGTTTTCTTGTTTTAAGGGATATTCTGAGAGTCATATGCATATTTATGTAGACGCGATGGGTGGTGACAATGCACCGGAAGAAATTGTCAAAGGGGCTGTTGATGCCGTGAATGATGAATGGGGCTTGTTACTGACTTTGGTCGGGAAAGGTCCTGCTATTCAAAACGTGCTGACATCATTGTCTTACCCGAAGGACGCTATTCAGATTTTGGAGGCGGATGAGGTGATCGGTTTTGATGAAGAACCGGTTCGCGCAGTTCGCCAAAAAGATAATTCGTCTTTAGTGGTTGCCCTTGAGGCGATGAAAGCGCAAGATGACGCTGTGTTAGTTTCTGCCGGATCGACCGGCGCTTTGCTCGCAGGCGGCTTATTTAAACTGGGACGCATTAAAGGCATTAAAAGGCCGGCGCTTGCAACGCCGATACCCAAGGGAGATCACGTGACGTTGTTGTTGGATTCCGGTGCTAACGCGGACTGTAAAGCGGAATATCTTTTGCAGTTTGCCTTGTTAGGGGCCGTGTATTGTAAGAATGTGATGCATATTGAGAATCCTAAAGTTGGTTTGATCAATATTGGCTCGGAGGCCGAAAAAGGCAGTACAATGGCAAAGGAAGCATACGCATTGCTAAGTCAGAGCAGTTTAAACTTTATCGGAAATGTTGAAGCGAGAGATATTCTGACAACAGAATCGGATGTCTTGGTTACGGATGGTTTTACAGGGAATATTATCCTGAAATTTTTAGAAGGCGTATCCAGTTATCTGTTGCACGGACTGAAAGATGCCATCACCCGATCTACCAAGGGGAAGATTGGCGGGGCCCTTATTCGCGGTAATTTACGATCGTTTAAAAAACAATTTTCGGCAGATGAGGTTGGCGGCGCGCCCTTCTTGGGGATCCGCGGTGGTTTGATTAAAGCTCATGGCTCTTCAGATGCTTATGCGATGAAAAATGCCATCCGTCAGGCGGCGCTTTATGCCGATAGCCAAGTGCTTGAAAAAATCACAGCGGCTTTGTCTGAAGAGAATCATGTTAAAAAAAATACAGGAGAAAATGAAGATGAGTGACAAATTTGAATCTGTTAAGAGCATTATTGCTGAACAATTGGGTGTTTCCGAAGACGAAATTACGGAAGAAAGCAACCTGGTAGAAGATCTGGAAGCTGATTCTTTGGATATCGTTGAGCTGGTCATGGCTTTCGAAGACGAATTTGGCGTTAAAGTTCCGGATGATGAATTGGAAAATGTGAAGACCGTCGGCGACATCCTGAAGGTCCTCGACAAATAATCTTTATTTAAGTGATGATGAGCTCCCTGAATCAGGGGGCTTTTCTTGATATGGTGAAATTTTAACAACGGAGGATCGCGTATGGAAGCATTGAAACTGCAGCAAAGCATAGGATATATCTTTAAAAATCAGACATACCTGCACGAAGCATTGACCCATAGTTCGCATGGCAATAGTGAGAAGAATAACGAGCGCCTGGAATATTTAGGCGATGCTGTTTTAGAGTTATCGATTTCAGATTATTTGTTTAAGCATTTTGATTTTGATGAAGGCAAAATGACCAAATTGCGGGCTAGTATTGTTTGTTCCGAATCGTTGTCGCAGGCAGCACGGCGATTGCACTTGGGAAATTACCTTCACCTGGGAAAGGGTGAAGTGATATCCGGGGGGAGAAGTCGGCAGTCGATTCTGGAAAATGCGTTTGAGGCCATGCTGGGAGCTATTTTTTTGGATTCGGATTATTCGACGTCGCAAAAGAAAACTGTTGAACTTTTGTCTGACAATATAGAGATGGCGATTGCCGGCCGTCTGACCAACGACTATAAAACAGCGCTACAAGAGCTGATTCAAAAGCAAAATGATCATGTTATTGAATACGTTCTTGATAAGGCAGACGGTCCGGAACACGATAAAACTTTTTTTGTTACCTTGATGATCAATGGGCAGATGAGCAGCAACGGTCGGGGAAAGACAAAAAAAGAAGCGGAGCAGCAGGCGGCCAAGAAAAGCCTGCACGCGCGTTTGAAGCATGAAAAAAGCCCATCGGAGTAACGCATGCATTTAAAATCACTGCGAATCACAGGATTTAAATCTTTTGCGGACACGATTGAATTATCTTTTGATCAAATGATCGCTGCGATTGTCGGACCAAACGGCAGCGGCAAGAGCAATATTATTGATGCGATACGCTGGGTTCTGGGAGAGCAGCGGAGCAAGTCTCTCCGCGGAAAACGCATGGAGGATGTGATTTTTTCCGGAACCGATTACCACAAGCCGATGAATTATGCAGAGGTCGTTTTAACTTTGGATAACGGTTTGGGCTATCTGGCAGATCAACCGGATGAGGTCAGCGTGACGAGAAGGATCTTTCGTTCCGGAGAGTCCGTTTATAAAATTAATGGCAGGCAAGTTCGTCTGAAGGATATCCAGACGATCTTTGCCGATACGGGTCTTGGTCGCAATGGGTATTCGGTTGTCAGCCAGGGCAGCATCGAAAATATTGTTAACAGTTCGCCTCAGACACTCCGTGAAATCGTGGAGGAGGCGGTGGGCATTGTCAATTACAAAATGCGCAAACAAGAGGCCGAACGACAACTGACGACAGCCCAGGAAAATATGGATCGGGTGTTGGATATCCTTGAGGAACTCAATCGCCAGCGCAAACCTTTAGAAAAACAATCGGCAAAAGCCAAACAATATTTGGAGCTGCGGGAAGAGCTTAAAGCTGTGGATTTATTTCGTTTTGATGAGCGTTGGCGGGACCTAAGCGATCGATTGGCGCAAAGCGAAGCCCACATTGCAGACGCGAATGCACAGATCAAACAAACGGAAATCGCACTCCACGATGCAGATGCCCGTTATCAGCGACTGCGCGTTCAAAATCGGGACCAATTGGCGGAGCAGGAGGATTTAGAGGCTCAGGCGGAGTCGACACGTCAGGCCTTGACCGCCGTTAAAGAAAATAAGGTTGTGTTGGCAGAGAAGATTCGACACGGCCAGAATGACATGGATAAACTTTGTGAGCGGGAAAAACTTCAGGATGAACAACGGCGGTCAGCCCAAAATGCACTTGCCACTGCCCAGGAGGCAGTTGCCGCGGAGCAACAAAAACTAAAGGATCTTACCAAAAAAATGGGCCGCCATCAGGAGAAAGATCGGGCATTGGCGCTTTCTCTGCAGACCATTCAGGAGAAAATGGATCACCGGATGCAGGCTGAACAAGCGTTGAGCGATCGTCGCTCCGCTTTGGCAAAGCAGCAATCACAATTGATGGCGGAGCAGGCATCTCTCGAAACGCGGATGACGATTGCCCGGCAAAATTTACAAACCATCCGCGCCGATATTCACGATCGCGGGCAGCAAATCGAGGCGATGCAGGCGACGCTTGAAGCCCGGCAGGTGCAAACGGAGCAACTGAATGCAGAAAATCAAACGCTTCAAAAACAATGGGAAGCAGAAAATCAAACGTATGAAGATTTGCTTAATCGATATCGGCTGCAGAAAAATAATTTTCAGGTTGCCAGTTCCAAATGGACGTATTTAAAAAACGCACAGGATCGGTATCAAAATTATTATCCCGGGATTCGGCTCATTATGAAGCAGGATGTTCTGCCGGATGTCGTTCGCAAAGCGGTTTACGGGCCGATCGGAGAACTGATAGACGTGCCGGAAACTTTAACCCAGGCCATCGATACGGTTTTGGGCGGTCGGAGTCAGAACATCGTGGTGGCAAAAGTAGAAACAGCGAATGCCTGCATTGAATTGCTTAAAAAACATCGCGCGGGGCGCGAAACGTTTTTGCCGTTGAACAATCTGCATTTTCGCTCTTTGAACAGCCGCGAACGGGCTGAAATTCTGGAACAAAGTGGCGTATACGGGATTGCCTCTGAATTGGTATCCTGCGGCGCGGCCGTGCGACCGGCGATCGACAGCCTTTTGGGGCGGGTTGTGGTCGTTCGTGGTTTTGATGCGGCCAAACCGATTCGAAAACGCTTCCGGCAATTGACGATCGTGACCCTTTCCGGAGAAGTTTTTTATCCGGGAGGGGCGATTGTCGGTGGGACATCGAAAAAGCAGAAAAATTCTCCGCTCGCGCATAAAGCGGAGCTCGCAAGATTACAAGCGGAACTTAAAATGCTGAAAACCGAAGGTGCGGCCCTCAAGCGGCGATTGGCCGAACAAAAGATTAAAGTGGATGAGCTGAAAGGGAAACGGGCGACGTTAAAAGAGAAACAAACGCATTGGGAGCAGGAGAACTGGCAGCAGGAACAACGCCAAAAAGCTTTGGAACAGCATTTGAAGGATTTGCGGGATAACCTTGAAGCGGCCCAAATTACGGATCACGATTTGCAGGCAGAAAACGAAAACCGGAAGCAAACCCAAAAAACGCTCGAACAAAGGATGGCTTCTCTGGCGGATCGGGAAAATGGCGAGGAAGCCTTAACCGCGGAAAAAGCGGATTTGGAACGACAGCGTTTCAAGCTGCGCGAAGCGTTATCAACGCTGGAGATTCAAAAAGCACGATCAGAAGAAATCTGCCGACAAAATGATCGCCTGTTAGCCGAACGGAAAACACAGCTTGAAAGTCTGGCCGGTGAGCAAAAACGCATGCAGATCGAACGAGAAAGGGGATCGGCGGTTCTGGCAGCAGCTCAAAAAGATTTGGCGCAGGCCCAGGCACAGATTGCTGAGATTGAAGAAAAGCATCAGCGTATTGCAGCGAAGCGGCAAATCCAAAATGAAAATCAAAAGGCCATAGCCATGGAGATTGAGACGATGGACGGGCAAATCAGAAGCTTCAACCACGATTTGGTTGTTCAAAACGAAGCGAAAAATAAACTGGAGATTGCTCAAAACCGAATTTTGGCGATAAAGGAAGGGCTTGAGGAAAAAATCAAGACCCGCTACGATTTTAATCCGTTAATGGTTTCAGACTGGCTGGCAGATCACGATTTGTCGGAAGTGGATGTGAGTGAAAAACGCCAGCGAGAACTGAGTCAGCAGATAGAGGCCCTCGGCAATGTGAATGTTGGTGCAATCGAAAGTTTTTCAGCATTGAACACGCGCTACCAATTTGTCCGCGGACAATACAGAGATTTGGAAAGCAGTAAGCAGGAAGTAGAGACCATTATTCAGGCGTTATCCGAAGCGATGACCGCACAATTTGCCGAAGGGTTCGAGAAATTGCAGCAATCCTTTGGAGAGATTTTTAAAATTTTGTTTGAAGGCGGTCAGGCTTCTCTGCGCTATGAGGATCCCGACCATATTTTGGAAAGCGGCATCGAGCTGATGGCGAGACCGCCGGGAAAACATTTGAAACAGCTCTCGTTATTGTCCGGCGGGGAAAAATCCATGACGGCCATCGCTCTGCTTTTCGCTTTTTTAACCTTGAATCCGTCGCCGTTTTGCGTGATTGATGAAATTGACGCTGCGCTGGACGATCACAATATCGATCGTTTCACGCGCTATTTGGAGACCGTCGCGAGTAAAACCCAGTTTATTTTGATCACGCACCGAAAGAATACCCTCAAGGTGTGCGATACGATTTACGGGGTATCGATGGCCAAATCGGGAGTCTCCAAATTATTGTCCATTCATATTTCAGATTATACGGAGCCTAAGAGGCATTCTTAAATGGAAGGCTTAAAAAAGAAAGAGGTAAGAAATGGCATCTTTGTATCAGCGGATGAAAGATAAACTGGCAGGCACCAGAAAGAATTTTTCTGAGAAGATTAACCGTGCCCTGTACTACAAAAACCTGGATGAAGACTTTTTTGATGAGCTGGAAGAAAGTTTGATTCTGTCGGATATAAGCATTGAAACGTCAGAAGCAATTATCGACCAGCTGCAAAAAGAGATTAAACAAAAGGGGATTAAAAAAAGCGAGGAAGTTTTAGGGCTGCTTGAATCCATTATGACGGAGATGGTTACGGTGACGGCGACTCCGATGCAGATGCCGGCTGTGATATTGGTGGTCGGGGTCAATGGCGTTGGAAAAACCACCACGATTGCCAAATTAGCTCAGCGTTATAAGAATGACGGCAAGACGGTCATGTTGGCGGCGGCAGATACCTTCCGGGCAGCCGCGGCGGAACAGCTGAAAGCTTGGGCAGAGCGCATCGGCGTGGATATCATTGCCAGTGCATCGGGAGCGGATCCGGCATCGGTTGTCTACGATGCACTGCATGCGGCACGCTCCCGACATGCAGATGTGTTGATCTGCGACACGGCCGGACGTCTGCACAACAAAGTGAATCTGATGAATGAACTTGAAAAGCTCAGTCGAATCATCGATCGGGAGGGCCAAGGCTTTGATGTGCACAATTTGCTGGTGGTTGACGCGACGACCGGGCAAAATGCTTTGGCCCAAGCACGCACCTTTAATGAAGCCGTGCATCTAAGTGGTATTGTGATGACGAAAATGGATGGCACGGCGAAAGGCGGTGTGGTGATTCCGATGATTAATGAATTGAAAATCCCCGTTGAATATGTGGGTCTCGGTGAAGGTGCGGATGATTTGGTGCCCTTTGATGCCCGCGAATTTGTGAAATTGCTTTACGATACCAGTGATTCAAACGCGTGAACGGCTGCACACGCCTCAAGAAAGCGCAAAGACAAATTGTCAAGAAAAAAGCTTGACAAAAAGACGGCGGATCTGTAAAATATAAAAGTTATCGGAGTCAAGATAGAGATGCAGAATAGAAATGAAAAGGTCCGGGAGAAAATTGAGGAGCAATTTCTCTTCGATTTTTATGGTGAGCTTCTATCGGAACGATTGAAGTTGGTGCTGAGCTATTACTACAACGAGGACTGCTCCGTCTCTGAAATTGCGGAACTGACACAGATGACGCGTCAAGGGGCATCCGATGCGCTTCGACGCGGGCGTCGGCAGCTGAAGGCCTATGAAGAAAAATTGGGCTTAGTCACACGTTTTCGCAATAATCGAAAACTGATCAGCGGCACGGCGGAGGAAATGGCCGGCGTGATGGATGATCCTCAGATCAGAGAGAACGCGAAACTGCGACAAACGCTGGCAGATATTGCGAACAAAATTCGGCAATTCGCCGATACATTTTAAAAGGCTGGTGAATGATGGTATTTGAAGGATTGAATGAAAAATTTCAAGACATCTTTGCTGGTATGCGCCGCAAAGGGAAATTGGATGAAGCCGACATTAAAGCGGCGAACCGGGAAATCAAACTGGCTCTTTTAGAAGCGGATGTCAACTTTAAAGTGGTCAAACGGTTTACCAAGGCCGTCAGTGAGCGGGCGCAGGGCGAAGAGATTTTAAAATCGCTGACACCCGGTCAACAGTATATTAAAGTCGTTAATGATGAAATGACTCGATTGCTCGGCGGTGAAATCAAGCCGCTGGAGCTTCAGAAAAACGACTTGAATATTTTCATGATGGTTGGACTGCAGGGGGCCGGCAAAACTACGACGGCCGGTAAAATTGCCAATCTGCTCCGGAAAGAAAACAAATCGAAGCCTTTGCTGGTGGCCTGTGACGTTTATCGCCCGGCGGCTATTGATCAGTTAAAGGTTTTGGGCGAACAGTTGGATATTCCGGTTTACACCATGCCGGGAATGAAGGAACCGCGGATTATTGCAAACCAGGCGATCAGTCATGCCCAAAAACAGGGGTATAATCTGGTGATTTTGGACACGGCGGGGCGTCTGCAAATTGATGAACGCCTGATGCGTGAACTGACGGATATCAAGGAGTTGGTCCAACCCACGGAAACCTTGTTGGTGGTTGATGGCATGACCGGTCAGGAATCAGTCAACGTCGCGAAAAGTTTCGATGATCAGTTGGATATTTCCGGGGTGGTGCTCACCAAGTTGGATGGGGACACGCGAGGCGGTGCCGCCTTGTCGGTTACTTACACGACCGGTAAGCCGATTGTTTTCATCGGGAGCGGTGAAAAATTATCGGACCTTGAACGCTTTCATCCGGATCGAATGGCATCGCGAATCCTCGGTATGGGTGATGTATTGTCCCTCATTGACAAGGCTCAGGAGATGGTTGACGAAGAGCAAGCCCGGGCGATGGAAGAAAAAATCCGAAAGGCAACGTTCGATCTGAGTGACTTTTTAGACCAGCTTCATCAATTGCAGAAAATGGGATCCCTCACAAGTTTGCTTGAGATGATGCCGGGGATGAATAAAAAAGCGCTGGCTGGACTCGATATGGTCAAAACCGAACAACAGACGAAACGGACCGAGGCGATTATTTACGCAATGACGCCGGGAGAACGGTCCAAGCCCGAAATTATCAACGGAAGCCGCCGTAAACGCATTGCCAATGGCAGCGGCACCAGCGTGGCGGATGTTAATCGTCTGCTCAAGGGATTCGATCAGAGCCGCAAGATGATGAAGCAAATGGGCAGTATGGGAAAAGGCCGCAAGAAAGGCCGTATGAAATTGCCGTTTATGTAAACCAGGGTTTGCTGAACATAAATCAGAACATTGAAAGGAGAAAAACAATGGCAGTAAAGATTAGAATGAAACGGATGGGTAAAAAGAAGAGTCCATTTTACAGGTTGGTAGTCGCGGATATTCGCGCACCGCGTGACGGTAAATTCATTGAAGAAGTCGGCTACTACAATCCGACCGCAGAGCCGCCGGTTATTAAAATTGATGGCGATGCTGTGAAAAAATGGATCGCCAATGGCGCAAAGCCCTCCGACACTGTGAAAGCACTTTTAAAGAAAGAAAACATCATCGACTAATTAGGAGATAGGCATGAAGGATCTGGTTGAAATTATCGCCAAAGCTTTAGTCGATCATCCCGATGAAGTTGAAGTGACTGAAACAGAAAAGCGCCACGAGATTTTTGTGGAGCTTCGTGTTGCGGACAGCGACATGGGCAAAGTCATCGGCCGTCAGGGGCGCATTGCCAAAGCCATTCGTTCTGTGTTGAAAGCCGCCGGCACCCAGCAGGACAAGCATGTTCTGCTCGATATTGTGGATTAATAATTATAAGGAATGATTCGTGAAAGCGGGTCATTTTTTTATAAGTTGCTGTATTCAGAATAACTGTCTGGGAAAAGGATGAGTGGCAAAGGAATGAAAGAGATCAACATGAAGGATTGGCTGATCATTGGCCGAGTCGTGAAAGTCCATGGCATTCGCGGGGAAATAAAAGTTGCACCCATAACTGACGATGTGAAACGTTTTGATGCATTAGATCAAGTGTGGCTGATGCATCCGTGCAATGAAGAGAAGACGGCTTATGTCGTTGAATCGGTTCGTGTGCACAAGGGGAATGTGCTCATCAAGCTCGCGGGTGTGGATGATCGCAATGCCAGTGAGACGCTGAAGCAATTCCGCGTGATGATTCCCCGGGAACAGGGAGAACCGCTGGGGGATCATGAAATTTATATTGCCGATTTGATCGGAATGAATGTGGTAGATTGCGCCCGAGGGGAGATCGGTGTGGTGGCCGATGTGCTCACGACGACAGGCACGGTGGATACCTTGGATATTCGTCTGGCGGGAAGCTGCAAACACTTATATGTGCCTTTTCGCCGCATCTTTTTCCCGGATTGGGATTTGACGGCCGGTGTGCTTTCGGCAGATATTCCCCAGGATTATTTTGAATTATGAGTACTTTTTATTTTGTGACGCTTTTTCCAAAGACGATCGCAACGTATTTTTCTGAGAGCATGATGGGGCGCGCCGTGGCCAATGGAGCCATCCAGATTAAAATTGTCGATATCCGTGCCTTCGCGCACAACAAGCATCACCGAGTCGACGATTATCCCTATGGCGGCGGTGCCGGCATGGTGATGCAGGCACCGCCGGTGATCCGCGCGATCGAAAGCGTTCCGAATCACGATCAATATCCGGTGATTTGTCTGTCGCCGGGAGGAAAACCGTTTGATACCGGAGAGGCACGGTCATTAGCATATCAGATGGCAGCGACTGAGGGGCTTATTTTTTTGTGTGGTCACTACGAGGGGATCGATCAGCGCGCGATAGATCGCTGTGTGAGCGCATCTTATACGATAGGGGATTATGTGCTGACCGGTGGGGAACTGCCGGCGCTGGTGATAGCTGATGCCATTGCGCGCCATCTGCCCGGCGTGCTCGGTAATGCCGAGAGTCTTGAAGAGGAGTCCTTTGAGCACGGTCTTTTGGAATACCCGCAGTATACAAGACCGGAGGTGGTCGATGGGGTGGCGGTGCCGGAGGTGTTGTTGTCAGGGAATCATGCGAAAATTGCTGCCTGGCGTCATGAGCAGGCACTCAAGAAAACCGCGGCACAGCGCCCGGATCTTTATCGGAAGTATCTGGCCGAGCATCCGCCGAACACCGGCAAAAAATAGGCGGTATGGCGAGAAAAGTGCTTGCAAATGTCAGATCCTTAGGATAAAATATCAAAGTATGTTAATACGCGATGATCCTCTGGTCTTAGGGCGAATGATCGTCAAATCATCTTATACAAAGGAGCTATCATGGAAATTTTAAAGCAAATTGAGCAAGCAAACATGAAAAAGGATGTGCCTCCTTTTAATGTCGGGGATACCGTTCGGGTGCATGTGCGCGTTATCGAAGGCAAGCGTGAACGTGTTCAGATGTTTGAAGGCGTTGTTTTGAAGAAACAGCACGGTGGGATTCACGAAACCTTTACGGTTCGCAAATTGTCCTCCGGCATCGGCGTTGAAAGAACTTTCCCGGTGCATTCGCCGAAAGTTGCTGCCATTGATGTGCTGCGCAAAGGTAAGGTCAGGCGCGCAAAACTGAATTACCTGCGCGATCGCGTCGGCAAGGCTGCCAGAGTTAAAGAAAAAGCATGAGCATCAAGGGTCCGATTGCCGGACCCTTTTCTTTTAGGCACACAAAGCGAGGAGATTCAATGGTAAAGCAAAAAAAGAAGACGGATGTCAATAAAGCGGGCAAGAAAAAATCGGAAGCACGGGAATGGATTATTTCCATTGTGGTGGCAGTGAGTGTCGCTGTGATTATTAAATTATTTCTTTTCGACTTCGTGATGGTACAGGGTAGTTCTATGTATCCGACGTTAAAGCAGAGTGAACGCTTGGTGATCAATAAACTCGAATATGAAATCGGCGAACCGGATTATGGAGATATCGTGGTGCTGCGCTATTCGCCGGGGATCGATTATGTCAAACGGGTGATTGCCAAAGGCGGCGACACCATCGAAATAAAAAATATGAAAGTGTACCGCAATGGTCATTTACTCAAAGAATCTTATATCAACAAAGAGCCCTATGGTGATTTTGCCAGGGTAACAGTGCCGGCGGGAAAATACTTTGTAATGGGGGATAACCGAGCAAACAGTTCCGACAGCCGTTATGCGGATTTGGGATTTGTGGACGAGGATGATATGATCGGTCATGTATTTTTCCGTTTTTGGCCTTGGGGGAAAATAGGGAGTATTCAAGATGGACATTGAACGGAAGAAAATTCAGTGGTATCCCGGGCACATGGCAAAGGCCGGGCGCCAGATCGGGGAGAAACTTAAACTGATCGATGTGATGATCGAAGTGCTCGACGCCCGCGTCCCCCGAGCCAGCCGAAATCCGGGGATTTTTAAAATGCTCAAGGGCCGACGTGTGAAACATGTGATCCTGCTCAACAAATCGGATCTGGCTGACCCCGGCATGACCCAGAAGTGGGTGGCATCACTTTTGGATACACCCGGGATCGATGCGGTTTTGCCCTTCATGGCTTTTGCCGGCAAAGCGAAAAAGAGGCTTACTGACACGTTACATCAGGTTAATATTCAAGAGAAACGCCTGATCAAATGCCTGCTGTGCGGCATTCCCAATGTGGGCAAGTCGGCAATTATCAATACCCTGGCGGGCAAAAAAAAGGCACAAACCGGCAACAAACCGGGTGTGACCAAAGGTCAACAATGGATTCAAACCGAGTCTGATATTTTATTTTTGGATACGCCGGGCATTCTCTGGCCGAAATTTGATGATGACGTTATCGGTACCGAATTGGCGTGGATCGGTTCGATCAAGGATACGATTTTCGAGAAGGAAAATCTTGCCGGCGATTTGATGCAGTTCATGGCTTCCCATTACCCGAAGCAGCTGGAGAAGCGTTATGATCTTGACGTGACGCATGAAAAGCCCGCCTGGCAGTTATTTGATGAATTGTGCGAAAGCAAAAAGCTTTTGATGCGCGGCAACCAATATGATTACGCCCGGGCGTCGCAAATGCTGCTGACGGATTTTAAAAATGGCAAATTGGGAAGGATCACCATTGATGATGTTAAAGGATGAGGTGGCCGGCAGCTCTGTGACGGCGATTCGTGAACGCGTGAAGGCATTGCCCGGGATTTCACTGCCTGTTTGGATTGAAACATTGAACGCGGATAAACGCAAGGGCGTCCGCGCCATTGGAGAACAACTTCAGAAAAAACAGATGCGCTTAAAGGCGGCGATCGCAAAGATTCATGAGCACCAGGCCATCGAGCGCGCGGCGCGCGCGCAGGGATACACGTTGATCAGCGGCATCGATGAAGTGGGCCGCGGCCCGTTGGCAGGACCGGTGGTGGCGGCTGCCGTGATTTTGCCGGAGACCTCAGCCATTGTGGGTATCGACGATTCTAAAAAATTGACTGCAAAGCGTCGGGAAACGTTAAACGCGGCGATTCGCGACGAAGCGGTGGCCATCGGCATCGGTGTTGTGGATCCTGAAACCATCGATGCGATGAATATTTTAGAGGCGACCAAGCTCGCGATGACCAATGCAGTAGAGCAATTGCTCCCGCAGCCGGACCTGCTGCTTATCGATGCACTGAAGTTGCCGTCTCAAATTCCGGTTCAGGCGGTAGTCCATGGTGACGCTCAATGTTATTGTATCGGGGCGGCGAGCATCGTTGCCAAGGTGTATCGAGATCATTTGATGCAGGAATACGCCAGGACCTATCCGGAATACGGTTTTGAACGCAATATGGGCTATGGCACAGCGGCACATATTGAGGCCATTCAATATTGCGGGCCGACGCCGATTCACCGTCGGAGTTTCATTACCCATTTTGTTCAGGAGTGATTTTTTGAAGGATAAGGGGCAAAACAAGCAAAAAGGCAATCGGGCGGAACAAATGGCGGCGGACTATCTGGCTAAGAAAAAACATCATCATATTGTGGCGCGCAATTATTCAACGTCGTTTGGCGAGGTCGATATTATTTCTGAAGATGACGAGACGTTGGTCTTTACTGAAGTGAAATATCGGGAAAATACCGACCACGGCCTGCCGAGCCAGGCTGTGGGGAAGGCAAAACAGCGTCACATCATTCAAACGGCACTTTATTATTTGCAGGAAAGCGTCGTTAATGACCGCGCTTTGCGTTTTGATGTGATTGAGGTTTGGCAGAGAGATAAAGGCCGGGTGGCAATCCATCACATCGAAAATGCTTTTCAGGCAGATCGTGATTATTGAACAATGCAGATTGCGTTAAAGAAACCTTTCGAGGTTTCTTTTTTTTGTGGTTGCTTCGGAGTGGCACCATCATGCTTAAAGATAAATAAAAAGTAGAAAAAGGATTGACAAACGCTTTTTAATTGCGTAAAATATAATTGAAATTAAGAAATGATCGGGAGGGCAATATGAAAGACTTAATTATTATCGGTTCAGGACCGGCTGGATTGACAGCTGGTATCTATGCTGAACGCGCAAAAATGGATACGATCGTGATTGAACGCAACTATATGAGCGGCGGTCAGATTATCGATACTTATGAAGTCGATAACTATCCGGGGCTGCCGGATATTAACGGCTTCGATCTGGCCCAGAAGATGCGTGAGCACGCAGATAAATTGGGTGTTGGTTTCGTCAACGCAGAAGTGAAACGTGTGGAAGATCTGGGCAATATCAAGCGTGTCCACACGGATAAAGAGGTTTATGAAGCGAAAACGGTGCTCTTTACCTCTGGCGCGGGGCACAGCAAATTGGGGATTCCCGGTGAAGATACTTATGGCGGCAAGGGTGTCTCTTATTGTGCGACTTGCGACGGCGCTTTTTATCGGGGCAAAGATGTTGCGGTAATCGGCGGCGGTAATGTTGCCGTGGAAGATGCTATCTTTTTGGCAAGAGGCTCTCGCAAGGTGTATGTGGTGCATCGGCGAGATGAACTGCGGGCGATCAAGTCCCTGCAAGAGCAGCTTTTCGCGATGGACAATGTCGAAATGGTCTGGGATTCGGTTGCGACAGAAGTTGTGGGCAATGACGGCAAAACAAGCGGCGTAAAAGTCCACAACAAAAAGACCGGGGCAGACAAGGTGCTCCCGGTGGACGGCGTTTTTGTGGCCGTCGGGATTGTGCCGAACACAGAGCTCTTTAAAGGCATTTGTGCTATGGACGACAGGGGATACATCATCGCCGGCGAAGACGGCAAGACGAATACACCAGGGTTTTTTGTGGCAGGCGATGCCAGAACCAAACAGGTGCGTCAGGTTGCGACGGCAGTCGGCGACGGCGCATCGGTGGTATCTTCCATCGATCGGTATTTAACGACCGGAGAATGGTAAATCAAAGAGATAAATTAATTGTTGTTCATAGAAAGAAAGGAAAACAACAATGAGCATTTATGATTATAAATTAGTAGACGGCCAGGGCAATGAAGTATCGATGAAGGACTATGAAGGCAAGGTGGTGCTGGTGGTAAACACCGCGACGGGCTGCGGCTTTACCCCGCAATACAAGGATATTGAAGCCATTTACGAAAAGTTCCACGACCAAGGGCTGGAAGTCATCGACATTCCGTGCAATCAGTTCGCCGGCCAGACACCGGAATCTGATGAAGAAATTCACGAATTTTGCCAACTGCATTACAATACCCAGTTTCCGCAGATGAAAAAATCGGATGTGAACGGCGGGAACGAATTGCCGCTTTACACCTTCCTTAAGCGCCAGAAAGGCTTTGAAGGTTTCGGCAAAGGGCCGAAAGCATTGGCCATGAGTGCGATGCTCAAAAAGATCGACAAAAACTACAAAAATACTCCAGATATCAAATGGAATTTCACCAAATTTTTAGTCAACCGAAACGGGAAAGTGGTTGCTCGTTTTGAACCAACCCAAAAAATGGCTGACGTTGAAGAAGCCGTTGCCGCTTTGATTTAGGGCGACGAATTGCATAAACATTTATAAAGCCTCACTTTGTGAGGCTTTTTGCTTGCATATCAATAAAGTTTGCAAGGTCAGAGGTAATGTATGTGGATGAAATTGGGGATCAAGAGAAAAACTTGACGGCTTAAAAGGGCTGTGCTATTATAATACGGTCAAGTTTCGAGGTGTGGCGCAGTTTGGTAGCGCACCTGGTTTGGGACCAGGGGGCCGGAGGTTCAAATCCTCTCACCTCGACCATTTTATACTCAGGGAGGGCCTTTAGCTCAGTTGGTTAGAGCATCCGGCTCATAACCGGCAGGTCCAGGGTTCGAGTCCCTGAGGGCCCACCATCCTTGCCCAGATAGCTCAGTCGGTAGAGCAGGGGACTGAAAATCCCCGTGTCGGTGGTTCGATTCCGCCTTTGGGCACCACGGAATGAATACCTATTGAAAGGACGGACATCAAGCGGTGTCGGTTCTTTTTTATTGTGCATTAATATATGGGAAAACCTTGTCCAGCTTGATGGTGGCTAAAAATATTGGTGGGATCGGCGGTTAGCGGCGAAAGGCCTGGTTTTGAATTGTCATGTGAGGAAAGACCGTACTTGTGTTATAATTTGTACATTCAAACAAAAATGACGACGCCTCGATGAAAGGTTCAAATAAGCAGGGATAAGAGAAAGAATAATGAAAATGGCAAACCAAACGAAAAAAGCAATATTAATTGACGGAAACAGTATTTTATTTCGAATGTTTTATGGCGTTCGCACCATGACTAGCTCGAAAGGGGTGCCAACCAATGGGATCTTTGGCTTTGTTAAACTCCTTCAGCAAATTCAAAATGAGATGCAACCCGATTATCTGGCAGTGGCCTTCGATATGGCACAACCGACTTTTCGCCATCAACGCTATGATGCCTATAAGGCGGGGCGGGATAAAATGCCGGAAGAGCTTGTGACTCAGCTCGATCTGATTAAAGAGATATTGAAGCAAATGCAGGTGTCGGTGGTGATGCTGGCGGGTTATGAAGCGGATGATATCATCGGGACGCTGGCAAAAAAATTTGCCGGGAAAGGGGTTACGGCAAAAATTATTACCGGGGATCGGGATTCCTTTCAGTTGGTGGAGGATCAGGTTCATATTTTATATACCACCACGCGAAGCGGCAACCAGTTTGTCGAGGTGAATCCGGCTTATATTCACGAAAAATACGGCATCGAACCGATTGAACTCATTCAGGTAAAAGCCCTGATGGGGGATGCGTCGGACAATATTCCCGGCATTAAGGGGATCGGTGAGAAAACAGCTATTAAATTTGTCAAGCAGTACCATACCGTGGGCGGGCTGTATGAACATATTGATGAATTGAAAGGCAAGCAGAAAGAAAAGGTTGCAGCGGGTAAAGATGCGGCCTATTTAAGTTTGTTTTTGGGTGAAATCGATGTGAAGGTGCCCATCGAGATCGACGAATCGGATATGCAGATGCGGGATCTCTTCAACGAGCAGGTGGTTGAAACACTCAAGGAACTTGAATTTACATCGATATTAAGAAAACTATCCGCGTCGATGGCGCTGCCGGCAGGTGATGCAGCATCCGTTGCGTACTCAACCGTGGGCAGTTCTAAGGATCTTTATTTTTTACTGACGCAAATTGCCGAGGAAGATCAATTGGTGCTACACATTATTCAAGAGGATAAAGCGCTTTGGGCTGCCTTTGAATTAAAGGAGCGCTACTATTACGTGCCAGAAACGGCATTGGTTGAAGAGTTGCTTGGCGCTTTGAACGATTTGCCCAACGCCGATACCCTGGGAATCGTGGGACACGACCTGAAAGCACTCGCACACGTTTTTGAAGCACAAGGCGCACAGTTGGTTAAAATGGATTTTGACACTTATGTGGCGGCCTATCTGCTTGAACCGGCAGACAATCGTTATGATTTGAAATCGCTGTCGGCTAAATATCTGGACCAAACCATCGTCGGGGAAGAAGAATTATTGGGCAAGGGACGCACGCGCAGGGCGTTGGCTGAGATCGCAGCACCGGAACGCGCGGCGTATATCGTGGGGGAATGTGCGGCGATCCATGGACTTCACGCGGAATTGGCCCATCAGCTGGAGGAAATGGAGATGACGGCGCTCTATCAAAAGATTGAGTTGCCATTGATTCCAGTCTTGGCATCGATGGAGAGTATTGGCTTTAAAATCGATCAGGAACAGCTGAAAAATCTTTCGGCGCATTTTGAAGCGCGCATCGAAACCCTGACCCGACAAATTTATGAAGAGGCTGGGCAGCGTTTTAACATCAATTCGACCAAGCAGCTGGGAATGATTTTGTTTGAAGAGATGGGTCTGCCGCCAATCAAAAAAACTAAAACGGGATATTCCACCTCGGTGGAAGTGCTGGAGCAATTGCGGCCGTATAATACGATTGTCGACGATATTTTAGAATATCGCACGGTGACGAAATTGGATTCGACCTATGGCCGCGGGCTGATCAAATTGGTAGACCCTGAGACAGAAAAGATTTATTCTCATTTCAACCAGACGGTCACGGCGACCGGGCGCATCTCATCCTCGGACCCGAATTTGCAAAATATTCCGGTGCGTACCGATTTGGGGCGGGAGATTCGCCGCGTTTTTGTGCCTTCATCGTCAGCGCGCGTTTTGGTGGACGCCGACTATTCACAGATCGAATTGCGGGTGCTTGCCCACTTGACACAAGATGAAAATTTGCTAGAAGCTTTTGCCAGAAATCAGGACATTCACGCACGGACCGCATCAGAAATTTTTCAGGTGCCCCTTGAAGAGGTGACCAGAGAGCAGCGAAGCCATGCCAAAGCCATTAATTTCGGGCTGATTTACGGCAAGCAGGCCTTCAGTCTGGGGAAGGAACTGGGGATTGGCCGCAATCAGGCACAGGATTATATCGATATGTATTTTTCGCGTTATCCGAAGGTTTATGCCTATATGAAAGCGATTCGAGAAGAAGCCAAGACGAGGGGGTATGTTACAACGATTTACGGCAGACGGCGGTATATTCCGGAAATTCAATCCCGCAATCACATGATCGTGCAAAGCGGCGAACGTATGGCCTTAAACACGCCCATTCAGGGGAGCGCTGCCGATATTATGAAGATCGCGATGGTTAAGGTGTATTATCGTCTGGCGAAAGAAAGTTTCCGTTCGCACTTGTTGCTGCAAATTCACGACGAATTAATTATTGAAGCGCCGGAGGCTGAGTCCGAAAAAATTTTGCGCCTACTGACGGAGGAAATGGAAAACGCGGTGTCGCTGTCGGTACCGTTGGTGGTTGATGCGCGCATTGGAAAGTCCTGGTATGAACTTAAATAAGCAACAAAAAAATACGCCGATCATTATTGGTTTGACGGGCGGCATCGGATCCGGCAAGAGCACGGTCTCCCGCTATTTACACGATACCCATGGCTGTCCGGTCGTCGACGCCGACGCGATTGCTCACGCGGTGACGGCACCCGGCGGCAGGGCATTAACCGCTATTGCCGAGGCCTTTGGCGCTGATTTTTTGACGGTGCGCGGCGAACTGGATCGGGGGAAAATGCGAGCTTTAATAGCCGAAGATGCGCATGCCAAAAAAAAATTGGAGATCATTGAGTATCCGATCATTCAGCAGGCGATTTTGGAACGATTTGAGGAACTTCGGCAGATGAAGGCACCGCTGATTATTTACGATTGCCCGATGTTCTTTCAAACGTATCAGGAGCCATATGTGGATGTGGTGGCGGTGGTTATTTGCGATACGGCTGTTCGCGTTGCGCGTATCTGCAAACGAGACGGCATCGACGAGGAATTGGCGAATCGGATGATCGCGCTTCAAATGAGCGACGCTGAAATGATGGCCCGGGCGGATGTGGTGTTCGATAACAGCGGAGAAACTTCGGATCTGTATCGCTGTGTTGATCATTGGATGGCGACGTTAAAAAAGCACGAAAAAAAATGAAAAAATACTTGTAATTTATTCATTGTTTATTTATAATATATGTTGTTCTGATTTAAATGGTCTTGCGAGGATGGTGGAATAGGCAGACACGCAGGTTTGAGGGACCTGTCGCTCTTATACGGCGGTGAGGGTTCGAATCCCTTTCCTCGCACCATTTTGAAGAATGGTGTTAAGCACTTGACACCCCCTCGACGTCGAGTATAATTAACACATTGTTGCGGAAGTGGCTCAGTGGTAGAGCATCGCCTTGCCAAGGCGAGGGTCGCGAGTTCAAATCTCGTCTTCCGCTCCATTTGCCAACATACCGTTCGTTCTTCGAACGGTTTTTTTATTGTCTGGAAATTAAAAAATAAAGCAGGGTAATCAGATGAAGGAAGAACAATCGTTTATCAATGCCAATCAATGGCTTCAAACAATAAAAGATAAATGGCGTCACCGGACGCCGGGATATCTGTCGCGCATTCAGCACGGAACAGCCGCCGTGGTGATCCCTTTAATTGAAACAGACCGAGGTGTCGAAATTCTGTATGAAGTCCGCTCTGACGCATTGACGGCACAGCCCGGGGAAGTGAGTTTTCCCGGCGGGAAAATTGAAGCAGGAGAAAAACCGGAGGCAGCAGCCGTTCGGGAAACAATGGAAGAATTGCTGATCAAACAGGATCAGGTTGAAATATTGGCGCCAATGGATGGGGAAAACGGGCCGTCCGGGGCACCTATTTGGCCCTTTGTCGGGATGCTTCACGATTTTGAAGGGACATTTTCCAAAGATGAAGTCGATCATTTATTCTCAATTCCGATTAAATGGTTTTTAAAACACGAGCCGCTCAAACATAAGGCCACAATGGTGACAGTAACCGATTCGGATTTTCCTTACGACTTGCTTCCCGGCGGAAGGGATTATCAATTTAAAAAAAGATATCGGGATATTTTATTTTATCAAACGGAAGAAGCGGTGATTTGGGGGGTCACAGCGCAAATGACTTATTCTTTCGTTCAATTTTTGAAATCGAAAAATATGGTATAGAAGTGTTGTTCCGAAGGGGATTAACCTAATAAAACAGGAGAAATAATCTGTGTGGAAATGAACCTTAGAACAGGTTAAACAGCTCTTTATGAACGACTAAGCAGTTTAAGCAGAGATGATGATATTCAAAGGTGAAGGCAATTCAGTCATCAATTGGAAAAAGTTTTTAGAAAATGATGTAAAAAGAAACGGATTTTTGAACCTTTGCGGTTCGAAATGTAATGCCAAGATGAATACAAGAAAATGCGGTTATCAAAAGGGTTAGATAACTTGAAAGCAGGAGCTTTTAGAGTTTGAGGGTGCTTTGGCGTCATTTTTGCGTTTAGTTCACGGAATCTGGCGACAGCATTCGCTGCTGATTTTGATGGTAGCGGCGGAGAAAGTGACAACAGCATCAAGCAGAATTGAAAAGTTTGACAACAATCTATATTGCAAATCTTGCGATAATTTCTTGAAATTTGGGAAACAACGTGCTATTCTGTTAGAAATAACTAACCGGCGAGAAGAGAGCGGTGCCGCGAAGCTGTTTCATATAATAAATTTTGGATAACACTGCTTGGCAGGAAGATAATACGATAATACGGAAGACAGCGAGTTCCGGAAAGCGCCTTGAAAATGGCATATTTTTTTCGAAATATTAGTTAGATACAGCTAATAAAGAGGAGCCCTGTATATGTATATCCATGAATATGGTGATAAAGAAAATCCGTCGGTTATTCTCCTTGTGTCTATGCTGATATCAGGAGAGGATTTATACAAGCTGATGAGTCCGCACTTTAAAGGGCAGTATCATATTATTGCGCCGGATCAGGGAGGACACGGAAGAGCCGGAGCATATATATCGGCGCGGATGAGGAATATAGCGAACTGAAATGCTTTCTTCTGAAACGGGGATTCAGACAAATCTCTCTGCTGTATGGGGCTTCACTCGGCGGCACTGTGGCATACAGACTTTTTCTTGACGCTGATTTCGAAGTGGCGCATGCATAGTTTGACGGCGTTATGCTCAGCAGGCGTGCCGGGCTTGCTGAATGGTTCATGAGAAACATATTCAGGGACCGGAAGATAAGACACACGCCGAAGCATTGGAGCGCCTTGTGAAGATGTATGGATACGACTTTGCAAGGATGATGACGAAAAACTTTAAACGGGTCACACCGGAGGATATTAATGTGATTTGTTATGCCTGTTGTCATTATGATTTGCGGAAGCTGACGGACAGCGAGCAAAAAAAAGCTGCATTTTGATTTTGGTGAAAAAGACCTTGATTTGAGCTATTCAAAGAAAACCATCCCCATCTATATGCCGAAAGCGGAACTGACAATTCGCAAGGGCCATCTTCATTGCGGATACATGACGGCTCATCTGCAGGCGTATGCGGAACAGATCGAAGCATTTATCAGGAGGACATAAGCCATGAAAAAACGGGCGCATTTGCCGATGCTTGGCGTGGGGCCGATATACGTTTGCAGCATAACGTTACTGACGCTCGCCGCTGTACTGACGAGAAAGCTGGCGGTTTTTTCTTCCGGCGAGTTGGAAAAGATACATATACCGCTCGCGATTTTGGGCATATGCCTGATGGCGTTCGGTGTCTTTATGTGGATACAGGCCGTTGTTGTATCAAAGGTTGATGATCATATCAAGAAAAATTATTTGGCAACAACGGGAATATACGCGTGGGTTCGCCATCCGATCTATGCGGCTTTCATGATCCTGTGTACAGGCGTACTGCTGTTGGTCGGCAATGCCTGGTTTTTCATCTTGCCTTTTGTTTACTGGCTCTTTATGACCGTGTTGATGAAGCATACGGAGGAAAAGTGGCTGAAGCGCTTGTATGGGCAGGAATACGAGGCGTACTGCGAGCGGGTTAACCGATGTTGGCCGCGGCCGCCAAGGAAAAATAAGTAGGCTGAAATGATGCTGCACAAAGGAGAAGGTACACATCAATTTTTCATGTCTCTGCTCACACAATATCCAATGGAAAAGTACACAAGAAGTTTCATGGAGCCTATTTCTATTATGCGTGAAAACGATTATTTGACACTTGTCGCCCGCCCTATCGTGCTCCGTAGGGGGTATACGCTGGCAATCGGCGACGATGCGTGATGATTGGATCGTTCCGGACGAAGTAAAAGATCCGAAGTGAGGCGAGAGATGAAAAATTTGACATCGAGACAAAGAATTTTGCTTGCAGTTCCGGGATTCATATTGTTTATCATCGGCGATTATCTGCTCGGGTTCGGGACGATCGGAACATCCTCTGCCCCGAACGCCTTATATGGCATGGAATGGCGGGTTGCTTCGGATTGGCGGTACGCATGTTCTTCTTTCCTCGGGTTTGTGGGAACGGCGTTCTATGCCGCTGCCGCCGTTGAACTTTTGCATGTGATGGAGACCAAATATCATACGGGAGCGTCAAAGCTGTATCGGCTTTTCAGGATTGCAAATTGGGGAGGCATCTTGTATTTTGCCTTTATACATATCGGCTTGGGCATGCTGCCTATGGTATTCAACGCGGGTATGGCCGCCACGGGGGATATGGCGGCGTCCGCGGCGATGGCAGTACGCGTTGCCAAAAGCATAGCGCTTCCTTTGATTATAGGATATATTATCTGTGACGGTTTTCTGACCGTCGGCTGGATTGGTATGGTCGTTAGGGGAATGCTTCCGGTCAGGAAGCTCGCATGGGTCTGCAATCCCGTTGTTATAGCCATATTCGGCCAGCTGATCAACGTTATCACAGAGGGGTTGGACGCCGGTTTTGAGTCTTTGGGATGGCTGCTGCTCTATCTGGTTTGCGCCGTGAGACTTGTAGAAAAAGAGGAGCGAATATGACCATTCATGAATACGAACAGGACAACGGGCGGGTTATCGTGTTCCTTCATCCGTCGGCAGTCATGTGGGATTCCTTCTCGTATGTCGTACCGCTTATGGAGGAGGATTTCCATCAGGTCATTCCTGCGCTTCCGGGATATGACGAAGAATAACCCGGAGATTTTACCTGCGTGGAGGAGCTCGCAAAATGGCTTATCGAGCATGGTTACAAGACCATATCCTGCATTTACGGCTGTTTCATGGGGGGTGATTGTGGTCCGATTTTGGCAGACAACCGGGTCAAAGCGCATAGCGCAGTCATGAGCGGGGGAATCACACCGTACCAGCTCCCATGGATCGCAACAAGGTTTATCGCGATGCGCGATTTCCTGATGGTTTACACGGGTAAGCTCGGCGGCGTCAGATTGCTGGAGATGGCGTTTGCTACGGACAAATATTCAGAGGATGATATGAAGTATATAGCCAAGGTTCTGAGGTTTATGAGTGCTAAGACTATCTGGCGGACTTTCGAATCCTGCAACAACTATGATATGCCGAAGAAAATTCAAACGAGTTGTGAACGGATCGAATACTGGTATTCGAAGGCGGAGAAAAAAAGAGCGGAAATGGGACATTGACTATGTGAAAAGCAATTTCCCGGGGACAGCATCTAAGGTGTTTGAAAGCACGGGATGGAAATAGGCACAGGCTGGAGACGGTATTCGTTTGGCTGTGGGTAAATGCTTTTTATACACACCGACAGAGAAGGTGGATACGTCTGTTGGAGCGGTGAGGAGGCGGAAAAAAGTGATTACAACCGTTATTTTATCCTTTGTTGCGATGGCGGGTCTGTTTTTGCTGTTGCTGTCCGCAGTGGCGTTTATACAGGACAAATGCTTCTTTACGTCTGCACCAAAGGAAATACAGGCGGTGATAAAGGAAAGAGAAGAACGTTTCCCCGGCGCCCATGCGCTTGGCTGGCTGCTGATGGCGCTGTCTTTAATGATTATGGTTGGCGCGTTTACCTTTGGCAGCTGGAACGGCATTATAAAGGGGTTTACCTTTTGGCAATTCTTTCAGAGGTTTTTGAATGCCGCGGCTTCTAAAAGCTTTCAATATCTTGTTTTTTGACCTGTTTCTCCTTTGTCACAGCAATTTTTTCCGCATTTTTACCCGGAAACAAAAGAATATGTAAGGCCGCAGCAGTTCGGGTTTAACCGTCAATCACATATTATACAGATTGCTGTGTGTCCGGCAGTTGCCCTGCTATCAGCCGCATATACCCTGCTCTTTTAGAATGGAAGCCACACAGAAACGGAGACGAAACGATGGTCAAAATTGAAAGGAATACGCTGATGGAAACGCCGGTTATGCCGGCAGAGCCATTTGCTCAAAGGGCATCCGGATATCTTTAAAGACAGCGGTGCAGAGTAGGTTATCAAGAATATCGATTTTGATTTCAGCTAGCTGAAGTATGCAGAAGCCACGATTACGGTCTGGACGACGAGAAGACAGTTTATGTGCGAACGGGAAAGGGCGCACTTGAAAGGGCATCCAAGTGCGACAGTTGTAAATTTAGGTTGCGGTGTTAATGAGATTTTTCCACTTTTTACTAAGACCATGCTAAAAATGGGTTTCCTGAAGTTCGCGGAGATTTTATTCGTATAAGATGCCAAAACGCTGAAAAGCCTACTAATAAAAAGTCAAGCATTATTTTAAAAAATCAGGAGGCAGAAATGAAGGGATAAAAATAAGACCACCATGTTAATGCTGGTCAAAGAAAAGAGAGGACTATAAAAGAGATTGATTCAGCAGAGCTTTGAGCGGCGATACACCCTTTGACTTTGTCGTAATAGATTCGCAGAAACTTGTTGGCTCCGGCTGTCATATAAACCAGATAAGAGCTTCCCTTTGGATTTCTTTTTCATCATGAAGTTGTAAACCGGGTCATCGGAAGATGCAAGCCGCAATAAGGTTGACATGATCTGAAAGAGCGTTTTTCGTAGCCGCGGAGCACCGTGCTTGGAGGCTTTGTTACTGTCATAATCCACTTTACCGGACTGGTTCACACCCGGATCAACGCCGGCATAAGCAGTAATGGCAGACCTGTGATCAAAACGGGAGATGTCCCCGATCTCAGCCATAAGCTGAGGTCCATCGGTTTTGTTCACACCATACATGGCCATGACAGTTTAGGATCAGCTGCTTGTAAACCGGATCCTTGGCGACAGAGGGGCGGACACAGTCAACATGCCGACGTAATCGATCCATTTCTCACAGCCATCAGAGCGTATGGGACTGCTGAACAGCTCATTTGCGCTCGTGTATTATCCATCGCTGAATGCTGACGCGGAAACGGCCACTTGTCAAGCGCATACTGAGCGATTTTCTTGGCATCGGCCGGATCAGACTTGACCTTATAATGGCCGGTTGTCTCCATGACGACCCGTGTTTCACCATCCAGGCTTCTGACATAAGAGACAAGTTCAGAAAGTTCTCTGACAGAGTGACGGACATGAAAAGGCTTATGCACGATTTCACCTGCGGGTCGTAGGACTGCAACCGTGCTCTTGCCTTTTGAAATATCAATGCCAACAGCGTTCAACATAGAAAAACACCTCCGAAGATAAATAATGCAGTGGGCCAAACATTCCTTCACCGCTTATTCAATCTCCTGGGGGGTATCAAGCGAACACACGGGATGCGGTTCAACCTGCGTAAACCGAACAGCTGCGAATAAGTGGATGGCAGACAGGCTTTCCGACGGATGTAAAGTCTAAGGAGGAATCCGTCCGAACCAATGCCACTACATTCTAACAGCTTTAGCAATGAGAGGATCATATCCCAACTGGCTGTTGGGATATATGACCACTACACTTTTATATTTAGGAGGAGAAATTTGATTATGGGACTGATGAAAAAATTTTTTAACCAGACAAGAAAACCTGAGGGAAAACTTGGGGAAATGATGCTGTCCGGCATGAATCCCGGCCATGCAAAGCTGGCAGACTGGGGTATGGAACATTTGCCCAAGATACAGCCCCAAAATGTGGTTGATCTTGGCTGCGGCGCAGGAAGAAATGCAGGCGAACTTCTGAAAAAATATTTGGAGGCTCATGTGCTTGCGGTTGATCATTCGCCGTTGTCTGTTGAAAAAGCGAAGAAATACAATAATGCGGAAATTTCTGCGGGCAGATGCGCGGTGCAGCAGGGTGATGTTTCCGAGCTTAGCCTCCCTATGGCATCTTTTGAGCTTGCTACGGCTTTTGAGACAATATATTTCTGGCCGGGACTCGAAAATTGTTTTTCCCAAGTTATTAACATTTTAAAACCGGGCGGGTATTTTATGATTTGCAATGAGTCGGACGGAATTGATGCCGTAAGCAAAAAGTTTGAGCGCATCATTGAAGGCATGAAGTGCTACACACCGAGTGAAATTGAAGCCGCATTAAAGACGGCAGGGTTTTCCGAGACAACGAGTGATCATCATCCGACAAAGCCGTGGATTACGGTGTTGGCAAGAAAATGAAAAAAGAGATACCTATGAAAAAGATGGAAGGCTTGTCAAAAACCGAGGTGGCAAATATCTCGCATCAGATAGCAGATGCATTTTATGATTATAAATACAATAAGGAGGATCAGGGGCTGATCAAATATATTTCAACCAGAGAGAATATGTTCACCTATATCCATGCAATTATGATATTGCTACCAAAAAAGAAGTATCTGTCATTTTGGACACAGACGATAAAGACAAGAGACTGCGGTACGAGCATCTTGGGATGAAGCTGGACAGAGTGAGAAATGGCGGGGAAGGATTCCATATGTATGATTTGATCAGAGAAACGCAAAGGAGGTAACAGAAATGAAACCAGATTACAAAAATTGGGTTCCGAAATCAATGTTAAAAGTTCTGATCGCTGGAACTGTAGCTGCATTTTTACTTTTTATGTTGTTTGGCGTGACGGAGCTGTTTTTGCATGGAACGGCAAGGATTATTTGTGCGTTTGTCCTTGGGATTGGAACAGTTGTTCTGCTGTTTTTTTCTGCTTGGATGTTTGTTCTGCACAGAGTCTTTGACTACAATGGGAAACGCAGACTCGCCAAAACGATTGTGGAAGGTTCGTCGAAATATGTCGATATCCCGGAAGGTGGCATAGGGCTGGATATAGGCTGTGGGAGCGGGGCATTGACGATTGCATGCGCAAAACGCAATCCAAAGGCGAAAATGATCGGTATAGATCGCTGGGGCAGAGAATATGCGTCCTTCAGCAAGGCGCTGTGTGAGAGCAATGCAGCAGCCGAAAGTGTGAGGAATGTATCCTTTGCCCAGGGAAATGCGCTGAAGCTGGATTTTGAAGATGAGACTTTTGATGCGGTCACCAGCAATTATGTTTACCACAATATCCCAAGCAACGACAGACAGGCTATTTTGCTGGAGACGCTCCGGACTTTAAAAAGGGGCGGCACTTTTGCCATCCACGATCTTTTTTCAAAAGCGAGATACGGAGATATGCAGTCCTTTATCGGCAAACTGAAGGATATGGGGTACGAAAAAGCGGAGCTGATCGATACGACTAACGGAATGTTCATTGGCAAAACGGAGTCGCGATGGCTGGGACTTTCCGGTTCGGCGCTGTTGGTTGGAAAGAAATAAGCGAAGGAGGCTCTTTTGTGAAATATGTCATTAGCTGTTTTTGCTCCGGCGACGGGGCGTATTTGTTTTCGACTGGATTATGACTTCGAGACGAAAAGAAACCGGATAGGAAAATCCACCGAGAAATTTTTTTGTTGGCAATTTTGTCAAGAGTATCCCAAGCGGTATTTGGGAGCTTTGCTACTCGGTTTGGTGGCGGCGGAGAGTCTGAATCTGTCTGGAACCGCTTTTAATCCGTGCGGTGGCGCTGGAGGGATCAACGAGGGAAATACGTAAATGCTGGTCGGTTTGCTTTTGTGGACGATAAAAATGCAGTGCAATAGATGGAAGTTGCTTATGGATGAAAGAAAAAGAGGAGAGACAACGATAAAATGCCAAGCATACGGTACAAGATGCTCAGCGGTCTGATTCGGCTGACCGGCATAAAAAAGAGATTAGACAGACAGGGAACAGCATTTGATGAACTGCTGGAACGATACAGGGTAAAACAGAAAAAACCATTGAAAATTCCTTACGAAAAAATGTCGGATTTTCATATAGAGACGAAGGATATTGGAGGGACAACCTGTTATGCAGTGCGGGTCAAAAGATCTTCTCCGAAGAAAGGTGTTTTGTATCTATTCGGAGGCGGTTACATTCTGCCGCCTGATCCCGGCGATATCATTCTCTGCGGACAGATTGCACAGAACTGTGATGCGGAAGTGTGGTTTCCCCTGTACCCGATGGCGCCGGAGCATCGGCTTGCAGAGACAGTACAATCCACACTACGCGTGTATCAGGCAATGCTTGAACGATATAAAGCGGCAGATATTCGCTTTTTCGGGACGTCCTCCGGCGGTGGTCAGGCGATGGCGTTATGTGTTTATATAAAGCACGAGCAAATGAATGTGCCGCTTCCGGGAAAGTTGGTGCTGCAATCTCCGGGCCTTCAAGTGCCGCCGAGTGAATCACAAAAAGCAGAGATGAAAAAACGAGAAAAGATGGACGTGATGATTCCACCGCGCTTTTTTGAGCGCATAGCGCATGTGCTGGCAACAGGCGACGAAGCATATTTGCTGAGTCCTATTCTATGTGATCTTACCGGATTTCCATCAATTGACGTTTTTTATGGAACAAGGGAGGTTATGATCGCTTATCTGCCGGACATGAAAGCAGTTTGCAAGGAGTACGGCGTGCCACTTAAGGCACATGTTGGCAGGGGCATGATGCATTGTTGGGGAGCAATGGAATTTGTGCCGGAGGCGAAGACTGTTCGGCGCGAGTATTTTGCGGCACTGAAATAAGCATATAGCAGTATAAAAGAGGAAATGAGAAGAGATCAAATTAAAAATAAAAGTTTTAGCAAAATGATATATTATTAAAAATTAGAAAAAATATTGAATAAGGAGATGAGAATGTGAAAGCCAATTGGACGGCAATATTAAATAAATATATTCATAAATTAGTTAGTCCTGATGGCAGACAAACTTATGAAAGCAAACCAGATTTAGTTAATCTTATACTTGAATTAGCCAAATTACAGAAAACGGATAAAGTAATAGATCTTGGCTGTGGTTGGGGGAACTTTTTAAAAGTATGTAGTAATTTTTCAGGTGAGGTAATTGGGATTGAACCAAATTCTGATAATTTAAAAGAAGCCGCAAATCGTAGCGGAGGAAAGAATATAAAATATATTCAAGGAAGTTTTGAGAATTTAAACTATAAAGATAGGGTTAATAAAATTATCAGTATGCTGGCATTTCATCAGGTGCCATGGGATGACAAAGAAAAAGCTTTGAAAAACATTTCAGAAGTGCTTGCACAAGATGGATATTTCTTTTTGTGTGATACCATGATTTTATTTGATCCGGAAGATGATCCTGAACGGTTTGATAAGGTTTATAGGTATCTTCTCAAAGAAACGACTCCAGATGAAATATATATAAAGGATATTGAACCTTATCTTGTAGACAGTGAAGTATATACAGTGAATGATATGCGGGAAAACAGTCCAAAAGATAACTGGTTCTACTCTATCAAAGAAGTTGAAAGTTGGGCAGAACATACAGCATTAAAATTAGTAAAGACAATTGAGCTTTGTCCATTTTTTGGAGTGGCTGTATTTCAAAAGAAAATAAAATGATTTTGGCACTTTTTTAATTAAAACAATTAAACGAAAGTTATAATACAGCAAATCAAGAAAGAGTCACTGTTTTTTATTGATTAAATTATCTAAAGAAACTTGCCTTATGACCTTGATAAATTTTCTGAAAGTATTGGCAACGATATGATGACAATATTTTAAAAACACTTGACCGATATACCGGTATACTATATAATGATGCTATCAGATGTAATCTATCTCTAAAATACTTTAAAAAATAGGGGAGGACAAAAATGGCAAAAGTTGGGTTTATCGGTTTGGGGATCATGGGAAAACCCATGGCGTTTAATCTGTTAAAGGCCGGTGTGGATCTGATGGTCAACGATATAAACGGGGCTGCAGTTGCGGAAGTTGTTGGTGCCGGTGCCGTTTCGGGAACCTACGAAGAAATTGGAAAAGCCTGTGATGTGATCATTATGATTTTACCGAACGGTGACATTTCAAAATCTGTATTGTTCGGCAAAGAGGGGCTGGCTAAAGCACTGCAAAAGGGCGCGGTTGTTTGCGATATGAGTTCGGTCACGCCGGTCGAATCAAAAGCTTGCGTAGAGGGTTTGAATCCTTTTGGGGTTAGCTTTATGGATGCGCCGGTATCCGGTGGAGAACCGGGAGCCATTGCCGGATCGTTAGCCATTATGTGCGGCGGTTCTCAGACGACATTTGACGCGATGAAGCCATATTTTGACATTATGGGAAATTCCGCAATTTTAATCGGGGAAGTTGGCTCAGGGTCTGTGACCAAGCTCGTCAATCAGTGCATCGTGAACAACACCATTGCGGTGGTTTCTGAAGCGTTTGTGCTGGGCACGAAAGCCGGCGCCGATCCGGTAAAGGTTTATGAAGCGATTCGCGGCGGGTTGGCTGGCTCTGCCGTTCTAGACGCCAAAATCCCGATGATTGTCGATCGCAATTTCAATCCGGGAGGCAAGATCTCGATTAACCACAAAGATATTAAAAACGTGGTGAACACGGCGCACGCTTTGGATGTGCCGGTGCCGTATTCGGCGCAGCTGTACGAAATTTTACAGACGCTGAAAGTACACGGCCATATGGATGACGATCATGGCGGCATCGTCCAGTATTTTGAAAAATTGGCCGATGTTGAAGTTAAGAAAGTGACGGATTGAAACCATGGCATTAGACGCAAAAATTTTAAAGACATTTCCAACCGTCGACGAAACCACAGTTGATGCGTTGCTTCAGGCTGAAATTGCTAAAAATCAGAAAAAAATTGTCGTCCTGGACGACGATCCTACGGGCGTTCAAACCGTTCACGATATCTCGGTTTACACGAATTGGACGAAACCCGCCGTTGAACAGGCCTTTGCAGAGAGCAATAACTTATTTTATATTCTGACAAATTCCCGCGGTTTTACGGCAGAACAAACCACGGCGGCGCACGAAGAAATCGCGGTGACAGTCGATGCGGTGGCAAAAGAAACAGGTAAGGATTATCTGTATGTTTCACGGTCCGACTCAACGCTCAGAGGCCATTATCCACTGGAAACGATTTTGCTCAAAAAGGCCTACGAAACGAATACGGGTCGAACGATCGACGGCGAAGTCATGTGCCCGTTCTTCAAGGAAGGCGGCCGCTTCACCATTGGCGATGTGCATTATGTGCAGGATGGCAATCAGTTGATTCCTGCCGCGGAAACGGAATTTGCCAAGGATAAAACCTTTGGCTATACCAAAAGTGATATTAAAGAATATATCGAAGAAAAGACGCGGGGGGCTTTTAAAGCGGCAGACGTCATCAGTATTTCACTCGATGATTTAAGAGCTTGCCGTTATGACGCGATCGAAGCTCAGTTGATGCAGGTATCGGACTTTAATAAAATTGTACTGAATGCGATCGATTATTGCGATGTGAAGGTCTTCTGTGTAGCGCTTTATCGGGCGATGGCCAAGGGGAAAAATTTCATGTTTCGCTCGGCCGCGGCACTGGTGAAGGTGATGGGGGGCGTCAGCGATCAGCCGTTGCTCACCCGCAAGGATATGGTCGTTCAGGAAACGACAAATGGCGGCGTGATTATCGTTGGGTCCCACACGGAAAAAACGACCAAGCAGGTTGAATATCTCAGAGAGAATCCAGCCATCGATTTTGTCGAACTGGATGCAACACTGGTTAAAGACGATGTAGCCTTTGCCAAAGAAACGGATCGTTGCCTCGCTGCGGAAGAAGCCATCATTCAATCGGGAAGAACGGCCTGCGTTTTCACCACACGAAAACTGATCACCGCGGATACCGGCGATAAAGAAGACGATTTGCGGTTGGCTGTTAAAATTTCAGATGCTGTGCAGTCCCTGGTTGGCCGGTTGTCGGTGGCTCCCAGTTTCGTTATCGCCAAGGGAGGGATCACTTCCTCGGATGTGGGCACTAAAGCACTGGCCGTTCAGCGCGCGAATGTGCTGGGGCAGATTGAGCCGGGAATTCCCGTCTGGCAAACCGGGGATGAAAGCAAATTCCCTCTGACCCCTTATGTGATTTTTCCGGGGAATGTCGGGGGGATTGAAACCCTTCGGGATGCGACAGAAAAATTGATGGCGTAAAGGGCTATCTGCTTATATGGGAGGCAGTGGATAAGCTTGGGTTTTAGGATATGGGAGAACCATACAGAAAGCATAGGCGGAGAGATGAATTTAAGTGTGTTGATTGTAGCTTTTTTGGTCGCTTTGATTTTCGTTTTAATAACTATTATTAAGTTTGGTTTGCATCCATTTTTGGCATTGCTTTTTGGTGGCATCATCATGGGAGGATTATCCGGCATGGCCCCCGGGAAAATTGCCGAGGGTTTGTCGGCTGGCTTTGGCAGTACGATGGAGTCCATCGGGATTCTCATTATTTTGGGCGTTATTCTTGGTGAAATTCTTCATGTGACGGGATGTGCAGAGCAGATCGCGGCACTTTTGTTGAAGAAAACGGGAACAAAACGCGCCGCATTAGCCATCAATATGACAGGATATATTGTTTCCATTCCGGTCTTTTTCGATGCTGCATTTATCATTCTGGTTAACTTGGTAAAATCTATTTCGAGAAAAGGGAAAATTCCTTTCGCGACATTGGTTTGTGCCCTTGCCGTGGGATTAATCACGACCCATGCGATGGTCGTTCCGACACCGGGGCCGGTTGCAGTTGCTGGAACGATGGGATTGAATATTGGATTCTTTCTCTTATATTCAATTATTGTTTCCATTCCGGCTACGCTTGTCGGGGGCATCGCCTATGGAAAGATGCTCGGACGGCGTCCAGAGTTTAGAGATGACTTTGCTCAGACTTTTGAAGACGAATCAACAGACAGCGTTGTGCTGGAAAACAGCCGCGACGAGCAGCCTTCAGGACAACTGGGAATTTTTCTGATTATTTTACCGATTCTGATTATTTTGGCGGGAACCATTATTACAATGGTTTTTCCAGAGAAGAGTGTTGTTTACACACTTTTTGCTTTCGTCGGCAACAAAAATATTGCACTTTTGATCGGTGTTTTGGTTTCTCTTTTCTGCCTAAGAAAATATCTGAAAGAAAGTTTTGACGATTTGGTAACAAAGGCAACGACACAGGCGGGTTCTATTTTAGCAATAACCGGTGCTGGCGGTGCATTCGGACAGATTATTACCAATTCAGGCATTGGCAAAGGTTTGACAAATGGCATGATGGGAGCGGTAAGCGGGTCGACCATTGTTATCTTGTTGATGGCTTATGCCGTCAGTTTGGTGCTTCGGGCAGCACAAGGTTCGACGACAGTGGCACTGGTAACAACGTCGGCAATTTTTGCTTCTGTTATTTCTGGCATGCCAAACGTGTCGCCTGTTTTGGTTGCCATTGCAATTTGTGCTGGCGGTATAGGTTTATCTTTGCCAAACGATTCGGGTTTTTGGGTGATTAACCGATTTGGCCGGTTTAGTGTAAAGGATACGATAAAAATTTATACGGCTGGTGGAACAATCGCATCGGTCACTGCGATTATCTGCGTGATCATTATAAGTTTGTTTCAAGGTGTTCTGCCTGGATTGTTTTAAATGAATTTATTATAAATCAGGAGGAAAAATTATGGCATTTCGATTCTTATCACACATTTTGGATCCCGATGGTTACGCATGGCCAGGAGAACCGGTGGTAAAGACCACACAGTGCACAGACGTTTCGGACGATTGCCCGTTCTGCAGTTTTGTTTCGGAGCTGCCGAATCACTTTGGCACGCACATGGATGCGCCGCGTCACTTTGTGAAAGACGGGCTGTCCATTAACGAACTGCCCATCGAATATTTTACACATACCAAAGTGGCGCTGCTTGAAATCCCCAAAGAACCTGCAGAAGGCATCTATAAAGAGGATCTCGAACCCTTTGCCGATATTTTGTCGACGGTATCCTGCGCATTGATTCGGACCGGCCTGGAACAATACCGTGACACCGATCAAAATATTTACCAGAATGAAGGCGCTTTTATTGCACCGTCAGCCGGCGACTATTTGACGGAAACCTTCCCAAATCTTAAAACCATAGGGATGGATTTCCTTGCCATCGGATCGGCATCAGACAAGTGCCCGGAAGGGGAGTTGCCGCCGGATTGCCATCGTCATTTGCTGGGATATTACAGCGGTAAATTCTGCACCGGGATTGAAGACATGCATTTGTCCGATATCCCCAAAGGTGCTAGAATTAAGTTTTTCACCAATGCACCGCTGCGCATTAAAGGTTTGGATTCCAGTCAGGTGGTGTGCATCGCAGATATTGAAGCGTAGGGCAAACAAAAATCCCGACTAAAAAATGATATGCACCCTCTTTACCGGAGATGAAAATGCAGCAGTAAGGAGGGTGTTTTTATGCGATACAGTTATGAATTCAAGGGGAAATGTGTAGAAGTATATCGTCAGGGGAAATGGCCGGCCACCCCGGATAACATCAAGACAGAGAACTTTCATAATACTGTCCGCAAGTGGGCAAGACTGGAAGATGCTAATGGTCCCAATGTTTTAAAACACAAAAATCAAGACAAAGTTTGGACCGCAGAAGAAAAATACGAGCTTGTTTCAAAGGTACTCGCCGGGGCTTCTAATTAAAGCGATGGGAATGTCCAGATCTGCTTAT
>NZ_JAYFFI010000002.1:0-210917 GCF_036289405.1 Pseudoramibacter faecis | reverse complement strand
TGGTGTAAGATGTTTGTAGTGACTCATAGTTTCTCCTTGAATATTGGATGTCTTTGCAAACACCATTATACCAAGGCTATGAGTCATTATTTATTTGTTGCACTTAGATTATAAATTCAGGTTTTCAAAATCCGAGAGGACTTCCGCTCGGTCGTCAGAATTGCCATTGACTTCCGCCGTCTTCAGTCCCACGTCATTGAGCATCCGGCAAAACTTCTGCGAGATCGCTATCAGCGGCAGGAACACGACCGTTTTCCGTCCTTTGCAGTAGTGCGTCATTTCTTCCGCAATCTGCCTGAGATACGGATCGAGCGCATGCCCGATTTCACCGGCTGCAAAATCGCCGCTTGAAAGTCCGACACCGTTAATATCCAGTTCGAGCGGTATCATCTGCGCTCTGATCGGGCAGAGATAGCCTTCCCGGATGGCGTCCGTCATCGAATACTCGTAGGCTTTGCTGTCAAAGAACTCTCCGAGGTTTTTCATATCCCCGCGGTCAGGCGTCGCCGTCACGCCGAGGATGTTCGCCTCTGGGAAATGATTCAGTACGTGCTGATAGCTGTCCGACAGGCAGTGATGCGCCTCGTCTACGATGATGTCCTGGTAGTAATTCTCCGGGAATCTCGCCAGACGCTTCTCTTGCGAAAGGCTCTGCACTGGGCCGACCGTGACTGGCAGGAAACTCCCGAGTACGGAGGAATCCGCCTTTTCCAGAACGGAATCCAGTCCTGACGCCTCTTTCAGCTTGTCCGCTGCCTGCTGCAAAAGCTCCCCGCGATGCGCCATGATGAGGACGCGATGTCCCTTGTTTACCTGATTTTCTGCGACCGAAGCGAAGACCACCGTCTTGCCGCATCCTGTTGGTAAGACGAGGAGCGTTTTCTTCTGCCCCTCGTCCCACGCGGAGAGGATCGCCCGTTTCGCCTCGGCCTGATATGGCCTTAGTTCATACATAGCGAACCTCCCTTACTCAAAAGAGAGCTCGTCATCGTCTCCTGAAATCGTCATCCAGTCATCCTCAGCCGGAAAGTTCTTATCGTCCCAGTCGTAGAACTTGTCCACATCGTTTGCCTGACGTTCCTCGCCATTCGAGGTGTAAGTCCTCGGCTTGAAATGCGCCCTGCCGCGGCTGCCGATGACCCTGTTCCAGTCCATGACAAGACGCTCGCCATGCTTCTTCTGCCCGATGCAGCGGAAGAAGGATGAAATCTTCCATTCCAGCAGGCGGTTCAGGATGAGGTCGGTATGGCAGATCGCCACGCCGCCACTGGTATTGACCTGCAGGGTAAGGCTCGCCTTGTTGCACGCCTGCATTTTTGCCGAGCCGGGAAAGCGGCCACGCTCGAATCCCGTGACCGTGAAGTTATAGTCACCCTCGGGCAGGATAATGAACTCGCGTCCATCGCTTTCGATGGTGTCGTTCCAATTCATACCCTGATCCATGTTATTATTCATATATTCAGACATATTCGTTTCCTCCAAATTCTCAGTTCTTTGCCTTATCTGCGGCTATCAGCTTCAGAATCTGTGGCCAGTACTTGATGACCCACTTCGTGATGAATTCCTCGTGATAGCTTTCGAGCGGAGCGTCAATGTCGTAGTGGCCTTTGGATGCACGACCTTCTGGACATCCGCATCTGTCACATTTGCTTCCTTCATGAGAGAATAGAGCTTGTCGAGAGGTGTTTCAGACTGCACGGGAGCAGATTTCTCAGCGACAGACATATCTGATTTACTTTCGAAGAGGCTCCTCACGGAATCAAAAGAGAACTCCACAGAGTCCGGCAGTCCGAACCGATTCTTCGCATCAAAGGTCGGCATATGGTTGCAGTAGAGAACGCGTTTGTTCCCTTGCGCTTTTTTCTTCCTGTCTTCGGTCGTTACAACGTAGGTCTGGAAGTTTCCGAACAGCAGCGCGTCCACCCATTCCTTCATCAGGGGAGAAGTCTGCTTATTCAGTTTCAGTTCCCATTTATCGAACGCGCCTTCCTGATCGGGCAGCTCGAATTTTCTGACTCTTGCGTGGGCAACGAGGATGATGTTGACGCCGGCGGCGATGACCTTGTCCAGCTGCTTATAGAAGCTCTGGAACAGTTCCATCAGCGCGACATATCCTTTTCCGTATGACCAGTCCTCAAGCGAATTCTTGTGATACTTGGCGCACAGATAATCGCAGCCGTATGTCTCGAGCCTGTCCATTGTGTCGATTACGAGCGTCTGGCAAATAGAAGGATCTTCAAGAACTGCCGTGATCACGCTCATCGCTTCATCCCAACTGCTGACATTGACGCGGCGGCAGTCAATCCTCAGAGTGCCGTTTTCCGTATCCATAACAAGCGCGCCCGGAGTCTTTGATGCGAATATGCTCTTGCCGAATCCTTCCGGAGCGTAAAGCCCCATTTTGACCGGAGTGATTTTCGGTCCTGTTGTAATGTTCAAATTCATTTGATAACCTCCTGATGTTTTCTGCGTTTTCTTCTGTTATTTGCCTGAACCTTCAATGACACCCATCTTCAGTTTTCAGGCGAATAGCCGAGATTGTTGTTGATCCTGTCCAGGGTGCATTCACCGAATGGCGCTGTCTCGTCGTATCCGTTCCTTTCAGCCCAATCACTGAATGCCTGGAATTCATTCCATTCGTTGCAGACTGTTATTCCACGACCGCCATAATCAGCGAATGATGAGTTATTGGGATTGCTGCACCGCTCGTTCATGGACTTCCAAACGCCGTAGAGCCGGGTGCCGCATTTGCCGTGTTTCATCATCTGTATGCCTCTTACAATCCCTGCCGACTTGGCCTTTGCCGCGGCAGTTTCACGGTGATAGCATCCACAGCTTTTCGTGTGACCGCGGCGCAGACAATTCGAAGTGACAACGGCGTAATTCCCACATTCGCATTTGCAAAGCCATGCAGTGCGACCGGCTTTGTAACCGCGGCGTTCAATAACAGTCAGCCTCCCATACCTGTCGCCGGTAATGTCGATTAATGCTGGCATCGATCATCACCGCCTTACTTGAGCTGGCAGGAGTAGTCGTCAACCACGGCGCAGCCGGGTACCTTTGTTCCTGCCTTGATGAGCTTTTTCACTTCCGCCTTGGCGATCTCCGGTTCAGGAATTCGGTAGCAGTCCGGATGCTTGTTCCGCCTGAGCCACCGGAACGCTTTCGCCGCGTCGGATACATCCACGTGCGATGTCTTCCTGTAGGAGAATGTCGCAATGCCGAGATCCGTCTTTTCTCCCGCACATTCGCGGTCGAGGATATGCATCAGCTTTTCTTCCTTCTTCAAGAGCCTGTCGCGCCTGGCTTTGAGCCGCTGTTCCTCAGCTTTTAACGATGCGGATTCCGAGCGAAGATTCAGGACGAGCTTTGCCAGATAGGTGAGAATCGAGTGGCGTTCCATCTGGAGAGAGTCAATCTGCTGCTCGATGGAATCGATGTCGCAGAGGATTTCGCCAGTTTCCTCATCCACCTCGATCTGGTCGGTCAGGCGGAGGATTTCCTCGTTAATCTCGTAGAGTTTCATCCGCTTTTCCTCCTGTGACTTCCCGTATGGCGACTTCTTCGACCGTCTCACCCGGAACCAGTACGGTCAGGCGGATCGGGTCTCCCAGCAGCTTGCGGAGAATCTTTTCCCTTACGGTTCTGCGCCGGCAGGTCAGTTCTCCACGGTTGGCGTTCTCTTTTGAAACGCCGATTGTGAGCGTGTGCTTCATATAGGCACCTTCCTTTCTGAAAGGCTGTCTCTTGTAATGCCTTTCACGGGTAGCTCACGAAAACGAGGAAAATAAACCCCCTTATTTCAGAATATTTTTCAAAGCCGCGTAAATCTTGTTCAGACGTCTCGTTATGGCCTGCGGTGATACGCCTTCTTCGGCAGCAATATCCTTTTGCTTTTTGTTTTCCACGAAGATCTGATGGAGAAGCTTCCTTTGCTGCGGCTGCAGTTTTTGAATGGCAGCGTGGAGTCCTTCCATCTGTTCGCGCTTATCCGGATCCTTTAAGAAATCCGTTCCATCCGGGATATGCTGGCCATCCGGGTCAAGTGCATCGAGCGAGGTATGCCGCCTGGTTTCTGTCTGGTTGTTGTTGAAGGTGGGCTTGTTGTAGTCTTCATCCATAATTTCCTGGGCGGTACGGCGCTTGACTGCGGATTTGTCCTCTGCCTTGGCGAGTCTCATCTGGTAATCTGTCTCAACCCAGACGCTGCATTCATCGTCCGGCACTTCAAGAATCGTCGGATGGTTCTTGTCCTCGTAGTAAACTGTGATTTTCATTGCGTGTCCTTTCCGCCGGACACGCATGAAGAGCGGAGAAAAAATAGAGACCGGAGCTTTTGCGGCACCGGTCCCATACAGCCTGAAAATGAGCGCAGAAAGGAAAGGGTACCTGCAGAGCCTTTTCCGCTTCCGTTCGAGGAAGTAGAAAAATGGTCTGTATGTATCCTCAGCCCTTAATGCATGTCAGGCTTTTGATATGTATTTTTTCAGCCTTGAGGCGGCGGCTGCTTTCTTGTTAACGTCCCGCCATCAGGACGGGACAATCTGTCCTCCTGTTCCTTACCGAAAAAATCAACCCCGTGATTAATCGGTAAAGTGAAGATGTCAGGAAATAAACTGAATTTTGAGCACAAAAAAATCCGGCATACAGATAAGAACCAGTTACAGGGACTTATGTCCCTCTGGTTTACCTGTCTGCCAGATTTTTCACGGTGCTCTGTACGCTGCGTTTAAAGCGCACTGCCGAGTTCAATACCTTGACAAACCTTAGCTGCGTGGTCTCGCTCTTAATGATTCTCTGCCAAGTTCAGCCTATGTACAGCCGCGCATGCCGTTTTCTGTGTTCAATTATTCTGCTTTATTTTCGAGCTGCTATTTCAGTTTATCGGCGTATTCCCTGATACGCCTTGGTACTTTGTCCGAGCGCTGCACAACCTCTGTGGTGATCCTGCTGCCTTGCACTTCGTAGTGGACCACCGCTCCGCACTTCGGACAGGCCATTTCTGATCGTGTCCCATCTTCCGAGCAAGAGAGCTTGTACCCGCACTCCGGGCATGTTGCGAGAAGCTTCATCCTGTCTGACACCCCCGTATCGTCATCGTAAACATCCTCATGTTACATGAGATCCTTCAAAACCTTGACGGCCACGCCCTGGATAATGCACTCATCCACATAAATGTCATTGTAGTCCGGGTTCTCCGGGTGAAGTCTTATCCTGTGGTACCGGGGCTCCGGATAAAACCTCTTGAGCGTCGCCTCATCTTCCATCAGAGCCACTACAATCTGTCCGGGATCGGCGTAACTTTGCTGGCGGATAAGCACCAGATCACCGTCATCAATCCCTGCCTCAATCATGGAGTCTCCATTGGCGCGGAGAAGGTAGAAGTCGCCTCTGCCGAAAAGAGCAACAGGAAGCCTGACATACTCTTCAATGTTACCTTCTGCATACTTGGGAACTCCGCACGATACGTTACCAAGTATAGGGACAAGGTTGGAGGCTTCTTTCGTCTGGTTTTGCCGCCTTGTCGTGATGCTGCGCACGCCGTCATAGTCGATGATGCCTTGCTCACGCATCCGCTTGAGATACCGCTGCACGGTCGTGAGTGGAAGATTCGTACCTGCGGCGATTTCTCTGTTGGACGGGGAACAGCCATGATCATCAATGAAGTCCTCAATGTAATCCTGTATTCGCTTTTCCCTTTCCAGCTGTAACGTCCTCATTTGGTTTCAGCCTCCCTTCTTCGCTAAAGCACTAAACGGTTCATTTGAACCGTTTGAAAATATTATAGCTATCCTAGGACATCAAGTCAATGGGATCAAAACTCCAAATTCCCGAGTTAGATTTAAAGTCTCATAAAATAGACATCAAGACTACAGTCACTGATTTCTGCTTTGCGATAAGCCTTCAGAGTAACGTCTTATTTGTTCAAAATTTTATCCTAAATCGGCGTAACCGCTTATAATTTTCAACTGTAAAGTTGGAATTTTATCCAACTGGGAGAAATCGCAAAACAAGTCGCATTAACGAGACAGTTATTTATTGACTTTTATGACTTGGTATGTTATGATAAGTAAGTATATTTATGTCTGGGTTTGGGGAGGTGACGTGATGCCGAGAGAAAACTATCAGAAGGTGAAACTCCTGTATCTGCATGAGCTTTTGAAACAGGAAACGGACGAGCAGCACCCGCTCACCACAAACGAGATATGTGCGCGCCTCAGCAAGGACAACATCCCCTGCGACAGGCGGACGCTGACAAAAGACGTCAACATGCTCAACCAATATGGCTTTGAGATCATGACCGTAAACATCGGTCATGAGAAAGCTTACTATGTGGAGGATCGCTCCTTCTCGTTGCCGGAAATCAAAATTCTGATGGACTCCGTACAGGCAGCGGCATTCGTGACCGATAAGAAGACAGCGGAACTGGTGGACAAGCTTGCCAGTCTCGGCGGTGTTCATAAGGCGGAACTATTAAAGAAGAATCTCGTCTGCTTCAATACGAGGAAACATTCGAACGAGCAGATTTATTACAATGTAAGTGCCATTGAGGATGCGCTTGATGCAAAGAAAAAGGTCTCCTTCTACTACTTCGACCTGGACGAAAGTGGAAACCGAGCGTATCGGAAAGACAAGAAACGCTATACTGCTGATCCGACGGCACTCATATATAACGAGGACAACTACTACCTGATGTGCTATTCCGGCAAGTATGAGGGCATTTGCAACTACCGTGTCGACCGTATGGAAGAAGTCAGTGTGGAAGACGAAGACGTGATGAAGGAAGCCATCCTGCGGATACCTGGCGCCGGAGAATACACGAAGCAGGTATTCAAGATGTACGGCGGCCCGGTCTGCGACTGCGCGCTGGAATTCGAAAATGCCCTGATCGGCGTGGTCTACGACAAGTTCGGCGAGGATACGAAAATGATCCGGCTGTCAAAGAACAAATGCATCGCCACGGTGAAGATACAAGTATCCCCGACCTTCTGGGGATGGGTCTTCCAGTTTGTCGGCAGAATGCGGATTCTCTCCCCGGATGCCCTAGCGCAGGAATACAGAGACAGGTGTCAGGAAGTTGTGACCGGAAAGGAACCGGAAGCAGGAAATTCTATTGATGAGAAGGAAAAGCAAAAAGGATTGTCGAACTTAGAAAATTAATCCTTATAGGTCAATGAACTTAGGCTATAGAGCAAGGAAAGGAAGGCAGAATAAATGAGTGAAATTCTTAAAGCAAGAGTCCCATTCAATAAATACGAAGCTGTCCTTCTCCTTGAATCCTATCTCCATACTATAAACGATGGGTTTTCGAAGAAAGAGGCCATAGCAGAATGTTCGAAGAAGCTAAGACAGATGGCTCTGAATTCTGATACGAAAATAGACGATTCGTTTCGTAGCATAAGCGGCATAACTTATCAGATGTCATGTATGGAATCCGCATATTGTGGACATACAATAATCAGTCCAGCATCACATTTGTTTAAGGAAGTTGTATCGCTATTTGAAAGTGATAACGAAACATATAGAAAGGTTTTGAAAGAGGCGGAACACATGGCAGCATCAAATAATAAAGCTGAAGAAGAAAGTTTTTATACATGGCTTGAATCTTCTACTTCTATGCCTTATTCCGCCATAAAAAGTTCTGTCGGATCAATCGAAATTCTTCTCATAAAAAACGGAGTAATTCAAAAACAGATAAAAGCTTTATCTCCTGATGAGTCTGAAAAAGCGCTTCGTAAGTTGAAAGGCGGGAATTCAAATATACACTCCAAAAAATTACGCAAAAGAGCAATAGAAGTCCTTTCTGCCTATAAAGACTTTCTCAATTCATTTCTGCCACGGGAAGAGGAAGAATCCGGTCAAGGCACTTCTTTCATATCAACGGTTTCATTTGTGCATATGCAAAGCTATGCTTATACCAAACCTGTCGACATAATGTTCCAAGATTTCGTATATCCGGTAAATAACTGGACAGAGCTTTATGTGCGGGCGGTAAAATGTCTTTTCTCGTCATACCCTGATATTATTGAAAGCCTTGAAGGTGAAAACATTAGTGGATCGGGAAGGATGGATATTGCCAGCACAGCTTTGTCAACCAAAGTGGTTTCGCCGAAGGAAATATCTGACGATCTATTTCTTGAAACAAATTTAAGCGCTTCAGTTATTGTAAGTAAAATAAAACAGATGATGGATTTGTGTCATGCAACGTATGACACCATAGTAATCCATTATGTAAGCCGGGGTGAGTCCTCCGGTTCTGCTGCTTCAAACACTGTTTCAGCAAAGCGCAAACCATCAGAAAACAATTTCTATCATTGGCTGATTGAAGAAGGTCTGGCAAAGCCAACTGCCAGAAGTTATTCCTCTGCCATAAACAATTGCGATGCATTTTGCAAGGCTCATCAGATTGGTACAGGCACCATAAGCAAAGTAAATTCATCTGACGAAATTAAAAGCAATATACGACTGCTTATCGAGGATTCATCTTTTCAGGAATACAACGACAGACAACACCACAGATTTACTGCCGCATTAAAAAAATATGCAACTTTTCTCAAAGGTAACGGTGTAGCATCGGCCGCATCCCAGGATCGTGAAAGCGAGGATGTGGAGGCTATCGACAGTAAGGAACGATTCTACATCAGAAACACTTTGATGCAGCCAAGATTTGAATATGGTTTCAAAGATGACATCGTAGAACTTTCCAGATTTCGGGAGTTATACACTCAGGTTAATGGCGTAGAGTGCGCACTGTCTGATGAAAAGCTAAGTAACGCAATCAGGAAAATAGGTTTCAATTTCAATGGGAAAGTGTACCTTATTGATGATAAAGCAAAGGCAAGTATTTTATCAGAGCTTGAGAAATATAGAAGTCAGGGTATAACCATTATCTACTATGATTTGCTATTCAATAAAGACTTTGAATTATACGATGCCGCTAAAGTCACTTCATATGAAATGTTAAAAGCTTTGTTAGAAGTTCTGGCTCCTGATAATCGCTATAAAGGTAGTTATTTTACCTTTTCGCAAGAAAGAGCGACGGAGATTGAGTGGATTAAAAGAGAAATAATTCGCGTCTGGGGTTCCTCCACACTCCAGACTTTTGATGAGCTTGCAATTAAGCTACCGCTGATACCGCTTGATAAGATAAAGCATGTGCTCGCGCAGCAATCCGAATTCATCTGGAACTCACATGAAACATACTTGAGACGGGATCAGCTTCATTTCCCGGAAGATGACGTGAAAGTTATCCTAAAATACATAGATAATGCTATCTCAGCTAATGGACGCGTAACTTTTGAAGAACTGCCTCTTGCGGAAATTTGCGACCGAAATCCTGAAGTATCGGAATCCGCATTAAACAACACATTATATAAGCTTATTGAAGACAAGTATGACCGCAATGATAAGGTGCTCACAAAAAAGGGAGACCGAAAAGATACATATGCAGCTGTGGTGGATTACTGCTGCGGAAAGGAAAAATGTACGTATTCAGAGCTTGAAAAGATTGGACAAAAAGTTGCCGGATCTATAAGACGACCTAAAATCGTCGAAGCTGCTAACGCATCTATGATAAGGATTAGTAATAATCTTTTTGTAAAAGACAGTTTGGTTAGTTTCGATGTTGACAGGATTGATCGTGCAATCGGAGCCATAGTAACGTCCGATTTTATTGGGATGCGTGAAGTAACTACATTTGTTACTTTCCCTTTCTGTGGTTATGCTTGGAATCTGTATTTACTTGAAAGCTACTGCCGTAGATTCAGTAAGAAATATAAATATGAAACAAGACTTTCCAATTCATCAAATTCCGGCGCTATCGTTTCTAAGGATTGCCACTTAAGTTACCATGATATCATGGTACATGCGGTAGCCCGTTCCAAATGGGATTTGACTGTTAATGGTGTCTATGATTTTCTGACCTATGCTGGATATATAGAAAGAAAAAGATATAGTGAAATTGATACTCTTATAAAACAAGCGGCAGAGTTACGGGAAAGGAGGGAATAGCTTGTACTCATACACATATGATGAAGAAACAGGCGGCATACTCCTTAACTCAACACCAACGAACCTTTCCAAGGAGCCACGTCCCGTGTATGCTCCAGAATTAGACCTGTTTGGCTTCGATAAATATTGGAAATATGACAAACAGTCCGATGTTCCCTATATGTGGGCAGAATCATCTCAATACTGGTATCGTGGGAAGCAGGTCGCTAAGCTGAGGGGTGGGAATCTATATCAAGCTCCAGAAATCATTCTTCCATCTGATGCAGACGGGAATACTATCTTGCCCGAAGAACGTGGAGCTCCACTGCGTCCGATAGATATTCAAACGATGGTTAAGAAAAACCAGGATATGCTCGATATTATTGAAAATACCACCGTCAAAAAAATAGTAGCTATTTATGAAAAGTGGAAAAACAAGCTTGATATCTTCCATGTAGCTTTTTCAGGCGGGAAAGACAGTGCTGTTCTACTTGATCTTGTAAAAAGAGCTCTGCCAAAAGAGAGTTTTGTTGTTATCTTCGGAGATACAGGGATGGAGTTCCCTGATACATATAAGGCTGTAGAGGTAATAAAAAAGCAGTGTGATGAAGAAGGCGTTCCGTTTTACATATCTAAGTCGCATTTTGATCCACACGATTCCTGGAAGATATTCGGCCCGCCTGCCCGTGTATTGCGCTGGTGCTGCAGCGTACATAAAAGCACGCCGCAGACATTAAAACTCCGTGAAATCACAGGAAAGAATGATTATGTGGGAATGGATTTCGTCGGCGTGCGCAAGCATGAAAGTGTAGCGAGAAGTGAGTACACCTATGAAAATTACGGGAAAAAGCAAAAGGGACAATATAGTTTCAATGCCATTCTGGAGTGGACATCAGCTGAAGTCTGGCTGTACATCTTTGCTCACGGCATATACATAAATGAAGCATACAAAAAAGGTAATTCCCGCGCAGGATGCTTGTTCTGCCCTATGGGTGGAAACAAGGGCGATTTTGTACAATATCACGCATATCCAAACGAGGTTTCCAAATATATCGACCTTATAAAGTCTATGGATAGTCGTGATAAAGGTAACGATGATGCTTTATCTACATATGTCTCGCAAGGAGGATGGAATGCGAGAAAAAATGGGAGGGATCTTACGATTGCTATTCCACAAAAATATAAGGATGAAGTGAAAAATGGAAAGCTTATTATCACAGTCGATAATCCATCCACAGACTGGAGACAATGGATAAAAACGCTTGGAGATATTCCGTTTAAGTTTGATTATGAGCAGACGAAAAACGGGTATCGAATAATTTGCTCATCAAGAATATCCAAGGACTTTCCGCGTGAGACAAAGAAATTCAAACAAGTATTTCATAAAGCTGCATACTGTACCGGATGCAGAGTTTGTGAAACAAATTGCAGAAATGGCTGCATTTCTTTTGACGGCGGTTTAGAAATTGATAAATGTATTCACTGTGGGCAATGCCATGAAATTGATGATGGATGTCTGCTATTTCATTCTCTCAGGACATCGACAGGAGGAAAAATGAAAGATAAGAGTTTAAATTCCTTTGCTAACCATGCTCCAAAGGCGGAATGGATTCACCAGTTCTTTGAACAGGGAAATGAATACTGGGAAAATGATGGATTAAACAAGAGAAATCAGGAACCGAAAGTCAAGCGTTTTCTTCGCGAATCTAGTGTGACAGATAAAGATAATAAATGCACTGCCCTTTACGATCTGATTAAAGAGCTCGGCTGGGACAGCGACGTTTCTTGGGGCATTATGGCTGCGAACTTCGTCGATAATCCACAGTTCCGATGGTATGTCCAGAACTTGGACTGCGGTACGGATTACCCGCGCGACAGAGTTAGTGACATGTTAGTTGCAGAAGGAGTAAGTAAGGCTGATGCAACATCGATTATTAATGCTTTTAAAAGGTTTACCGAGCTTCCGTTAGGTACATCTCTTAATTTTGGATATACCATGGAGAACGGTCGTCAAATAGAATCTATCGGACGCACAAAGTGCTCTATCTCTGACAATAAAGTTGTTCTTTACGCGTTATTCCGCTTTGCAGAGCAATGCGACAACTATAAAGAATTCACACTTGCATGGCTGATTAACGACAGCATTGAAAGAAACGGAATCAGTCCGTCCAGGCTTTATGGTTTAGAATATGAGGATATGAAATCAATTTTAATGGGACTGTCAGCAAGATACCCTGATTTCATTAACGCTTCATTTACAAACGATTTGGATAAAATTTCACTGACGGATAAGACATCGCAGGATGTCCTTTCCCTCTTTGAGGAGGAGTAATCATGGCAAGTAATAATACTTATGATCAATATTTTGATGTAAATGAGAAGTACTTTCCTTGCATTGATGACTCCGCCATTGAGGGAGGCGCACGCTGGGATGATACCTATCCGCATAAGGAATTCATAAAGCTTCTTAAAAGTGCGGAAAACATGCTTAGCGGAAGCACAAATCGCTCCATATGGATTCATGGCGCATATGGAACAGGTAAGTCAAAATGTGCATATGCCCTTAAGAAAATCCTTGAAGTCCCGGATAGTGAACTGGAAGCTTACTGGAACACCTTTCCATCTTTAAAGAAAGAGTATGACCTTCTCACAAAGCTTGAAGGGCATCGTGAACGCGGAATTGTAACGGTTTACCGGTATGCCACAGGGGGAATTACTACTCCTGAAAAGTTTTTCTTTGCCATACAGGAAAGCCTGCACGATGCTCTTGTTAGCAATGATCGCATCTCCTATATGGGCGAGAATACCTTGAAGGAGAATGTTATCGCGTGGATAAAGGATCCTTCTCATAAACGGTTCCTCGATGATCTTCTTAACAAGCCTGAATGGCAGGCAAAATTCCCCCAGTCAAATTCAGATGAAATTCTGAACTCACTGAGCAAGCCTAATGGAGATATAAAGGGATTGATGTCGAATATCTTTGATCTTGCTGAAAAAGAAGGTATTCGCGCAATGACCCTTGATGCAGACAGCCTGAAAAACTGGATCAAGGATATCATTGAAAAGAACCATGTGAAAATTGTCTTCTTCTGGGATGAATTTAGCAAATTTTTTGAAAATAACAGGTACTCTCTTGACGAATTTCAGAAGATCGTTTCTCTTTGTCAGGAAGTGCCATTTTACCTTGTGATTGTAACGCACCGCGCTTCCAGCATTATCAATGACCAGGATGAGTCCTGGAAGATTGTACAGCAGCGTTTCAATCAGGTGGAGATCACTCTTCCTAATAATATCGCATTCGAGCTGATTGGGCAGGCATTCAAAGCGAAACCTGCTGCCGCATCAAAATGGAGTAGAATTGCTGATACGCTGAACGCACGACTTACCGATTCAAGAGCTGCGGTAATGAAGGCAGCAAATATTGATGATCCTAACGTCATCAAGGATATTATGCCCATCCACCCGATGGCGGCTTTAGTGTTGAAAAATATCGCAGAGGCTTTCGCCTCAAACCAGAGAAGCATGTTTGACTTCATCAAAGTCAGAGATGATTCCCAAGCATTTCAATGGTTCATTTCTCACTATGGGCCTGAAGATGACCATCCTTTACTCACAATAGATATGTTATGGGATTTTTTCTACGAAAAGGGGAAGGACAATTTGTCACCCGATATAAGGATGATTCTGGACACATTCCCCCAGCAAAAGAATCTCCGCGATGATGAACAGCGTGTCTTAAAGACGGTTCTTATCATGCAGGCTATTGATAAACGTCTCAGTGGTTCCATTGAGGTCTTAAAACCAACAGATCAGAATCTCAGTTACGCATTTGAAGGAATTACTTCTGGCGAGGCACTTGATACTCGGTGTAAAGGCCTTGCAAAAGGGCTATGCAACAAGGGTGTACTCGTCCAGAATCCAATCGGAAATGGGAAGTACGCCTATGGTGTTGCAGTGCTCGCCGGAGATCAGGCACGAATTGATGACAACAAGAGACGTATAAGAGACAGCCTTACAACCGCAAATCTTGTAAAAGAGGGCAGTCTGGAAACATGCCTCTCCCTCACCCCACCTCTCCGTTTGCGTTTCGCAGAGGATATTACAACAGGATATATTACTCCCGTCACTGTTAATGATTTTACAAAAGTCATTAACACCTTAAAGAATTGTATTGAAAACTGGCATTTCAATGCAGTTATTGCCTTTTCCAAGGATGATACGGAAAGCGCGGCTTTGCGCGACAAGATTAAGCAGGCTGCATTCAACGAAGAATATAAAAACATACTTTTTATTGACACCACATCCAGTCCGCTCGGAGTAAATGATCTTGATTCCTATGTTGATTATGCAGCACTTGCTGTGTATTACCAGGGCAGCAATCCAACATCTTCTAAGGATAACAACAGAAAAGCAAAGCAAATTCTGTCAACCAACTGGAAGAACCGCATATATAATGGCAAATTTATAATCTACAACCATAATAATCCGAACGGTGAAAGCGTTATAGGAGGCGCGGCGGTTGCAGATGTGCTTACTTCCATTGTATTGAAGCGCTTTCCCTATATTCCGGATTTTGGTCAGGGATCTTCGGAGTCGCAGTTTAAACTCATAAGTCCAAGGAACGCTGCGTTGTGTGGCATTAATGCACCGCAAAAAACAACCGGAACTATGCAGGGCGCAGAAAAATATGCATTGAAAGATGTCTGGGCTGTCGACCGTTACTGGGAAGAACCGGAGACTTCATCACTTCCTATTTCCATAATAAAAAGAGCGGTTGATGAATATATAGATACCCTTTTCAAAAAAAGCCAGCCAGTTTCTATGATGGATATTTATAACCTCCTGCAGGCTGACTATGGTTATGCGCCAAGTAATCTTACAGTATTTCTCATGGGATTTTTACTTAAGGAGTACAGCTCTTCTCAAATAAGATATGAGGATCAAAATGGTGCTCCTGGAGAAATGAGTCCTGAAAAATTGGCAGAACTCATCGCCAATTGCGTAAATAAAAATATAGAAACCTATATCGTAAAAATGACGCCTAATGAGAGGGCATTCTACGAGACTACAAGCATCGCCTGGGATATCGATGAAAATCTGCTTACATCTCCTGTCAAAGCCGGATCACTTATCAAGGCAAGAATGCAGAAGAATTTAAAACTTCCTGTATGGTGTTTGGAGGAGGTTGATACAGACGGAGTTTTCGGTGTGGTTTCACAGTATATTTCATTTGTTCAAAAAGAGGGTGCGGATGCACATCAAATCGTAAACGAAATAGGTCGAGAATCCACACGAAATAAAGGTCTTGCTCAGAGCCTGAAAAAACTGATCACAGTCGATAATTGCCGCAAGGGTATGTTGAGCTTTATAGGCAACCGTTTTGAAAATGGAAAGCTGAAGAAATTAGCTCATGAGATTGGCGCAAGCGACGACAATGTGCTTGATGACATAAGTCGCCTCTTTTCTGTTGAATATTCTGCTCTTTGGAACAAAGACACAGGAGAAGATCAGATCCGAAAAGTAATTGTTGACTATACTTATGTCAAAATTACAAATAATGTGCTTCAGTCATCGGCTCATTCAAAAAAAGATGCAGATAAGGAGTGGAAAGAGAAGTTAGAATTCACCGCTTGCTCATGCGAGGCTCTTCAAGAAGAGTATCCGAGCCTGAAAACAGCATTAGAGTTTTTGAGAAAACTCTATGATGGTGATGATATTCTTCCTGAACAGATGCGCGTATATGTTGATGATTTGTCATCCAACAGTGATGCTTTAAAATCATATTTTGACAGTGAGCCTTCTGCTTTTTCCAAGATTTATTCTGCCTATTTGGAGGGATTGAACGAAGAAGACATCTTTAAGCTAATTTCTGCCCCAAGTCTCTCTGGAATTTTTGCTTCCTCAAGAACTGAAAGCAACAGTAAGGTCAAAAAAGCAGCTGATGAATTCAGAAAAAACCAGACTAAAACGCAGTTGCTCAAGCTATGGAGAGATAAGACGGGAACGAAAACGCCTATGGAATGGTCTTCTGCTAATAGAACTCCGATTCTTTTGTTAGTTCCAAAGGACGAATATGATAGGGCTGACAAGGCGTTTAGCATTATTAACAGTGGAAATGGAACAGAGGAAGAATTTCAACGTGCTGCTGAGTACATAAAAAATGCGACTTTCTTTTCTAAGCTTCAAAGTAAGCAAGATATTGATAATGCTTTCCGGGGAATGCTGGGCATATACGGAGAGATATTGACCGATCTTGATCATGTACGGGATTCTCTGGAATCTCTGGGGCTCGAACCATATAAATGGAGTGCATCCCATCCGTCAGTTAGCGATACGATTAAAAGGCTTGCCAAAGCAGAATATGAAGCAGGCGGAAGTGATCTTGCCATCAAACGGATCGACTCAATGAAGGATGAGGATTTACGGGAGTACCTTATATCGCTCGTTAAGTCAGATATCGCAATTGGACTTGGAATTCTAAATGGAGGTGAGTGATCTTCATGAATATTAGAATTCTTGACGATTATTTTGAATCAACGATCCACAAGCCATTTTTCATGGCTGTAGGAGACACCGGATATAAGTCATTAATAGAACAACTTAAATCACGGACTGTCTCTCACATATACATCAGTGAATGCTGCCGAAATGATGATAAAAAGCCAAATATGGACATCTTTCTGGAAAAGCTTGAAACAGCAGATGTTTCTTTCGCAAACAATAACATTGTAGTAATAGGACTTGGTGAGTACCTTGCCTTGGAAGGCAATGCATATGCACAAGACATTCTTTCTGAGCTTTCAACTTACAATCTCGGTAGTGCGCAGGCGTTTCTGCTGCTTCGAGGGGTAAGCGATCAGCTTAAAGAACTCATAGAAAATGACAGAAGGCTTCTTGAAAGTGGAATGCTCGCATTTGATGACGATTTAACTACAAATGTAAGCTTTAAATTTTCAGATCCTGCTCTCGGAATCTATGAGAATAATGGAATTAAAAGTGTCTTGAGAGAACTGGAAAAAGGTAAAACTGGAGAAATCAAAGTTAACACTTTTTTGTCTTTTCCCAATGCACTGTTTCCAATACAAAGAATAAACAATGCATACGAGGCTATCGACAGAGTCGTTGGAATAAAAAGTGTTGTTCAGAAGGCTTATGGAACTGATGCCCTGTGGACACGCTTTCTCGATGAATTGAGGAAGATCCATTTTGATAAAGACAAGCTATTTCAGCAATATGGATTCACTGAATTCCAAGATGTTGAAATGCACGACATTGTTTATGGCGACGAGTATCGAGGATGGCTTTTTTATGTATATCTTCTATACACTGAAAATGGAAGCAACAACGAAAGCTATCTGAGCTATGTATTGTCAATTAGTAAAGGGTTCAAAGATTTCAAAAACAACATTATGAACTCTATTACTAATATTCCGCACACTGATTCTCGCTTTATGCGGTTTTATGCACAGCGTAAAAAATATCTTAGTCATTATACAGACTCAGAGATGGCAACATTCATCTCTCAGAACAGATTAGATGCATCAGAAAGTGTTTACAAGCTAACCGATAATACCAAGGTTGAGAAGCAAGAGGTTATTGTTTGGATTTCCAATTATGGCTTTCCAGATGGATTGGAATATATTTATCCTGATCTATATGAATATTTACAGATATATACATTCCGGACAGGAAATGCGACACTATCTGCAACGCTCACTGATTACTTCGCAACATATAAAAAGTTAAAGCTTGAAAATACCCTCAACACTGCTGATGGGGAAAAATTCCTTGAGGCGGTAGATAAACTGGCAATAGACCGAATTTATAACAGGCTTCCTATGAGGGATGAACTCGTAAAGGAATCTTATAGTAAAGATACTCAATTATTCTGGGTTGATGCACTTGGGGTGGAATACCTGAGTTATATCATATATCTTGCAAAAAAGCATGGTTTGAATATTTCTATAAAGATTGGTCGCGCAGATCTTCCTACTATCACTTGTGAGAACCATGCCTTCTTTGATAACTGGCCCGAGCAATTAAGACATCCTAAAGAAAAAGAATTGGATGACCTCAAGCATAAGGAAAAGGGTGGATATTACTATACAAAAACTCCTTACCCTATTCATCTTGCTGACGAGCTCAGAGTAATAGAAAAGGTAATGGATGAAGTTGCTACAACGCTTGGGTTGCGAACATATGATCGTATAGTCATTGCAAGTGATCACGGTGCTTCACGCCTTGCCGTCATTCGAAATAAAGAGGAAAAATATGACACTGATACCCAAGGTGAGCACTCTGGCAGGTGTTGTAAATATTTTGAAGGGTGCGATTTGCCTTTCGCAATAGAAGAAAAGGACAAGGGATATATCGTCCTCGCTGACTATGGTCGCTTTAAGGGAAGCAGAAAAGCAAATGTGGAAGTCCATGGAGGTGCATCTCTTGAAGAGGTAGTTGTTCCCGTGATTACTTGTTCACTTAAAGATAAAACCATCATTATTGCCATCATTAACATGGACAATATAAGAGCGGATTATAAGATAGGAATATCATTCATAATTTCTATCAATAAAGTAGTACATTCCAGTGTTTCAGTCGGATATGGCTCAATGCGATATCCAACTAAAAAATTGGATGATAACCATTACGAGGTTAAGATCAGAGAAATTACGAAATCTGGTAAATACGCTATGGATATCTATATAGGTGAAGACCTCGCCGAACACATAACTCTTCCTGTAAAGGGAAAGAGTGCCTCGATGAATGCTGCCTTTGATGACTTGTTTTAACTGGAGGGAATAACGTGACGCAGACTGAAGAAAAACTGAGAAACTGCTTTGATGAAATGGTCGTTTACAAAGACCTAAAAAAACAGAGCAATGTTTTTTCTGCCCTCAGCCTCCCTTCCTTTATGCGGGACTGGATTCTCCGTAAATTTGAAGATGAGAATGGGGTTTTTGATGTAGATAGAGTATCTAAATTTGTACATACTTATCTTCCAAAGAAGGAAGACTGGAACTCTATTAAAAACAGAATAGTCAAAGAACATGTGAATGTCCGCTTCCTTGCTAAAATATCTATTGATATCGATATAAAAACCGGGCTTGTATCGTTTGCTCTTCCAGATTTTGGTCTTTCATATAAAGATACTTTAATTGACGATGAAGTATGGAACGATTGCAAGAGGGATCTTGTAAATGAATATGAAACATGGGGTATGGTAGAACTCGGATATCAGTCTCCTGACGAGTATGAGCACGAATGGTCATTTAATTTTAGCAAGAACAAAGACAGATCAACAGCTGGCAAAAAAGGAAAAATCAAACTGCTTTCTTTTAACTCATTTTGCCCATATAAGATTGATCTCGAATTTTATAAAGAGGCCCGTAAGGAATTTACAACAGAAGAATGGATTGACATTCTTTTGGGAGCGGTCGACTACAACGCCGACGGTTACGGAGGGGATGAAGAGAAGAAGCTAACAATGCTTACTCGTCTTCTGCCATTTATAGAGAAACGCTTAAACCTGATTGAACTTGCACCTAAGGGTACCGGAAAATCCTATTTATTCGGCAGAGTAAGTAGATACGGATGGTTGTCCAGTGGTGGAACGATGAGCAGAGCAAAGATGTTCTATGACCAGAACAGACACATGGAGGGGCTCGTCGCAGGATATGATTTCATTACTCTTGATGAAGTTCAAACTATATCCTTTACAGATGTTGACGAAATGAGAGCGGCATTAAAAGGGTATCTGGAATCAGGCGTATATACTGTTGGAAATCATGAAGGAACTGCATATGCCGGTATGATCCTCTGTGGCAACATAAGCAAAGCAGTGATGGATGATGACGGATTCAGTAACATGTTCGAAGAACTCCCGAAGGTGTTTCATGAATCAGCCCTCATTGACAGATTTCATGGCTTTATAAAAGGTTGGAATATACCAAGAATGAATGATGATCTAAAAGCATCGGGTTGGTGTCTTAATTCGGAATATTTCTGTTCCATTATGCATGAATTAAGAGACGACATGAGTTATCGGGCCATAGTGGATGAACTTGTTATCGTTCCTGACGGAGCGGATACAAGGGATACTGAAGCTGTTAAGCGTATATCTACAGCATACCTTAAATTGCTGTTTCCAAATGTGCGTAAGCCCGGAGACATAAAATCATATGAGTTCCGCAGATATTGCTTAGATAGAGCCCGTAAAATGAGAGATATCATAAAATATCAGCTCGGAATATTGGATGATGAATACAAAGGAAAGGACATACCTGCTTTTGGGGTATGCACCGACTATGATGAATAGGAATGAATTAAGCTGTTATGTATGTGGTAAAACACCACTTAGTAAAAATGAAATAGGTCTTTCAAAAAAGTTGTTTGGAAAGAAAACGTATAAATTTTATTGCTTAGACTGCCTGGCAGAACAACTTGAGGTTACTACTGAGGAACTGCTTGACAAAATAGAAGAATTTAAGGATGAGGGCTGCATCCTCTTCGAATAAGGAGATGACTTTATGATTTATGCAGATAATGCCGCCACAACTAAATTATGTGAGCAGGCTTTTGACGCCATGAAGCCTTATCTCCTTGAGCAGTATGGAAACGCTTCACAGCCGTATTCCTTTTCAAGAATCGCCAAGAAAGCTCTGCAATCTGCCCGGAAAACGATAGCAGATTGCATTGGCGCATTACCTGATGAAATTTACTTCACCTCCGGCGGTACAGAAAGCGATAACTGGGCAGTAAAATCCGCCCTTTTTATGCCCTATAGCAAGAATGAAGTGATAACATCTGAAATTGAGCACCATGCCATACTGAATTCGTGCCACACAGTTCAGGAACTTGGTATTCCTGTACACTATCTTCCCGTGGATACATACGGCGTTGTTCGTCCTGAAACGCTGGAGAAAACAATCTCAGATAAAACAGGGTTTGTCTCTGTAATGTATGGAAACAATGAAATCGGGACAATTGAGCCAGTTGCTGAACTTGCCGAAATTTCTCATGCGCATGGAGCACTTTTCCATACTGATGCTGTTCAGGCTGTTGGTCATGTCCCGATCAATGTTCATGAGGATGGCATCGATTTACTCTCTTCTTCAGCACATAAATTTAATGGTCCTAAGGGCATAGGATTTTTATACATCCGTAAAGGTGTTCATATCCATTCCTATGCAGATGGCGGCTCTCAGGAAAAAGGGCTTCGTGCCGGAACAGAAAATATCGCGGCCATTGTTGGAATGGCAGAAGCTCTAAGGCTTAATACCGATAGGATAAATGAATCCGCAGGTAAGCTTCAATCACTTGAAATTGCACTCCTCAGCGGACTACACAAAAGCAATCTTGATTTTATTCGCAATGGTTCAGAATACCTCTTGCCTGGAAACGTTAGTCTTTCTTTCCATGCGGCAGATGGTGAAATGCTTCTTCATCGTCTTGACCTGATGGGAATCTGTATATCTACAGGTTCGGCATGTGATTCCGTAAATACACAGGTCTCGCATGTAATCCAAGCGATTCACATTCCTGAAGAATACGCAGAAGGCACCATACGAATCACCTTCGGATCGGATAACACTGAAGCTGATGCCTTAGAAATTGCTAATGCTATAATTAAGGTACTTAAGCAGTAAAAAACGCTAATGCGAAAACCTTTTTTATTTTCCCTCACACATTTTTATTTTCCCTTTATGACGGGTGCATCGGGTTCAGGCAATCGGATGCTTCCCTTTGAAAAAACAAAAGCAGGGCTTCCAGCAGACTGACCGAATCTGCCGGAAGCCCTTGTTTTAAGCCATTTCACGCACATCTGCGCATAGGCTATTGCATCAAAGTTGCGAGGAAGATTTCACCCAATTTGCAGTAGGATTTTCTTCCGCCTGCAAAAAAAGTTTGTTCTTCTTTATTTTCTGCAAAGAAATCTTCACAGGTATAAAGCTGGTTTTCCTCTTTCGGTGTCAGGTCGGAAGAGTTAATTTCGTGTGCCTGCCGCTTCCGAAGTTCCTTATGGGCATTGATGCTTTCGTTTTTCAATGTCCGCTTGCAGAAGCCGTTGAATGCGCAGCGTATCTGCCATTCGATCCGTTCAGGTTCATTCATGGGATTCACCTCCTTTCGCAGCCGCGAAAGCGGGTAGAAATTCCCCTTCGCAAACCCTCAACAACGCAGAGAGGAAAACTGCCAAAGAAAAACGAATATTTTTAGAAAAAAGTTTTGGCAGGCACAGAAAGCCCTTATAAAATAACGTAAGAAACCAATGATAAAGAGTAGTGTTTTTGATCCAAACAAAAACGTCCCATCGAATTCGTTCCGACGGGACGCATAATAATACAGATATGTCTTCAAGAAGACATAGGAACATTACAGGGTTACATATTACGTTTGATTTTTGAGCAGCGCACAGGCCACAAGAGTGAAACGATGATTTTGATATACCATAAAATCTTCTCCTAATCAATGTGATTTTAAAATAGCTGCTTCCATATAGAAGTTTCTGACCGCCTCTCAATTCATTATCAAAATTTCCACTCACAATTATTTTGCTGAGTATGGTACAGTTTCGAAAAGAGTCCGCCGTTCGCAATCAGCTCCTCACTTTTCCCTTCTTCCACAACCTTTCCCTGTTCCAATACTACAATATTGTCCGCATGGAGAACTGTCCGCAGCCTGTGTGCGATAACTAAGACGGTTTTATGAGCTACGAGCTGATTAATAGCCTGTTGAACAAATACCTCATTCTCCGGATCAAGAGACGCTGTCGCTTCATCGAGTATTACAACAGGTGCATCTTTAAGCAAGGCTCTGGCTATTGAAATACGCTGTCTTTCTCCGCCCGAAAGCGTCGCCCCGTTTTCACCGAGCATGGTTTTATAACCATCCGGCAATTTTTCAATAAACTCGTCACAGCAGGCAGCTTTTGCCGCTGCTTTGATTGCTTCCTCGTCGGCATCCGGCTTTCCGATGCGAATGTTATTCTCTATCGTGTCGTTGAAGAGAATGACCTCCTGAAATACGAAGGAAAAATGCCGCATTAAATATTCGGGATCAAGCTCTTTTACATTTACGCCTCCGACCTTCACCGTTCCGCCATCCGTATCCCAAAATCTTGCAGCTAACTTGGAAACGGTGCTTTTGCCGCTGCCCGAAGGTCCCACGAGCGCTGTGATCTGTCCGGCTTTTGCCGTAAAAGTCACTCCGTCAAGTACAGTTTCCTTTCCATAGGCAAAGCTCACATTGTAAAAGGATAGATCTGTATTTTTAATCGCTGTGCCTGTTTCTCCGGTCATCGCTTTGCTTTCCATCAAATCGCGAAGCCGCTTGGCAGACACCCGCAAATACAGGATATCCGGCAATAGCGTCAACACCGTGAGAATAGGACCGTAAATTCTGGTTGCAATGAGTAAAAACATCAACATAACAATAAAATCAATCCGTCCTGCTGTCAACAGGTGTATGCCTGCAAAAACCGCAACACCGATACCCGATCTAAGTAACATCGATGACAATGCCATAATTGAACCGGAAACAAGCTCTATGCGAATTGCCGCTGACCGCAATTCTGTAAAAGCATCGTCAAGCTTTTTATATTTTTCTCCCCCGAGATTGCAGGAACGTATCACTTTAATACCGTCGAGATATTCCTGCGACTGTTTTTCTGCTGTAAGCTTTGCGGAAATGTGCTTTGAAAATAAGCGGTTCTGCAGCTTGCGGCTCACCCAAAAGATGAGTGCTGCAAGAGGAAGCATAGCAAATATAGATAGTGCCATTCGCCAGTCAAAGAAAGCGAGACATATCAAAACAAACGCTGATGATGATACATTCGCAAGAAGCTGGGGCACAATATTGGAAGTTGCCGTTTCGATATTTGTGCAATCCGTCATAATATTAGAGGACAACTCACTCAAATCTCTTGCGTTAAAAAAACTCATCGGTAATTTTCTCATTTGCTCCGCTACGCGAAGTCTGGTCGTCTCGGATTGATGATAAGAGGACACATATGTTTTCATATAATCGTGCTTTGAAAACAGGAAAATCACAATAAAAGCTATCGCACCGATCCCAAATAATATCCAAATTTTATTCCACGAAACAGCTTCTCCTGTCAGAGGCTTCAAGACTTCTATGAAAAGCTCGATTGTAATCATGAAAGGAAGCATCAGTGAAAGGCTTGTAAAAAAGCAGGCGATTGCTGCATTTCGCAGTCCTTTTTCCGCACTTTTATCCAGCAGCAAATAATTTCTAAACATTCTCATGAAATAACCTTTTCCTTTCCAATGCCCCATTCAAGGGATTGCGTGTATCTCATCCACATATCTGAATATACCCCGCCTGTTTGCAGGAGATAAGGATGCGTTCCGCTTTCAGCGAGCTTTCCCTTATCCATCACCAAAATGTTATCGGCATCCTTTATGGTTCCAAGCCTGTGGGCAATGATGATAACTGTCCTTCCCTCCATGAGTCTGCGCAAAGCCGTTTGTATAAGTCTCTCATTTTCCGGATCCGCAAAAGCCGTCGCCTCATCCAGAACCAAAACGGGAGTATTGCGAATTATCGCACGGGCAATGGATATACGCTGAGCCTCGCCGCCTGACAGATGAATCCCGCCTTCTCCGAGCACCGTATCATATCCGCCCGGAAATTTTGCGATAAATTCATCGCAGCAGGCCGCTTTTGCCGCTTCTATAACCTCTTCATCCGATGCTTCGGGAAAACCTATTTTGATATTATCGCGAATGCTCTGATTAAAGAGATATACATCCTGAAAAACAAAGCTGACCTGACGCATCAGATCGTGCTCCGTCATTTCGCGGATATCCACATTTCCTATGCATATCCTGCCGCTTGATACATCCCAGAACCGTGGGATTAAGTGGGCTATGGTACTTTTTCCGCCTCCTGAGGTTCCGACGATAGCTGTAACTTCTCCGGCTCGTGCAATAAAACTTACATCGGACAAAGCAAGATTTTCGTCCCCGCTGTACGAAAACGACACATTCTGAAAGGATACCGTTCCGTCATCGGGCTTTTTCCCATGCTCCGTTTCAGACAGCTCCGGCAATACCATTATTGCATCGAAGCTTTCAACGCCCCCGGAAACTCTCATGCTGGAGGATGATACATACAGGAATTTATGAAGCACGGAAGCGATAGCAGGTGCAAGCAATAAATAAAAAATGAAATTCAACAAAAAGTCATTGTAGTCCTTTGTTCCTTTTCCGACCAGAATTCCTACAGGAACAAGAAAAAGATAAATATTGTTGATCAGTGTCATAAATGATGCAGTCGAAATTTTCCATTTCATTGTATATGTCAGCATAAACTTTGTATATGCCGTAATTGCACCTCGTAATTGCTTAAAAGAATGTGCTGTTTGCCCGAAAGCCTTAAGAACCGGCATTCCTCTCACATATTCAACTGTGGCCTCAGTCATATCAGCCGTGTTCTTTTGCAGCTTTGACATGAGCTCTGAATTAGCGGAACCCATAGCGATCATCTGAATGCCGAACGCCGCTGCAACTGCGACAAAAGCAACAAGACCGAAGCGCCAATCGAAGATGAACAGAACCGCGAGCAGCACCACCGGCGCAACAAAGGCAGCAACCATATCCGGATATACGTGAGCTATGAAGTTTTCCATTTGTTCAATATCCTGATTCAACACTTTGCGAAACCGTCCGCTTCCAATGCTAAAATGGAAACCGAGCGGAATTTTTGCAATATGTTCCGTTAATATCGTTTTGAGTTTGTATTGAGTCCCGAACGCGGCAAGGTGTGCACATATCGATGAGCTGAAAAAGAAAAGCACATCGGATGCAATGCCTATCACCGCAATCATTCCGTATCCCAAGACCGATTCGACATTCAGCTTCGTGAATTCCGGATAAGCAGAAATGACATCACGAATAATGTAATAAACAGCAACATAAGGAGCAAAGGAGGCGATTGATGCCAGAGCCGCAAGAACGCCGCTGACCGCAAGAAGCCCCTTGTGATCTGACGCCAGTTCAAAAATATGAGACATACCGCTTTTTTTCATCACTTCGTCTCCTTGAGCAATCCTGCTTTAATGAGATGTTTTTTGAAAACAGCACGAGCAAGTACCGTTCCCAGTATAGCTGTAACAACTGTAACAGCTAAGGCCAAGGCGAGGTACGGACCGCTGATAAATTTAATTAAGCGAGACATGAATTCCCCGTTGATGCTATTCCCCTCAGCAATTTTAAGATAATAATCTTTCATGACAAGAAACGGAATATATGAGCCGATTGCAGTCCCCAGCATCAAAATACAATAGCCTGCGACCTCGCAGGTGTAACTCTTATAATTTCCGCTCCTTACGATCAGTTCCGCGATAATTGAACTGATAATTACCGCTGCAAGTATCGGCCAGCCGCTGCCCATCACGAACATAACCAGCCCGAACAGAGCTCCGAACAATATGATTGCACCGGCTTTAGGCGCTTTTGTCCTAAGCAGCATATATACAGAGGCTGCGACGAAGGAGCCTAATGCAACACCGAACGGTAATGTATAAATGGTCATGCTCATTACCATAATGCACGCCATAAAAAGCACGATAAATATAACGGTAAAAATGCCAAGATTGATAAAATCACGGCCGCCCAGTTTAGTACCGGAAGCAGTTTTGTTTTGATTCATTTGAAATAATCCTCACTTTCTGTTTTTAATTTATTTTGCTAAAGATATGATTTTCGTACAGGCAAGACTCAGAAATTCATTGTCGTGAGAGATCACGATAATGGTTTTTGTCTTGGAAAGCTCCTTTAACATCCTTGCCACGCGGTTCATATTCTCAAAATCGAGCCCGCTCGTCGGTTCGTCAAAAAAGAGTATCCGTGCAGGAGATAAAGCCGCAAGAGCCACACATAAACGTTGCTTTTGCCCGCCGGATAAGGAGAGCGGATGTCTGTCCCGGACACATGTAAGCTCCAAAGATGATAAAATCCTTTGCACATCTTCTGAATTCGGTATTTCACCGGAAGCGGTAAGTGCCGTTTCTCCGATCACGCTGTCGCTGAACAGCTGATAATTCGGATCCTGCATGACAAGAAAAGCATTTTGTTTTCTCATACGAATATTACTCCGTTGTCCCGATAAATAAATACTCCCCGTTTTTTCTTTCATCAGTCCGCAGACGGTTCGCGCCAGTGTCGTTTTACCGATGCCGTTCTCTCCGATTACTCCGACAATATCCCCGTAATCTGCCGAAATATTGATATTTTTCAACACAGTCTTTTTCCCTCGTTCAACCGAGAGATTTCTTATCTCCAATGCAGGAGTTCTCACGGGACAGCTTGCAGGTGAAGCCGAAATTTTAACATCCCATAGCGTGCGAAGTCCCATGCTGTTAAGAGCCTTCACATCTGTGGCGGCAAGCTGATTCATATCGTAAAGTCCGCTCAGTCTGCCTTCGTGAATCAATGCTACCTGATCCGCAACATCGCGAAGATAATAAAGCCGGTGTTCGGAAATCAGTAAAGTCTTTCCGCTGTTCTTCAACTGCAAAAGAAGATTTCGAAGTCTTAAGGTTGAAGTCCTGTCCAGATTTGCGGAGGGCTCGTCCAGAACATATATTTCGGGAGACAGTGCATAGATGCTTCCGAATGCAATTTGTTGTTTTTCTCCGCCTGAAAGTGCAAAAATGTCTCTCCCGCACAAATTCTCCAAATTGAGATTATTTACCGTCCGCTCGTAACGATCGTGCATTTCTTTATATGAAATCCCGCAATTTTCCATGCCGAAGACAATTTCACTGTCGGTATCCGTGTTGAAAAATTGCGTTCTCGGATTTTGAAATACAGAACCGATTTGCATAGCCAATTCATGCGGCTTGCACCCGGCAATATCCTCTCCGTCTATTTTTACGGTTCCGGAAAGCTCTCCGGGATAAAAGCTCGGAATCAATCCGTTTATAAGCCTTGTGACCGTTGTTTTTCCGCATCCCGAGCTGCCGGAAAGCACCACGCATTTACCTCTGCCGACTTTAAGAGAAATATTCTGCAGCGCTTTCGTTTCTGTTTCTGCATAGCGGAAGCTGACCTGCTCCAATTCGATCAATTCATCACCTCCCGACAATTGTCCTCATCAGCAGAACAGAAACCAGCATAGCTGCAAATATAAAAGTCAAAAATGTGTCTTTGAATGTTATGCCAAGCTTTATGAATGATGTTCTTGGCGCGGGATTATCCAATCCGCGAGTAATCGATGCTGCGGAGAGCTCTTCCGCAATGGTAGATGCCCGAACCAAAAGCGGTGCCATGAAGCCTTCAAATACAAGCGCCGGCCGCAGCCTTAAATTTCGCAGGGAAAATCCTATTCCGCGAAGTGACATCGCATCCCGCACATGAGAAATTTCTTCTTTTGCAGTAGGGAAAAAACGCATGGCAACCGCGAAGGTAATGATAAATGCACGGGGAATTTTCATAGCATAAAGGCCTGTTACCATTTCACTGACCGCTGTTGTTTTCAAAAAAGTCTGTCCATAGAGCATAACCGGCATGCACATTCTTATACATAAAACGATCATTAGAATCATGCTGCTCAAAACTGCCGGCATATACTTCGAAAAAATAATAAATAAAAGCAGCAAAACATAAGCGGCAGTGAATTTTATTGTCTTTTTTCTTTGTCCGAGAAGAAAAGAAAGTAAACATACAATGATAAAGACAATACTTCCATATATGATATCCTTTGCGGAAAATGCCACGATACTGATGAGTATCAGCAAAAGGAATTTATAGCGCACATCAAGTTTCAAATCGTTTATCTCCCTTGAAATAGCAGTATATTTGTGCTAGGATCACATTAGTTAGCCTTATCTAATTGAAAGTATAATATATCCTCATTCCTTTGGGCAATAGATCGCGTTCGTCTATGTCTTTTCTCAAAAGAATAATGTCTGATAGAAAAAATGGTGATGCATAATGACAAATATAATCAGCTCCATGTGTAAGGACATGGGGATGGTAAAAAATGATGAAAACAATCCATTCGGCTGCGGCTCTTTCTTTCAGGGGGATGGTCATACGACACAGGGATATTTTTGGTTCCTTCCTCATGGAGAGCATTTTATAATTACAAAATGTGATTTTTATTTTCTAAAGGACACCGGGCTTACAATGCCGAACGATTCGCTTTATATCTCGCTTCGCCTCGAATATGCAAAGCATCTTCCTCCGGGCAAAATCGTCGCTTACCTGGAGGAAAACGGTACACCTGTCAAAACTTTAATGCGCAAAGGAAGTCGGGTTGCTTATACCGAGGTTCTATATCCTCCGTCGTTCTATAAAATGCATCTTGAAACTCTTTTTACGGTGCAAAAAGCGAGTCCGCTCGAGATTTTGAAAAATATGGGCGGTGACCACAATTGGTCATCCGAAATTATGAATGTTCTAAAGAAAATATATGCCTGCTCTCTGAAGGGAATGGCCGCGGAACTATATTACATAGCAGGTGCTTATGCTCTGATGTCGGCGGTGATTGAAATGGGAAACGGAAGAGTGCCTAAAAAAAGCGCGGATTATGAGAGCATCGTTCATGTGATTCAGCACATCGATGAGAATTTTTCACGCACCATAAAACTGGCGGAGCTTTCCAGAGTAGCGAATATGAGCACAACAAAGCTAAAAAATTTGTTCAGGCAATTTACAGGGTGCACCGTCACCAAATACATCCTGTCAAAAAAAGCCGACTATGCGTCTCATTTATTGGCTGATTCTGATTTATCCATAGAGGAACTCGCAAAGAAAGTAGGCTTTGATACAACTGCCGGTTTTTCCACTTCGTTTAAGAAACAAACCGGGATACCTCCATCGGAATACAGAAAGCAAATTGAGTTCAACTGCTTGAAGAACCCGTCAGAAATCGCAGACCTCACATTTGGAAACGACGATACTGAAAACACAATCTAACTAATGTTAAAGCGTTGCAATTTTTATAACTGCAACGCTTCTTTCATAACACTATTTAAGTTGTATTTGATTTTTTATTTCTACGGTCTAACAATATCAATTGTATATTAACCGGAATTTACATGCAGATTGGTTCTGCTCAGTCTGTAATCATTTGGGAGTACTCCCATATATTTTTTAAATTGAAAAGAAAAACTTCCGGCATTTTTATATCCAACGAGATGGGCAATCTCTGCAATATATAAATTACTATATGATAACATTTCACAGGCATGTTCCATTCTTTTTTGCGTCATGTATTCTGAAAGAGATTGACCGACAACTGTCTTAAATACATACTTGAATTTTGAAATGCTCATATAGGCATCTGCGGACAATTCCGTCAGTGAAAAATTCTTTGATAAATTTTGATTCAAATACGCCATAATTTCTATAATAGCATTTCGATCCGCAACGGAAACACCTGCGTTTAAACCTCGAAATATATCTGCCTTTTGAATAATGATGGCGGCTAATTCATCAATTTTGCTTTTGAAAAATAACTTTGAACTGTATTCATTACCTTTAAAATTACGAATCTGGTTAAAAACAGATGATATTTCAGGAATGGAAATACCATGCGGGAATACTTTCAGATCTTCTTTAAGATTGACGCTGTTTATACCAAATTCTCTTTTTAAGTACACATCGTAATATTCCGGCATAAGCTGTATACCGATAAGCTTTGCGGGAATATCTTTTTTAATAACATATCTATACACTTCATTATCAGGAGTATAGTCAATATACTGCATCCCGGAATAAACATCACCCTTGGGATAGCTATGCTCCGAATCAATGGAATCGTATTGTTGGATAGAGATAGAATCGTCCGATATCACAGCATATTCAAAATCGCGAATATATGAATGTTCCGCAATGCAAATACTTGCATAAGATCCCAGTTCATATATAGATGTATATCCCTTACCTAATTCCGATGAGAACTGATATGTATTGAAGCAAGGGTTCATAAAAGAGTTGGCTTTTGAAAGCTTGCTATCTGTATGTTCGATAAAACTCCGATATCCTTTATTCAAAATTCTCCCCCCTCCTTATTTTGATTATGATAGAAGCCAAAAAGTATAGCTAAAAGCCAAAAGCTTTCAAAACGTTAGATGTAGCTAACTATAATATGTTAGTATACCATAAAGTCTGACGTAAAAACAGGCTTATTCAAGGTGTATATTGCAAGGGAGTGAATCACAACGAATAAAACAAGAAAAAATAGAACTTTTGATTTCAGGACAATTCTTTTTTTGGATTTGCTGATTATGGTATTTATGTTGCTTTCAGGAAAACCGGAAGTGACATTACTATCCTTTTTTATTGCAGTAATCGTGCTGATAGCAGGGAGACAATATTATACTTTAATTCGTTATGCGGTAACTTTTGGAGTTCTTTATTTTTATTATTATGCGGTTACTCATATGCAAATTCTTATATTGCGAACTCCTATATTTTTTATTATCGGTATTATCGCTTTTATCATTCAGCGAATCATTCCGTTTATGATGTTAGGATCAGCAATCAAAGGACAAAAGAATTTATCCGAAATTACAACTGCTCTTGAAAAATGCAGGCTTCCCAAAGGCGTTATTCTGAGCATTGCGGTAATGTTTCGCCACTTTACTTCACTAAGGGAAGATTTTTTTACCATAGTTGAGGCAATGAAACTTAAAGGAATAGATACCTCGTGGAAAGGAGTGATATTCCATCCGTTGAGGATGCTTGAGTATTTATTAGTTCCTATGCTGTTTCGTAGCATGCATATGGCAGAAGAATTTTCCTGTGCGGCACTTGTAAAAGGGATAGAAAATACGAATTGTCGAAGTACATATTTTAATGTGAAGATCCGCAAAAAAGACATCGTATTTTCAGCAATCACCATTGTTGCATTTATATTAAGTCTAACAATAAATTTTTTGAGGTAAGAAAACACAATGATCCGATTGGAAAAGCTGAGTTATAGGTATAAAGATAATGAATTTCAAACGATTGAAGAAGTAACCCTTTCCATTAAGAAGGGAGAATTTGTAGTTATTACCGGAAGAAGCGGTTCGGGAAAATCCACTCTGTTCCGCTGTATCAACGGTTTATGTCCCCTGTTTTTTGACGGGGAGAAATCAGGAAATATTTACTTGAACGGTAAAAACATCGCTCCGTTTCGTATATGTGACATATCCAAAATTACATCTTCTGTTTTTCAGAATCCGGAAAATCAATTTTTTACAGCTGATGTGCTGTCAGATCTCGTTTATGCTTGTGAAAATTACGGAATTCCCAAGCAGGAAATCGAGCGGCGAATGAAGTATATCGTTTCGCTGCTTTCTTTAAATAACATAATCGAAAAGAAATTGTCGGATTTATCCGGTGGTGAAAAACAAAAGGTTGCAATTGCTTCCATCCTAATGCTCAAGACCGGTATTCTTCTGTTGGATGAGCCTTCATCTAATTTGGATTATCAATCTATTCTTTTACTGTCGGAAATCTTCGAGAAATTAAAAGCAAACGGCTACACTATAATTGTTATCGAGCATCGCCTTTTTTATATGAAAAATCTTTGCGACAGACTGATTGTAATGGGAAATGGCAAGATATCCGGCGTATATGAGAGATCCGAATTGAAAACTCTGAGCAACGACATGCTTCATGAAAAGGGATTGCGAGGAATAAATCTTTTTCAAAGCGTTGTCAGAGACCCTCCGAAGGATATATTTGATAACCCTCTCTTGGAGCTGAAGGACATTACTTTCAGATATAAAAAAGAAAGAGAAATATTGAAGGGAATTTCATTCTCTGTTTTTCCGGGTGACAAAGTGGCTTTGCTCGGAAAGAACGGATGCGGGAAAACAACACTCGCCAAAATTTTATGCGGGCTAAAAAAAGAACAAGGAGGAATTATTAACTTTGACGGAAAAAGGTTTGCAACAAAAGATCGAAGTAAAACTACGAGCTATGTCATGCAGAATGTGGATTTTCAACTTTTCGGATACAGCGTGTATAACGATTTGCTCCTTGGAAACGAAAGTCAAGCTGATATAGAAAGCCGGATACAAAAAGTTCTTGATATATTACATCTTTCTGATATGAAAGAACAGCACCCTACGATTTTATCCATGGGGCAGAAACAGCGTTTGGTGATTGCAGCCTCTTATCTGTTAAATAAGAGGGTTAATGTATTTGATGAACCCACAAGCGGTTTGGACTACGAAAGTATGCAAAAGGTTTGTGATTTAATCGATTCTATTACAGGAAACAAAAACGCATCCATTATCATTACACATGATTACGAATTCATTTTATCCGTTTGCAATCGTGCAGTACTTTTGGAAGATGGAAAGATATTAAAGGATTTTCCTTTGAGAGATACAGAACAACTTAATCTTATTTTTAAAGAAAATTTATAAGAGGAATAAAAAATGAGTAATAAATGGAAAGTCAGTGATTTTGTCTTAATCGGTTTGCTGGCAGCTGTTCATGCTGCGGTAATCTATGGGGTCGGGATGTTAACCGCTGTAATGATTCCTGTTATGCATGTATTTGCACCGAGTATTACCGCACTTATCATGGGAAGCATCGTTCTATTCGTTGTTAAAAAAATTGAACATTTCGGAGCGATGACTTTACTTGTAAGCTTAGGAACTGCCTTTTTTACTCTGACCGGTATGGGGAGTATTACCTGTTTGATTTGTGTCATTGTCGTAAGTCTTATCGCAGATATCATCGTTTTTAAGACGAATTTCAAAACCATAGCTGTTGGTGTCGGTTATGGATTTACACAGGCTGCCTATTTCTTTGGCGGATGCATTCCGTTCATTTTCTTTCTTGATAGAGAAGTAAAAAAATGGACCGATATGGGACTCGGTAAAGATGAAATATATGCCTATGTAAAATTTTTTACCGGCGGATTTGCAGCATTGGGTATGGTGTCGGCAATTATCTGCGGAGTTATCGGCGTCTATATAGGAAAGGTCATTTTGAAAAAACATTTCAAGAATATAGATTAAAATAAATATAGGAGGCTTTATGGACAAGAACGGTGAAAGAAGATTTGTTGACTTCTTAAAACCTTATACAACCTCATATATCGGTTCCGTTTTGCTGGCAATTGCGAGCGTATTTTGGGGACTTGCTCCCTACTATATCCTTTATCGTTTATTAAACGGACTTGTGTCGGGATTTAGCTATAAAGATATTATCATAGACACACTTTTTATTCTTGCAGCTTTTGTTTTACAGCTTATCTGCCACGGTTTATCCACTGCAATTTCTCATAAAACGGCTTTTCGCATACTGGGAGAGATACGAATTGCTATAACGAATAAGATGCTACGGATGCCGCTGGGATATATGCAACTGCATGGGACAGGACATTTTCAACATATGTTGATTGACGGAACGGAACGGCTCGAATTTCCTTTAGCTCATGCTATACCTGAAACAACATCAAATGTTTTGATTCCTGTGGGAATTATCGTTAGTTTGTTTTTTGTTGATTGGCGAATGGCTTTGGCTGTAATGGTACCCGCCGTACTGACTTTAATTTTTTATTTACCAATGTATATCGGCATCATGAACGAGTTCGCAAGCACATACTATTCGGCACTGGAACATATGAACGATAGAGTTATTGAATATATACGGGGAAATAAGGAAATTAAAATATTCGGTCAAGAAAAAAGGGCTTATTCTAAATATGAGGAAGCCATTCGTAATTACAAAAAATCCACATTAAAACTGTATAACAAAATGCATATCGTTTCAGCGCCGGCATTGGTTTTATTGTCTTCTATTACAGTAAGTGTTTTGTGTGTTGGCGGACACCTCTATGTGCATAGAGATCTTTCGGGACAGATTTTTCTCTTTTCCGTGTTGCTTTCCGTGGGACTTGGTTCATCTTTGCTTAAATTTACCGAGTTTATGGACAATTTCTATCACATAAGAAATGGAAAACATCTGATTGACGAAATTCTTTCCGCATCGGAATTAAAAGAAATTGCTTCAGGAGAAACGATTTCAAATAATAAAATTGAGCTGAGCAATGTTTCTTTTGCCTATGGAAAGGAAACGGTTTTACATGATATTTCTCTTACGATTGAGGAAAATACTAAAGTGGCTATTGTTGGTCCTTCAGGCAGCGGAAAGACTACGATTGCAAATCTCCTTGCAAGATTTTGGGATGTGACGGATGGATGCATCACAATTGGCGGTGTAGACTATAAAAGTCTTTCGCTTTCAGAGTTAATGGCAAAAATCAGTTATGTAACACAGGATACATTTTTGTTTAATATGTCTATCATGGAAAATATACGATTAGGAAACCCGGCAGCAACAGACGAGGAAGTCAAAATTGCTGCAACGAATGCACAATGCAGTGATTTTATCGAAAAACTTGAGCACGGTTACGATACCGTTGTCGGAAATGCGGGAGCAAAACTGTCTGGCGGGCAGCGGCAAAGAATTGTCATTGCAAGAGCAATTTTGAAAAATGCTCCCATTTTGATTTTAGATGAGGCGACTGCCTATACCGACATGGAGAATCAGAATAAAATTCAGGACTCATTGATGGCTTTATGTAAAAACAAAACATTGGTTGTTATTGCACATAGGCTTCCGACAGTTACAGATTGTGACAAGATTATTGTACTTGACGCCGGAAAGCTGGATTCTGTGGGGAAGCATGAGGAGTTGATTAAAACCTCTGCCTTATACAAAAAAATGTGGTCTGCCTATCTTTCGGAAACCTCGAAAATCAGTGAAAGAAAGGAGCCTTTCTATGCTAAAAACGGTTTATAAATTTTTGGAGCTGATGAAAGCACAGCGCAGAAAGCTCTACCTTTCATTCCTATTTAACTTTTTAGATGGAATATTCATTATGCTTCCCCTGGTCATGGCTTACTATTTGGTTGCATCCATACCGGAATTAAATAAAAATGCAACAAGACAGCTTGATGAAAAAACACTTATATTCTGTATCGCCGTTATGGCAGTAACAATTATCTGCCGCATTATTTTAAGATATGCTATCCTGCGTTTGCGTTCAGGAGCCGGGTACGAGGCGATATGTGAGAAGCGGATCGCTTTAGGTTCGCACCTTAAACAAGCTTCATTGGGCTTTTTCAGCAAAAAGAATCAAGGAGATCTTATATCCACAATTACTTCGGATGCGGCATTTCTTGAAATAGAAGGAATAGGCGTTATTGAAAAAGCTGCAACGGGAATTCCTTCTTTAGTTATCGGTTTAATATTTCTGTTCTGTGTGGACTATAGGGTATTTATTTTCTCTGTACTCTTGTTAATACCGGCTCGGTATACATATAGGCGTCTTGCTTCAACACAGGATAGATTAAATTTAAATCGGCAAAAACTCATCGGGACGGTGACAGAGGAAACAGTTGAATTCATCCATGGGATTCATATTTTGAAATCATGTCAAACGGAAAAGAAATATGAGACAAAAATCATGAAGATATTTGAAAAAATGCGGGATGAATCTATTCGCAATGAGCTTTCACATCTTTTTCCAATTGCCTTATTTCAATTTTGGTTTCGAGCGATAACCACCGGTATCATTTTCTTGGCAGGAATGCTTTTTCTTCTGAATGACATTGATTATATGCGATTGTTTTTATTAACTCTTTCATCTTTCGGCTTGTTTCAAGGGATAGAAGGGATGGGCATTTTCAGCATATTTGCAAAAATGACAAATCAATCCTTGGAACGCATGGATATGATTGATAACATTCCTGTTATGTCCGATATTTCCGGAGAAAAAGAGCTGCATCAATTTGATATTTCCTATGAGAATGTCAGCTTTGCTTATGATAGTACCCCTGTTCTTAGGGAAATTTCCTTTAATGTTCCGGAAAAAACAACTACGGCATTGGTGGGATTATCCGGCAGCGGAAAGACAACTATTATTAACTTACTTGGAAGGTTTTGGGATGCCCAGCAGGGAAAAATAAAAATAGGCGGCAAGGAAATTCAAAAATTGTCTTATGAACATTTACTGCACAATCTGAGTTTTGTATTTCAAGATATTCTTTTGTTTCAGGATTCTATTTTGAACAATATTAGAATAGGAAAACCGTCGGCATGCTTGGATGAAGTCATTGAAGCGGCAAAAAAAGCCGGATGTCACGATTTTATTATGGAACTCCCTGAGGGATACGATACTGTACCGGGAGAAGGCGGTTCAACTCTTTCCGGCGGTGAGAAGCAAAGAATTGCAATTGCCAGAGCTTTAATAAAAGATGCTCCGATAGTACTTTTAGACGAGGCGACTGCAAATATAGATGTAGAAAACGAAGTAAAAATACAATCGGCATTACAGTCGCTATTGAAGAATAAAACGGTTATTATGATTGCTCATAAATTATCGACAATACAGGATGTAGATCAAATTCTTGTTATTGAAGACGGTAGCATCAGTCAAAAAGGAACACATAATGAATTGATGAAGCAAATAGGATTGTATCAAAAACTTTGGGATATGCAATATCAAACAGAAAAATGGAAAATATAAGTTTTTACAAAGGAAAAAGTCTCTTATGCAAAGAAATGCAATATACAAAGTTGTATAAGACCGCCGCTCTAATCTTATGACTAAAGGAACGGGAGTTTAAAAAGGAAAAGAGAGGTTTTACTACTTCTTGACTACCTTTCAAAGCGAAAACACAAGCGGATTTAAGAAAAGATATACAAAATGCCTGAAACAACAGGCTATACCGGCATATAAAGACCTTTGAAAAGATAGTTGAAAATTTATATTAGAGTTTATCTATAAAAACCAAAAGCACGTTCTTTCCGACTTGAACGTGCTTTTTAAATGTCATTTAATTATTTTTTGATTCAAACAAGGTTTTAAAGCGCCCGACGTTGGCCGCGATATCCCCCTTAAACAGGCAAGACCCGGAGACAATGGTATCCGCCCCGGTGGTGAGAATTTCCGGCAGGGTGTCGAAATTAACACCGCCGTCGATCTCGAGACGCAATGGCCGGCCGCCGATCATATCATGCAGCTTTGCCAGCTTGTCCGTCGTTTCCGGGATATAGGACTGGCCGCCGAATCCGGGGTGCACCCCCATCACCAGCACCATGCTCACCCGATCGAGATAGGGCGCCACGGCCGCGGCCGGCGTTTCCGGCGAAATCACCACGGCGGGCTTCACACCGCACTTTTCAATCAAATCGAGGCAAGCATCCGTGTCATCGTCACACTCCACATGCACGGTAATGGTATCGGCGCCGGCTTTGGCAAAGCGCTCGATATAAGCAAGGGGATGAGTAATCATCAGATGCACATCAAAGGGGAGGGCCACGGCGCCACGCAGCTGGGCCACCTGGTCCGGTCCCATGGTGATATTAGGCACAAAATGCCCGTCCATAATATCCACGTGCAGCCAGTCAACGCCGGCCGCTTCCACCTGCTTCAAATGTTCGCCCAGACGCGAAAAATCGGCACTGAGCATCGAAATCGAAATGAGCTTATCCATGGTTTTCTCCTTTAGCAAGCCGGGAATTTTTATTTCCCAGGGAATCCTCACATCAATCGTCCATCATCGACAGCTGATCATCTTCGATGTCCACATCGTCGAGAGGCTCTTCATTTTGAACCTTGCAGATCGTCGCAATGCGTTCGTCGCCCTTGAGTTTCATCAGGCGCACCCCCTGGGTACTGCGGCCGATCTGGGAAATATCGTCGCCCTTGAGCTTGATCACGATGCCATCGTTGTTGATCATCATGATTTCGCCGCCGTCTTCAAGCACCGAAAAGCCCACAAGGTTGCCGGTTTTATTGGTGCATTTATAGGTCTGAATACCCTTGCCGCCGCGCTTTTGCACCCGGTATTGATCGGCGAATGTGCGCTTGCCATAACCCTTTTCAGCCACACAGAGCACATTGTTGTCCGCAGTGAGCAGATCCATGCCGACGACATGATCGTCCGTCCGCAGGCCAATGCCGCGAACTCCCATGGACATCCGTCCGGTGGCATTCACATCCCTGACTTTAAAGCGGATGGCGTAACCCAAATGGGTGCCCATCACCACATCCTCGGTATCGTCGGAAATCTGCACCTTGATCAGCTCGTCGCCGTCCCGCAGATTAATGCCGTTAATTCCGTTTTTCCGGGAGGATTCATAATCGGTCATCGCCGTCTTCTTGATCAGCCCGTGACAGGTTGCCATCACAAAATACTTATCCGCTTCAAAGGCCTTGACCTGAATCATCGTCGTAATGCTCTCGCCCGGATCCAGTTGCAGAATGTTCACAATGGCCGTGCCGCGGGAAGTGCGTCCGCCCACGGGAATTTCATACGCCTTGAGCCGGTAATATTTGCCCTTGTTGGTGAAGAAAAGCAGATCGTCGTGGGTCGATGTGGTGAAAATGTGCTCGATAAAGTCGTTCTCCCGGGTGGAGAGGGCCGAAATGCCCTTGCCACCGCGGTTCTGAGCTCGGTAGGTGTCTGCCGCGATGCGCTTCACATAACCCACGTGGGTCATCGTGACCACCACTTCTTCTTCTTTGATCAGATCTTCCACATCGAAATCCTCCACGTCGATGTCGAAGGAGGTTCGGCGATCGTCGCCGTATTTATCTTTGATCTCGGTCAGTTCGTCTTTGATAATGCCGAGCACCAACTTTTCGTCGGCCAGAATCGCCTTGTATTCGGCGATCTTTTGCATCAGCTCAGCGTATTCCGCTTCGATCTTTTCCCGTTCGAGACCGGTCAGCCGCTGCAGGCGCATGTCGAGGATGGCCTGGGCCTGAATATCCGTCAGCGCGAAGCGATCCATCAAATGGGTTTTGGCAATTTTCGCATCCCGAGATTCCCGGATGATCTGAATCACTTCGTCTATATTGTCCAGCGCGATGCGGTAGCCCTCGAGGATATGGGCCCTGGCTTCCGCCTTTTTCAGATCAAATTTCGTGCGGCGGACGATGATTTCCTTCTGGTGTTCGACGTAATCATGGAGAATCTGCTTGAGACTGAGCACCTTCGGCTGGCCGTCCACCAGGGCGAGCATGATCACGCCGTAGATGTCCTGAAGCTGGGTATGCTTATATAACTGGTTGAGCACGATGGTCGCGTTAGTGTCCCGCTTGAGCTCCACGACGATGCGGATGCCGTGCTTCAGGTCGGTTTCGTCGCGGATATCGGTGATGCCCTCGACGCGCTTGTCTTTGACCAGTTCGGCGATCTTCTGAATGAGCTTCGCCTTATTGACCATATAGGGAATTTCCGAAATGATAATCTGCTTCTTGCCCTTGGCCATGTCCTTCACGGCGACCTTAGAGCGAATCTTAATGCGGCCGCGGCCGGTTTCGTAGGCCTCGCGGATGCCGCTCTTGCCCAGGATCACCCCCGCGGTGGGAAAGTCCGGCCCTTTGATATGAGTCATCAAATCGTCGACGCTGATGCCCGGGTCGTCAATGTAGGCGATGGTCCCGTCGATCACCTCGCCAAGATTGTGGGGCGGGATATTGGTGGCCATCCCAACGGCAATCCCCTGGGAGCCGTTCACCAGCAAATGCGGGAAGCGGGAGGGCAGCACCACCGGTTCCTGCTCTGAGCCGTCAAAGTTATCCATGAAGTCGACGGTTTCCTTGTTGATATCCCGGAGCATTTCCAAGGAAATCCTGCTCATCCGCGCCTCGGTATAACGCATGGCGGCCGCGCCGTCGCCGTCCACCGAGCCGAAGTTCCCCTGCCCATTGACCGTCATATAGCGGGTGGAGAAGTCCTGGGCCATGCGCACCATGGCGTCATACACCGAGGAATCGCCGTGGGGATGGTATTTCCCCAGCACTTCCCCGACGATACGCGCCGATTTTCTAAAGGGCTTATCCGGCGTCATGCCCATCTGATGCATCGCGTAAAGAATGCGGCGATGCACCGGCTTAAGGCCGTCGCGCACATCGGGCAGCGCCCGCCCGATGATAACGCTCATCGCATAATCGATATAACAGTTTTTCATCTCGTCTTCGATTTTAACGTCTCGAAGATTGTGAGCCACCGTCAGCATAGTTTCGTTTTCGTCCATTTTATTCCTTTATGTGAATCCAATCCTGCAGCCGGTTAAATATCCAGATTCTGGACTTTCTTCGCGTTGCGCTCGATAAATTCCTTGCGGGGCTGCACCTTGTCGCCCATGAGCATGGTGAAGATTTCGTCCGCGTAGGTCGCGTCTTCGATGCCGACCCGCAGCATCGTGCGGGTGTCCGGGTTCATCGTGGTCTCCCAAAGCTGCTCCGCGTCCATTTCCCCCAGCCCTTTATAGCGCTGCAGGGTGATGCGGCTGCGGTCCTTGTCTTCAAGGCGGCGGTCCAGATCCGCGTCGTCATAGGCATATTCCACATGCTTGCCCCAGCTGACCTTGTAAAGCGGCGGCTGGGCGATATACACATAACCGTGATCGATCAGACCGCGCATATAGCGATAGAAGAAAGTGAGGAGCAGGGTGCGGATATGGGCGCCGTCGACATCGGCATCGGTCATGATGACAATTTTGTGATAGCGCGCCTTTTCAATGTCAAAATCCTCGGCGATGCCGGTGCCGAAGGCGGTAATCATCCCCTTGATCGTGTCGGAGGTGAGCATCCGGTCGAGCCGGGCCTTTTCGACGTTTAAAATCTTGCCGCGCAGGGGCAAAATCGCCTGGATCCGGGAATCCCGGCCCACCTTGGCCGAACCGCCGGCCGAGTCCCCTTCGACGATGAAGATTTCCGATTGAGCCGGATCTTTTTCCCGGCAGTCCGCGAGCTTCCCCGGCAGGGAAGTCGCGTCGAGGGCGCTTTTGCGCCGGGTCATCTCCCGGGCGCGCTTGGCTGCCATCCGCGCGTGGGAGGCCGAGATATTCTTTTCCACGATGGCCTTGGCCACGTTGGGATTTTCTTCGAGGAAATTGGAGAGCTCTTCGTTGACGATGGTCTCCACGATCCCCTTCACTTCCGGATTGCCCAGTTTGGTCTTGGTCTGCCCTTCAAACTGGGGCTCCAGCAATTTAATGGAGATCACCGCCGTAAGCCCCTCGCGCACGTCGTCTCCGGAGAGGTTCTTGTCGTTCTGCTTGAGCAGTCCGGCCTTGCGGGCATAATTGTTGATCGTTCGGGTCAGGGCGCTTTTAAACCCGTTCAGATGGGTGCCGCCCTCCGGGGTATAGATATTGTTCGCATAGGAATAAATATTTTCCTGATAGCCCCGGGTATACTGAAAGGCCAGCTCAAGAGCGTAATTATCCATGGCCTTCTCGTAATAGGTAATCTGCGTATAAAGCGGATCTTTATTGCGGTTCATATATTCGATATAGGAGCGGATCCCACCGGCATAATGGTATTCGCCTGTCTGCTCCTGGCCCGGCCGCTCATCCTTCAGCGTGATTGAAACGCCCTTATTGAGGAAAGCCAGCTCCCGCAGCCGGTGCTCTAACACGTCGTAATCGTAAATCGTCGTGTCGAAGATGGCCGGATCCGGCTTGAAGGTGATTTTGGTGCCGGTGCGGTTGGTTTTGCCGACCACCTCGAGCTCCGAGGTCTTATTCCCGCGTTCGAAGGTCTGGCGATAGATCTGCTTGTTCTGCTTGACCTCTACCGTCAGTGTTTCAGACAAGGCATTCACCACAGACACCCCGACGCCGTGAAGCCCGCCCGAAACCTTGTAGCCTCCGCCGCCGAACTTTCCGCCGGCGTGCAAAACAGTCAGCGCGAGCTCGACCCCGGTTTTGCCTTCTTTGTGATTGATGCCGGTGGGAATGCCGCGGCCGTCATCCACAACGGTCACGGCATTGTCTTTGTCCACCGAAACGATAATCTTGTTGCAGTAACCGGCCAGCGCCTCGTCGATGGCGTTATCGACCACTTCGTACACCAGGTGGTGCAGCCCCTGGGAGCCTGTGCTGCCGATATACATCCCCGGCCGCCGCTTGACCGCTTCCAGGCCTTCAAGCACCTGAATTTGGTCGGCGCCGTATTCATGATTGGTTTTCGTTGTTTCGGACATAATGCCTCCTCTGTCTGACTCTATCTAATCAACGCGCTCTGGCGCTGGATTTTGCTGTTTTATGCGGATAACGCCGTCTGAAATCCAATGCCCGTCTTGAATGGTCAATACCCGCTTCATGGCATCGGGATAACGCTCAGCAAACTGACTGTCGGTGCAGGTGATAAAGGCCTGAGTCCGGCCTAAAATGGCCAGAATTTGTTCCTGGCGCGCCGCGTCGAGCTCCGAGAGAATGTCGTCCAAAAGCACAATGGGCCAATCCCCGGTGGCGCGCCGGTAAATTTCGATCTGGGACAGCTTGAGGGCAATGGCCGCCGTGCGCTGCTGCCCCTGGGACGCGTATTTCCGCGCGTCCCTGCCGTCGATGCACACCTGCATATCGTCCACCTGGGGACCGGTGGCGGTGGATCCCCGGGCGATATCTTCTTCCACCGAGGCCTTTAGCCGCTCATCAAAACGTCGGGCGATCGCTTCCTGATCGGCCGGCTGATCAATCACGTTATTGTGATAGGACAGCTGCAGGGTCTCCCGCCCGTCGGAAAGGCCGCTGTGCAGCTGTTTTGCCACCGCGTTGAGCCTTTTCAGATAAGCCTGGCGGTAGCGGATCAGCCTGGCGCCGTAGTGCACCAGCTGCGCGTCCCAGCCGGCCAGCAGGGTTTGAAGGGAGGCCGCATGGCGAATCTCCTTGAGCAGGGCATTGCGCTGGGCCAGCGCCTTTCGGTAATGCCCCAGCACCGGCAAATAGCTCGGCATATGCCCGCTGATCTCCTCGTTCATAAAGCGGCGGCGCTTCTCCGGTCCGGCTTTCACGATGCGCAGATCGTCCGGCTCAAATAAAATGATGTGGACGATTTTGCCGGCTGCCGCGTGCTTGGGCTCTTTTTTGCCGTCGATCGTCAGCACCTTGCGCCGATTTTCATAGCGCACGCAAATCTCGTGGTGAGTCCCGTCCTGCCAAACGCCGGCCCTGGCAAAAAACGCCGGCTGTTCGAACTGAACAAGATCCGCCACGGTTGTCGCGCGGTGGGAATAGCCCCGCGCCAGAAAAAACAGCGCTTCTAACAGGTTGGTCTTTCCCTGGGCGTTGGCGCCGGTGATCACGTTGATATGATCGGAAAAATCAAATTGCTCCGAGGCGTAATTGCGAAAATGTTTCAGCTGTAAATCGGTGATAATCATTCGGAGGTCCGGCCGCCGGTGACGCGCCACACCCCCAGATCCGCCACGGCCACCTGCTGTCCCGGACGGATTTTTTTGCCGCGCATCGTGCAGATTTCGCCGTCCACCCGGACCATTTCGCCCAGAACCATGGCCTTGGCCATCGCTCCAGATTCGGCCGCGCCGATGTATTTCAGCAGCTGATCCAACTTGATAAAGGCGGTATGAATTTGAATTTTTTCCATTTTTCTCCTGTTTTTTTCCATGATTGAAGCCGTTGGTCTTCATTTGACCCTTTGGGGCTAAAACGTGCAAAAATGGTGAATTAAATGCCAACAAGGGATACCTTCACCATTTATCCTATCCATTATAACAAAAAAAGAACCGCATGCCAACGGACTCTGCGGTTCTTTTTGATAAGGTTCGGTTAAAATGGCCGGCCCCCTACATGTCGTCGGAGACGCGCACCGGCAGAATCAGATACACATAGCGGTTGTCTTCCGACTGAATGACCGCCGGCCCCACCGGGTTGGTCATGTCAATGGTGATTTGTTCCTGATCGATAGCCCGCAACGCATCGATAATAAATTTTGAATTAAAAGCGATTTTGAGATCGTCGCCGGTCTTCTGGATGGGAATCACCTCGTGCACATCGCCGATCTCCGCGTTGGAAGAGAGCGTTAGTTCGTCGATGCCAAAGGCCATTTTAATCAGGTTGTTTTTGCCTTCTCGGGCCAAAAGCGCCGCGCGTTCAGTGCTGTCGAGCAGTAATTTTTTATCGATGACCACTTCGGTGTTTTTCTCTTTTGGAATGATGTGCTTATAATTGATGAACTCCCCTTCGAGCAGGCGGGAGGTGAACTGGGTATCGCCCATCGTAAAGAAAATCTGCGCCTTTGACAGGTTCACTTGGATGTCGCCGCTCGCGCCGGAAAGCAATTTGTCCAGCTCCGTCATGCTCTTGCCCGGCACGATAATGGACACCGCCTCGTTGATGGGCGTGCTGAGGGCGCCCCGGCGCAGGGCAAGCCGGTAGCCGTCCAGCGCGATCATGGTCAGCTGGTCCCGTTCAATTTCAAGCTTAAGTCCGGTAAGCACCGGGATATTTTCCTTAATGGCGACGGCAAAAATCGTCCCGTGAATCATCGCTTTCAGCGCTGACGCATCCACGGTGAAGCTGTAGTCGTCGATCACCTTTGGGAATTCCGGAAATTCGTCGGAAGGCATCCCCTTAATGGTAAAGGTGGAGCATTCACAGGTCATTTTGAGCTGGTGCTGAGCCATTTGTTCAAAAAAGACATCCTCGCCGGACAGTTTGCGAACCAACTCAAAGATAAAGTTGGATTGCAGGATCAGTTCGCCGTCCTGTTCGATGTGAGCCGGGATAGATGTCTGAATGCTGATTTCCAGGTTGGTCGAGGTCAAAAACAGACGATGATCGTAAACTTCAAAAAGAATCCCTTCAAGAATGGGCATGGTGGTTTTGTTGGAGACACCTCGGGAGACCAGGGAAAGGGCGCTGATCAGATCGGATTTGGAACAGTCAAATTTCATGGTTTACCTCTTGAATATTGTTTTTCGTTTTGACAGACAGCCGGATGATGGTTGTGCCTAGCTGTGGTCTATATATAAGTTAAGGTATAATTCGTCATAATAGTCGTAAGCTCTGTGAAGACTGTGGATAAGTCTGAGTGCACGGAAAACGGCGAAAAGCACCGGATCGGGTTTGTGGGTAAGCTGTGGATGGATGGTGATTGACGCCGTGGACAAGCGTGGCTTATTGTCCTTGAATATCGCTTTGAATACGGAGCACCAAATTTTTAAAATCGGTGTTGGCATCGATGTTTTCACGGATCTTTTGATACGCGTGGATGACGGTGGAGTGATCCCGTCCACCGAAGGCTTCGCCGATGGCGGGCAGGGACATATTGGTCATCTCGCGGCACAGATACATGGCCACCTGACGCGGAGTGGTGATGGCCTTGGTGCGCTTTTTGCCGTTCATATCCTCGATGGTGGTATTAAAGTATTTTGCGGTGACTTCCTTAATATAATCCGCGTTAATGTCGTGCTGCCGGGAGACGAACAGATCGGCGAGTGCTTCCCTGGCAAAATCGAGATTGATGGTTTCGCCGTGAAGCTTGGAGTAGGCGACCACAGTGGTCAGCGCGCCTTCGAGCTCCCGGATATTGGAATGAATGTTGTCGGCGATAAAGTTCATGACGTCGTCGGGGATGTCCTCGGCGTTGGACTCGGCCTTTTTGCGCAAAATGGCCATTCGCGTCTCGAAATTCGGCGTGGAAATGTCGGTGATAAGCCCCATTTCAAAACGGCTGCGCAGCCGTTCGGCGAGCTTTGGGATTTCCCGCGGCGGCCGGTCCGAGCTGATGACAATCTGTTTGTTTTCGTCGTGAAGGGCGTTAAAGGTGTGGAAGAACTCCTCCTGGGTGCCCTCTTTGCCGGATAAGAATTGAATATCGTCGATGAGCAGGATGTCGACATTGCGGTAGCGATTGCGAAAAGACAGGTTGTTTTTGTTTTGAATCGCGTCGATGAATTCGTTGGTGAAGGTTTCGCAGGAAACGTAGATCACTTTTTTATCCGGCGTATAGGTCAGGATATAATTGCCGATGGCCTGCATGAGATGGGTTTTACCGAGGCCGACGCCCCCGTAAATAAAAAGCGGGTTGTAGCGTTCCGACGGCGCTTCCGATACGGCGACACAAGCGGCGTGAGCAAAACGGTTATTTTCCCCGATAACGAAGCGTTCAAAGGTATATTTTGAGTTGATGCCCGTCCCGGTGTGGGCGGGTTTAACTTTAGCATCTGGTGTGTCTGTTTTTTCTTCTGCCGTTTCCCGAGGTGCCGCTGTCGGAGCCGCCTCTTTTGGAATATCGTCTTCACTCAGGATAAATACGGCCTTTAAATGATCATTTTTTGTTAAAAAAGACAGAGCGGTGTTGGTTACGGTTTCGTAGCGCTCCCGCATAACCGCTTGGTTAAAGGAATTTTCAACCAATAAATAAACGAAGTTATCCCGGTACAGGATGGGTTTGACCGATGGAAACCAGGTTCTAAAACTTACTTCGGTGAGTTGTTCGGCGATCAGTTCAAGGGCTTGCTGCCATAGAATATTCAACGAGTCGTCCACATAAGCCTCCAATAAATGTTGATAAATATACATTCATATTTTAAAAACGCAGCTTGTTCGTAAATTTATCCCGAAGAAGAATGGAGATAAATTAGGATGATCTGGGAAATATCAACATTTATCCCCAGATTTATCCACAAAAATAGAAAAGTTGTTGATAAAAGGCTGTGGATAATGTTAAAAGTGTGCATTCATTATAGCAAATTCAATTCGGGCATTCAAGTATCCACAGGGAATGCCCGATGAAATCCGGGGAAGCGACGGGATTTTAAAAAATGGCTTGACATCGACGTTTCAACATAATATACTTTTTAAGTAATACGGTATTTTAGAATGGTATTGATTATTAAACGATGAATGAAAAGTTAATATTAGGAGGAAATCACAATGAAACAGACGTTTCAGCCTAAGGTCAGACAGCGCAAAAAAGAACATGGTTTCAGAAAAAGAATGAAAACGCGCAGTGGTCGTCTGGTTCTGAAAAGAAGAAGACAAAAGGGCAGAGCAAAATTATCTGCATAACCTCAAGACCGTTTGTTTGAATGAACGGTCTTTTTTATAGGAAGAATTTGGATTGAATGGATTTTGGAGCGGATGATGGCCTTGAATTCTTTAAAAAGTGAAAAAGATTTCAATGACGTATTCCGAAAGGGACAACGGTTTGGCAATCGTCACTTTCAATTTTATTATTTGAAAAATTGGGAAAATACCAATCGTTTGGGTATTATTGTTAGCAAGAAAGTGTCGAAGCGGGCTGTTGTCCGAAATAGGATCCGCAGAAGGATGCGTGAAGCCTATCGTCTTCACAGCGGAGATTTTCAAACGGGTTACGATTTGATCATCATCGCCAAGGCGCGGTGTGCCTCGGCGACCTATGCGGAGATAGAACATTCTTTGACACATTTGTTTTATAAAACGAAACTGGAAGTGAGTCGACTATGATCAGTCAGGTGATTGCGCGGGGCATGCTGCTCTTAATTCGAGGGTATCAGCGGGTGATTTCGCCGCTTTTGCCGCGATCGTGTCGTTTTTATCCGACCTGCTCAAACTATTGTTACGAAGCCATTCAAAAATACGGTCCGAGAAAAGGGCTGTGGCTGGGAATGAAGCGCATTGCCCGATGTCATCCTTTTAATCCCGGCGGGTACGATCCAGTTCCGTGATCTTTCTGAAAAAGGAATGGAAAGCAAAGGAGAAAAGGTTTTAGATGAATATTTTATACCAGGCGTTCGGATTTGTTCTTTATCAGATTTACAACCTGGTTAAAGATTACGGTTTTGCGGTAATTTTATTTACCATTATTGTTAAAACCATCATTTTGCCGCTGAATATCAAACAGACCAATTCGATGCGGGAAATGCAGGCCGTTCAGCCGGAACTCAACAATCTTCAGAAAAAATACAAAAACAATCCGGAAAAACTCAATGCGGAAACCATGAAGCTGTACAAACTTTACAACGTGAACCCGATGGCCGGGTGTCTGCCGCTGCTCATTCAGCTGCCGATTATCTGGGGATTGTTCGGCGCGTTGCGTTCACCGGCGAAATATGTTTTTACCAACGGTAATTTGTCGGCGCTGCGGGCTGGCTTTTACTGGATTCCGGATCTAGGGAAATCAGATCCGTATTTCGTGTTGCCGATTCTCTGCGTGGTGTTAACCTTTATCACGCAATGGTATATGATGCGCTTTCAGAACGATGGGAACAAAGCGGCGCAAAGTTCACAAAAAGTGATGCTTTATGTGATGCCCCTGATGATCGGCTGGTTTGCCGTTAAAATGCCGGCTGGGGTCGCTCTATACTGGGTGGTGCAGAATGCCTATACCTTCGTGCAGCAATTCCTGGTAATGCGCAAACCGGTTGAAAAAGTATCGATTGAGGAAGCGGAGCGCCGGGTGGAAGAAGCCAAACGTCAGGAAAAGAAAGAAAAGAAGAGCATGCTCAAGGAGCAAAGTCAGATGCGGCAGCAGCAGATGACCGGTCAGTTGGGGAAGACTGCTAAAAAGAAGGCCAGTCGCCCCAAGACCAAGCCAGCTTCTTCGAAACGCAAAGTGGTGACGAAGATTCCGCAAAGCGATGAACGGACGAAAAAATCCTGATGGAGGCAGACAAAAAAATGGAAGCAAAAGGTAAAACAGTCTCAGAAGCCCTTCGGAAAGCGTTGACGGCGCTCGGTCTGACGGAAGATCAGGTGGATGTTAGGGTGGTTCAGAAACCGGAATTTGGTGTTCTTGGGATTTTCGGCAAGAAAGAAGCGGTTATCGAGGTAACGCCGAAGAACGTTGAAGCAAGGCCGCCAGTCGCGGCGACTGCAGCATCATCGGAAGTGCCGACTGAGGCTGAAGCTGATGTCAATGAGGCGGTTGCCGACATGGCTGAAATCAATGCTTATCTGGATGACGAAGCGAAAGCTATTCAGACGGCGGCCAAACGATTTTTGAAAGATATGATTACGGCGATGGCGTTGGAGGTGGCGGTTACCACCGATTACGATCGGGACAATGATGTGCTTCATGTCGAGCTGGCCGGTCCGAAGATGGGGATTCTCATCGGGCGCCGCGGCCAGACGCTGGATGCCATTCAGTATCTGACCAGCCTGGCGGTGAATAAAACGACCGATCACTATGTGCGGGTGTTGATTGATACCGAGCATTACCGTGAAAAACGGCAGGGCACTCTGGAGCACCTGGCCCATAAAATGGCCGACAAAGCGGTGCGCTATCATAAAAAGATGGTCCTTGAACCGATGAATCCGGGAGAACGCCGCATTATCCACGCCACCCTTCAGGACAGCGAAACCGTCTATACCTACAGTGAAGGGCACGATCCCTATCGTCATGTGGTTATCGATTTAAAAGAAAATCAGGACCGCAAAGATTGATATTTCGCTATCTGCGATAAATAAACTGGTGAAAGCAGTTTGTTGGATAACAAGTGCTTTCGCCAGTTTTTTTGTTATAATGATTTTCTGAATAACGATCATCGGTCAATGGTGAGATTGAGATTTAACAGAGGAGAAAGTCATGCACGTTTTGCAAGACGATGTGATTGCGGCCATTGCCACGCCAACCGGTATTGGTGGCGTCGGCATTGTTCGGATATCCGGAAAAAATGCGATTGCCGTTGCGGATCGGGTTTATCGAAACGCATCCGATCAGCAACTGGCGTCCTTTGAAACACATACGATTCATTATGGTCATTGTTACGATGCGCAGGGTAAGCGAATCGATGAGGTGCTGGTGTCGATCATGAAGGCACCGCGATCCTATACAGCCGAGGATGTGGTGGAAATTAACTGTCATGGCGGTCCAGTGGCGCTGCACGCGGTGCTCGATGCGGTGATTCGTGCCGGGGCCAGGCTGGCCGATCCGGGGGAATTCACTAGGCGGGCCTTTGTGAACGGGCGCATCGACCTCACCCAGGCGGAGGCGGTGACGGATATCATCGAGGCCAAGACCGCCACCGGTTTAGCCTATTCCGTCAATCAATTATCCGGCGGCCTCTCAAAGAAGTATCAGGCCATGGATGCCGAGCTGCTCCACCTGATGACTTTTATTAACGCTGCTATCGATTATCCGGAATACGACATCGAAACGGTGACCAGCGGCACTTTAGAGCGGGCGATTGGCGGCTTGCTCGCCTCGGTGGACGCATTGCTCGATTCGGCTCAGATGGGCAAGATTTATCGGGACGGCGTCGATACGGTAATTCTCGGGGAGCCCAATGTGGGGAAATCTTCGCTTTTAAACAAACTGATTCGGGAAGACAAAGCCCTGGTCACCGATATTCCAGGAACCACCCGGGATGTGGTGGATGCCTATATTAATATTGAAGGGATTCCATTTCACATTATCGATACGGCGGGAATCCGAGAAACCGATGATGTGGTGGAAAAACTGGGCGTGGAAAAATCAAAGCAGATGATGGACCGGGCCGAATTGATTTTGATGATGACAGACGTTTCACGTGAAACCTCAGAAGATGAGGACGCGCTAATAGCAGCGCTTCAGGACAAACCCTATATTCACATTTATAATAAAATGGATTTGAAGGATGAAGCCTTAACCGACCTAAATTCCAACGAAATTGCTTTATCCATCAAGACAGAGACCGGCCTTAACGCCTTGCGCAGGCAGATGGTGGTTATGGTCACTGGCAATCAAACGGAAAAAGCGGCGGACGATGTGATTGTCTCTAATCTTCGCCATGTGAATCTGCTGCGTCAGGTGCGTGAAAATTTAATCAATGCACTGAATAGTTTGTCCATCGGGATGTCGGTGGATATTGTGGCCATTGATTTAGAGGAAGCGCTGGAAAATTTACGTCGGATTACCGGTCAGTCTCTGGGAGATGATATCATTGATCAAATTTTCGCCAATTTCTGCCTTGGCAAATAGACGTAAAAACGATGGAAATTTAAGAAGGAAAAATATGGAATACGCAGCAGGTCATTACGACACCATCGTGATCGGCGCCGGGCACGCAGGCTGTGAAGCGGCCCTGGCGACAGCGCGGATGGGAAAGGAAACATTATTATTGGCGATCAATTTGGATTCAGTGGCGATGATGCCCTGCAATCCGTCGATCGGCGGCACTGGGAAGGGACATCTGGTGCGTGAAATTGATGCCCTCGGAGGTGAAATGGGCAAGAATATCGATGCGACGATGATTCAGTGCCGCATGCTGAACACCGGGAAAGGGCCGGCGGTGCATTCGCTGCGCGCCCAGGCCGATAAAAAGGCCTATCAGTTTCGGATGAAGGCCGTGGTGGAAAACACCGAGCATTTAACCTTGCGTCAGCAGGAAGCGACCAGGCTGATCATCAAAGATCAAAAAATCGCCGGCGTTCAGGTGGTAACCGGCGCGACCTATACCTGCGACACCTGTGTGGTTTGTACCGGGACATATCTCAGGGGAAAGATTTTTATGGGGGAAGTGCAATACGAAGGCGGCCCCAACGGGATGTTCCCGGCGCGTTTTCTTTCGGACTCGTTGGAAGAAGCCGGCTTTCATCTTCAGCGTTTTAAAACGGGAACCCCGGCTCGGGTGGATGCCAAAACCCTGGACTACGCTAAGATGACCGTACAAAAAGGAGACGAGAGCATCACCCCCTTTTCCTTTGAAACAGAAGCGATTGAAATCGATCAGATCGATTGTTATCTGACCTATACCAACGAAGCGACGCATCGGATCATTAATGCAAATCTCGACCGCAGTCCGCTGGTCACCGGCGATGTGGTGGGGGTGGGGCCCCGCTATTGTCCATCCATCGAAACCAAGGTGATGCGTTTTGCGGACAAAGATCATCACCAGATGTTTATGGAGCCGGAGGGCCGCAACACCCAGGAGGTGTATGTGCAGGGGATGTCTTCCTGTTTGCCGGAGGATGTGCAGATCGCGCTTTACCGCACGGTGCCGGGGATGGAGCATGTGGCCTTTATGCGGTCAGCCTATGCCATTGAGTACGACTGTATTCATCCCACTGAGCTCAAGGCGACCCTCGAAAGCAAAAGGATCCGCGGGCTCTTCTTTGCCGGACAAATCAACGGCACCTCTGGCTATGAAGAGGCCGGCGCCCAGGGGATTGTGGCCGGGATCAACGCGGCGCTATTACTTGATCGAAAGGAGCCGATGATATTGGATCGTTCCCAGGCGTATATCGGCGTACTCGTCGATGATATTATTAACGAAGATGCCAGCGAGCCCTACCGGATGATGACCTCCCGGGCTGAATATCGCCTGTTGCTGCGGCAGGATAATGCCGATCTGCGGCTGACGCCCATCGGACATTGGGTGGGGCTTATCTCCGAAGAGCGGTATCAGCGGTTTTTACGGAAAAAAATGGCAATTGCAGATGAGGTTAATCGGATGGCCGGCGTGATGGTCTCTCCTTCGGAAACGGCCAACGCGACGCTGTCCCGATTGGGCACGACGGCATTAAAATCGGGAATGCCGCTGGGGCAACTGATGAAGCGGCCGGAGATCAATTATGCCAACACGGCGGCGCTCGATCCCCGAAGGCCGGCCTTGCCCGACGCCGTCTGCGAAGAGGTGGAGATTCAGCTCAAATATGAAGGCTATATCAACAAGCAGATCAAACAGGTGGAACAGTTTAAAAAGCTGGAAAGCAAACGCATTCCCGAGGGTTTGGATTATAATCATATTGAAGGGCTGCGGCTGGAGGCTGCCGAAAAGCTGAACGCCGTGCAGCCGATGTCCCTGGGACAGGCATCCCGGATTTCCGGCGTTTCGCCGGCGGATATCGCCGTGTTGCACGTGTATCTTGAAAATCATCGAGGGGAATAGTGTGGAGATCAATACATTTAAAAAGCGTGTCGTGTCGGCCTCGCCCGTTTTGCTGAGCGAGGAACAGCTGGAAAAACTGTATCGCTTTATGGAAAGACTGAAGGCCGTGAACGAACACATCAATTTGACCCGGATCACCGACGATGACGCCTTTGTGGAAAAGCATCTGCTGGATTCGTTAGCCTGTCCGATGACGCCAGAAGATCGGCGGGTTATCGACGTCGGCACCGGCGGCGGGTTTCCGGGAATTCCGTTAGCTATCGCCTATCCGGAGAAAAAATTTGTACTGGTCGACGCGACGGCAAAAAAAGTGAAGGCAGTGAAAAAAATCGCGGCGGATCTTGGACTTGCGAATGTTGAATTGACGGCGGCCCGGGCCGAGGCGCTGGGAAAAAATCCGGCGTATCGCGAGCAATTTGACGCGGTGTGTTCCCGGGCGGTGGCGGCCTATGGCATTTTGAGCGAGCTTTGCCTGCCTTTGGTTCGGGTCGGCGGCATGTTTTACGCCTGGAAGGGAGAAAAATATCGGGAGGAAATCGACGCGGCGGTCGACGGCGTCGAGACGCTTGGTGGCGGAGAGATCCGGGTGTCTCAGAATTTACTACTGAAAAACGCGTCGTTTCATGTTATAATTCAGTGTAGAAAAGATGGGCGGACGCCGACGCAATACCCTCGAAATTACGGACAGATCAAGAAAAAGCCGTTGTAGTTAGCATCCGTTTCACGTGAAACCCTGGGAGTCATTAAATGCGAAAGAAAAAGAAAGACCTGAAAGAAAAATCAAAAACGCAAAGCGCCGTGATTCTCATTCCGGTGGAACAGATTATTCCTAATCCCAATCAGCCTCGGAAAACTTTTAAAGATGAAAGTCTGACCGAACTGGCGGAATCCATTCGGACCTTTGGGGTCATTCAGCCGATTCAGGTGCGGAAGGTCGATAACAAGCTTTATGAACTGGTTTCCGGAGAGCGGCGACTTCGAGCATCCAAATTGGCGGGAATGCAGGAGATTCCAGCGATGGAGGTCGCCGTTAGCGACAAGGATTCGGCAGTGATCGCCATCATCGAGAACGTGCAGCGGGAGGATCTGAGTTTTTTCGAAGAGGCGGAAAGCTATCGGCAGTTGATCAAATATTACGATATGACCCAAGAGCAGGTAGCGACCCTCATCGGCAAATCTCAGTCTTTTGTGGCCAATAAAATCCGGCTGCTGAAATTGGACGATCGGGTGATTCAAGCGGTGAAAACCAATCAGCTTTCGGAAAGGCATGCCCGGGCATTGCTTAAAATTCCGGACGAGGCCATCCAACGGGAAGTGATCGATCAAATCCATAAACAGGATTTAAATGTCAAAAAAACTGAGGCCCTGGTTGAAAAAGTCCGCGAAGAGGTGATGACCAATAATTACGATGAAAAAATCACCCCGGGCAAAAAAGCACGCGTTAAATCTTTCATCAATGCGCAGATTTATATTAACACCATCAAATCGGCTTTTAAAGTGGTGAAGGAAAACAAACGGTCGGCCAAATACAAAGAGACAGAAAAAGATGATCGCATTGTGATCACCATTACCATTCCGAAATAAGATGCGAATCATTCCGGAATGCGAACCAAAGAAAGGAATCCCATGTCAAGATCAAGAGTCGTTGCGATCTTTAACCAAAAAGGCGGCGTCGGCAAGACGACTACCTGCATGAATTTGACAACAGCGCTGAGTATGGACGGCTACCGCGTGCTGACCATCGATATCGATCCCCAAGGCAACACGACGAGCGGTTTTGGCTTGGATAAAAATCGACTTGAAAAGAGTATTTACGACGCGCTGATTAACGACTTGGATCTGCGGGAGATCATTTTAACCACAGGATATGACCGGTTAAATATTTTGCCATCAAATATCGAGCTGGCCGGTTCGGAAATCGAGCTGACCAAAATGGCCCAGCGGGAAACCAAACTGCGCAAGGTGATCACGCCGATCAAAGATTATTACGATTTTGTCTTTATTGATTGTCCGCCCTCGCTGGGGCTGTTAACGATCAACGCGCTGGCCGCTTCCGACTCGGTGCTCATCCCCATTCAATGCGAATATTATGCGCTGGAGGGGGTGGGACAGCTGATCAGCACGATCAGTCTGGTTAAAAAGGGATTGAATCCCGCCCTGGATATCGAGGGGGTTTTGCTCACCATGTATGACGGGCGGACCAATTTATCTATGCAGGTGTCTGATGAAGTGACGGATTATTTCAGAAACAAGGTGTATCATACAAAGATTCCGAGAAATATTCGTTTGGCCGAGGCGCCGAGTTACGGCGAGACCATTTTTGAATATGCGCCCAGATCCAAGGGGTCTGTCGCGTATCAGGAATTCGCCAAGGAATTTATCGGGAGGCAGCAACATGGCAACGCGTAAACACAAGGGACTGGGCAAGGGACTGGCCGCCCTCATTTCCGAGGATGTGCATTTTGATAACAGCGGCGATATTATCGCTGGCGATCAGGCCGGTTCGGAGGCTCTGGCGCCGGAGCAACTGGTCTTTGAGGTAGCGATTGACAAAATCAGGCCGAGCAAGGGGCAGCCGCGAAAGCAATTTGACAAACAAGCTTTAGAAGAGCTGTCTGTCTCCATCCAGGAGCACGGCATTTTGCAGCCTTTGGTTGTCAAGCCGGAGGATAAAGGTTATTCGATTATCGCCGGGGAAAGACGGTGGCGGGCGTCCAGGATGGCCGGGCTCAAGCAGGTGCCGGTGATCGTCAAGGATTTGCCTGCCCGGGATGTGATTGAAATCGCACTGATCGAAAATGTGCAGCGGGAAGATCTGAACCCCATTGAAGAAGCAATGGCCTATGAGCATCTGATCAAGGCTTATCATTTGACCCAGGGGGAAATCGGCATCCGCATCGGGAAAAGCCGGACCGCCGTCACCAACACCATGCGACTGCTCAAACTGCCGGAGTCCGTCCGGGAAATGGTGCTGGAAGATCTATTGTCGTCGGGTCATGCGCGGGCTCTTTTGGGATTGGAGGATCCTGGGCAGATGGCAGTCCTGGCCAAAGAGATTGTTCAGAAAAAATATTCGGTTCGTGAAACCGAAAAAAAGGTGCAGGCGCTCAAAAATCCGAAAAAACCTCGTCCAAAAATCGAGCGAGATCCTTATATCGTCGACGTGGAGGATCACCTGCGCGATCAATTTAAGACAGGCGTGCGCATCATTCCCCAAGGGAAAAAAGGAAAGGGCAAGATCGAACTGGCATACTATTCCCTGGAGGATCTGAATCGCATTCTGGATTTATTAAAATAGGAGGTTTGCATGAATCCGAGAAAATTTCATATTCGGCGAAAAATCAATTCATTAACGACGGCACTCATCGGGAATATTTTTAATTTATTGATTATCCTGGTGCTCAAGGGCGTTTTAGACATCATTCAGACCGCGAGCGGCGATGATCGCTATCCTTTGGGATTTGGCATTGCCGCCTTTGCCATCGTGGTAGCCTATTGGGTGTTCTTCACCTATAAAGCCTTTGCCAATTCCACCGATGATGACGACCGGAATTACGGGCCGTATCTGCTGCTGTGCATGCTGCCGATGGTGCTGTTTACGGTTATTGCGCTGCTGATCATGCAATTTGGCGGCAATGCATCCTTTGCCGGCGTGTGGAACGGGCTGACCTTTGGCATCGCGCCGACGCTGTTTTTGTATTTCCCTTATGGGGTGATTTATCATGTTATGGGTGCGAAGATGCCGATAATCGCCTTTTTCCTGGTGGTGCTGGTGTTGATGGTGGCGCTGCAGTCCATCGGCTTTATGTTGGGTAAAAAACAGCGGGAAGTTACCGAAGCCAAGGAACGCCGGCGCAAAGCCCTGGCAGAAAAGCTGCAGGCCGAACAGGCGGAAGCTGAAGCTCAAAGAGCGGCGGCACCTGCTTCGGTGTCAAAAGTCAGATGGCGGGCGGCCGATCACGAACACATGGGGCGCCCGGCTCGAAAAGATCCGTTCAGCGATGTGGAATCGCCCTCGATCATCGAGACGGAAGCCTTTTCGCCCGTTACGGACAAAATGGTTGAAAAAGTCATGAGGGAAGAAAGGCGTAAAGAGCGGGCGGCTGCCCTTCAGGAACGGCGGATGAGAAAGCCGGCCAAGCGCCAGGACGGCGAAAGTTCGGACTGGATTGATCCGAAAAAGATTCGCAAGAAAAACGACCAGGGAGACGGGCAGTAAGCGATCAGCAAAGCGTATTCCAATGCAGCTTCGGCTGCATTTTTTAGCATTTTGACAAAAACTGACCAATCAAAGGAGAAATATGAGCGAGAACGCAACATTTGCATCGGTATTCTGGAAATTTGTGAACGACATCAACACGACAGTGATCATCAACAAACTCATTTCGGTGGCGGTAACTCTGGTGATCATGCTTATCGCCATGCGCATTGCCGACAAGGTCACCCAGAGCATTTTTGTTATCCGTAAGAAAACCGCGGTTACCACCCTGCAGGATGCCAAGCGCAACCGAACCCTGGCCAAAGTAACCAAATCGGCCATTGACACGGTGATCATGGTTTGCGGGATCTTGTTGATTCTCTCGTATTTTATCAATGTCGGGGCGCTGCTGACCGTAGCCGGCGTCGGGACGGTGGCCATTGGCTTTGGGGCCAAGCGCATCGTCGAGGATCTGATCTGCGGTTTCTTTATCGTGTTTCAGGAGCAGTTTTACGTGGGAGATTACGTTGAGATCGAGGACGATCACTACGGCGTGGTGGAAAGCATCGGCACCATGATGACCAAGGTGCGCCTGATTGACGGCAGTCTTTTCATGGTCCGCAACGGGGAAATCAATCATTTGGTGAACTATTCCCGAGGACTGCTCAGCCATGGCGTGGATATCGATATTGCCTATGGCGAGGATGTTGCCCGAGCGATCGATGTGGCCAACCGCGTTTGCGACGAGGTCTATAAAAGCAACGACACCCAGCATTTTCCGGAAAGGCCCCAGGTGGGAGGCGTGGCCCAGATGGATAAAGACGCGGTCACCATTCGGGTTTATGTGAAAAGCGACGCGGCTCATCGCGCGGCGGCGGAGGCTCAAATGCGCCAGATTTTAATGGCAGCGATGGCGACGGCCCGGATCAAGGCGCCGAAGAAAAAAATGATCGTCGAACAAAATGCGGCCGATTAAAAGGAAGGACGTATCGATAATGGAAAAAAAACAATATGCCCTTGGGGACATCGTAATGATGAAAAAGCAGCATCCCTGCGGCACCAATGCGTGGGAAATCATCCGCATGGGCGCCGATATCAAGATCCGCTGCACCGGCTGCGGCCACATCGTGATGCTGCCGCGGCAGAAATTTGAACGGATGCTGAAAAAAATTATCATCGTAAATCAATAACAAGTTGAACATTAACAGTTGAACCATCCATTAGGCAACAAAGACGTTGATGTGTTCCGACTCAAATAGTATCGATGAGATGGTGTTTTATGATGACCTGTTTGATGGAGATTAAACATGAGGAGAGAACCGTATGGCAGAAAACAATGAAATTGTAGAAGCAGGTAAAACCAAGCTGTTGAACATCTTCACGGAAGAGGAAGATAAAATAGAGAACAGACTTATTGGCCATGTCCGATTTCTTGAAGGTGTTTATTGGCAAAATTGAGGTCAAGATGGGTTCGGACACAGCTTGGGAGGTGTTCCATAACATTGAGGGATTCATTGGAGAGATAACTGTAGCAATCAAAGGCGGTTTTGATATATCCAAAATGGGTATGCTCGTTGCGGATTACTCTCATTTCAGCCAGGATATTATTGATGGGCTGAAAGAAGGAGTTTATCATATTGGTCAGTCCAAAAAGATGGCTAGAAATCTGCGCCCGGCCATCTTGGATGAGAACGAGCATCTTGTGAAATTCTTTACTTTGAAGAAGGCAGTTAATCTCTCAAGCGCTCTTTCGGATATTTTGACATTGTCTATGCAGGCTTCGCTTCAACGGATATCCTCTCAGATTGAGGATATTGGCAGAGATGTAAAAGGAACGATCGATTTTATCCGCATGATGAGGATAATGTTGATTTTTGGCTTGAGAAGCCAAAGCAGATGCTTGGTGTAATTGATTCCTATGAAACTATGCTGGCACAGAAAGACAAAGATGTCTTTTACATAGATGTGGAGGATTCTAAAGATGAGTAATGAAGAAAAAGAACGGCGTTGTAAATCGTGTGGAAAATTACTCCTTGATGAAAAACTTCCTTTTTGCAGGAGATGTGTGCTTGAGGGATGCAATAAAGTAGGACAGGTCAGTGGAATCGTTGGTAGATTTGCTATGGCGGCACTTAGTGCGGTTGCGCTTATAAACAACAATTCTGACGGGAATAATGACACTACGGCATGATAGCCTACAGTTTTTGATTATCCCTCGAACGGGTTTAAATTAAAGACTCAGGTGGGTTCAAGTTTACACGAACAAAATCGCCTAAAAATGAAACAAACATAATATAAAAAGCCATATAGGCGTAGTAAAACCGTTGAGATTCCTTTCTTTTTCGGCGAGCGCCGAAGCTTTTTAGGCAAATCAATGTTCTTGATACTAAGCAGTCAGAGATCAATATAACTGTAAAGAGTCTTGGTGCTGGCAATCTGCTTTCTAATGAACAGGTCTTCTTCTAGTGCGCGGCCAATGCAGGCATCTCGAGATCACCCATCTTCGAAGAGCTTTTTCTCAACAAAGGCGATGAAGGTCGCTTTTAAGTAATTTGTAATGCCGATAACATGCTTGCCGATTGTGTTCATAAGCCGTTTGTCCGGCGCGAGCATTATAGTGAAGGACCTTTCCGGAGTAGAGAGTCGCGGCGTCGCGTTTGAATTCGAACAGTATTTGATGCGAAGCTGATCTCCTTGGTGATTCGATTGGAATTCCATCCGTCTTTGGGACGGGTTTGAATCAAAACGCGATGCTCAAATAAAAGATGTTGTCTTCAGTTGTAGTAAAATGTAAGTGGTCCATAGGGATTTCCTCTTTGTAATTGAAGTTTTGTCACTTATATTCTACCAAAGAGGCGCCTTATGTAGTTTTGCATTATATGTTCAACTTGATTTTACAATCAGCCCGAAGAAAAACATTTCAAATCTGCTAAAGACGAAAGCAGCGAAAAAGCCCAAGCATTGTGTTAGACTCAAATAGGCCCGGAAGGTTCCGTTTATAATGGCTGTTTGCATGAGTCCGTATAAACAAAACAGAAATGGAGGAGGAGAAAATAGGGAATGAAACTTTTATTTGTCAACTGCTGTATAAGCCAGCGGGGAAATCGATCCCGCACAATGGCACTTTGCAAGGCCTTTTTGGATAGATACCGCAAGGGACATCCGAAGGATGACATCATTGAAGAAGATATCCGTCAACAGGAAATTCCTTGTTTTAACCGGCCGATGCTTGACCGCAGAGATGCCCTTTTCGCTCAAAGAAAGTTTGATCATCCAATGTATGCCTTTGCTCGAAGGTTTGCCGATGCCGATAAAATTGTGATCGGCGCGCCCTTGTGGGATCTGCTCTTTCCGGCCAGGCTGCGGGCTTATGCTGAACATATTGCTGCAAATGGTATTTGCTATCATTACGATGCGGAAGGCTGTCACGGCGATTGCCGATGTTCGCATCTGGCCTATCTGACCAGCAGCGGCAGCTTCGCGCAGAAGCCGTGCGTACCGGTACTATTCTGGAAGCAGCTTGGAGAGATGTTTGGGATAGCGCGTTTTGATTATATCTTTGTGGGGGGCGTTGATATCAGTCCGGAGCTTGAAAGGAGCGAGATGGCGAAGGCGATAGCCAAGGCTAAAACACTCGGAAAATTTTTTTAAAATTGAAAGGGCCTGCCTGTCAGACTCAGCCTTTTGCCTGCGCAAATACGCAGATGGAAAAGGGTCGGCTTGCCCTTCAGCGAGCGTCCACAATTCTTAAATCCAAGCGGGTGCAACCTTGCGCAGAAAATGCAATTCGGTGAATATCCGCGTTGGCGAAGCTTGACCCAGAAAACGACCAGAGCGGCATTCGGATTGCGTCGGCGCATATCCCGGATCAGCTTCAATTCTTGCTCCATATGCTGGTTAGGATGATGATGCGGTCGCCGGGAACGATCGCGAAGCGATTCGATCGTGCCGTCGTAGCGCCGGAGCCAGCGGTAAACATACTGGCGATACGTATTGTATTTGAGGGCGGTTTTGGTAACACCGTACTTCATCGCAAACGCCATTAAAGATCTGCGATACCTCATGACCCGTGTTATACTGTTCATGCGAGACACTCCTTTGTTATATGTTTTTGTGATGAATTAACGATATCACAAGGAGTGCTCTCGCTTTTACTTTTTTACGATATGTAACACATGTATTGTAATCCTACAGAAAACGTCGAAAAAGCCGAATAAAGAGCTTGATTACGGCGTAAAATCTGATATAATTAGAAAGTTGCAAGTATCCTTGTACAGAGGGTATGCGCTGACGCTGGCGAGAGTCCGGCGCGAAGCAGGCACACCCCTGCCGCAGAGCAGTCCAACCCTGTACCAAAAGACCATAAGGAGGTGAAACCATGAAGGCCTACGAAACCATGTTTGTTTTAGTACCGGAATTGGAAAAGGAAGCGATCGATGCCGAAATCGCCCGCGTGAAAGCCATCATCGAAAAAGCCGGTGAGGTGGAAAACGTCGACGAATGGGGCAGTCGCAAACTGGCTTACACGATCGATAACAAGTATACAGACGGCTACTATGTCGTGATCGACTTTAAGGCGGAAAATTCCGTTCTGGACGACTTGAACCATCTGTACCTGATCAACGATAGCTATATCCGCGATATCATCATTGCAAAGGAAAAATAAGGAAAGAGAAAGGATAAAACCATGAACAAAGTCATGCTGGTTGGCCGATTAGCTCGCGATCCGGAGCTGCGCTCGACGGCGAGCGGCACTTCGATGACGACTTTTGCAGTCGCAGTGGACAGGCGTTTCCAAAGAGACGGTCAGCCCACCGCCGATTTCTTTAATGTGGTTGCTTGGGGGAAACAGGCGGAAGTCATCAGCCAGTATCTGAGCAAGGGGCGCCAGATTGCGCTCAATGGGCGCCTGCAAACGCGGAATTACCAGGCCCAGGACGGCAGCAAGCGCTACGTCACCGAGGTGGTTCTGGAAGAGTTTGATTTTATCGGCAGCCGCAACGACGCCAGCGGCGGCGGTTACAGCAATAACCGCAGCGGTCAGCCGGCGCCGCAAAACAACATGCCGTCGGATGACGATATGGACGATGAATTTCATCTGATGACAGACGATGACGATGTTCCGTTTTAAAGGAGAAAATCATGCCGAGACCATTTAGAAGAAGAAGAAAGGTCTGCGAATTCTGCGAACACGAAGACATGGTCGTGGATTACAAAGACGTCGCCACCTTAAAGAAATACATTTCTGAAAGAGGCAAAATTTTACCGAGACGGGCTACCGGTGCCTGCGCCAAACACCAGCGCAAGATTACCCAGGCGGTTAACCGGGCTCGCAACATGGCACTGCTGCCCTATCAGGCAGATTAAGCCATTATTCATAACCGAATTCAAAAAAACAACAGAAGGAAATTCCTTCTGTTTTTTTATTGCCGATGTATTGAGTTAATAGCGCACACAAAAATCCCTTTCATCCGCGGAGAGCGGGCGCTTCTCCCGGATGATGCGGTCGATGCGAATCCACCGATGATCGTTTAACTGGCCGATAAATAAATCGATATTGGCGGGATCTCCCTGGATCTCCAACTCCACCGAACCGTCATAGCAATTTCGGGCCCAGCCGGTGAGGGCATAGGCCCTGGCCAGCTGGACGGCGGTGTAGCGAAAGCCGACACCCTGGACCCGGCCGAAAACCTGAAGATAATAGCGAAGCATTCAGCGCCACCTCCTGATGTTTCTAACGTGATCTTTGCAGCGTTTATTTAATCACAGAGAACTGAGATCAAAATTAAATTCTTGATTTTTGGTGGGATATGTTATAATAAACAGTCATATGATGACAGCGTTTGGTTTGGCACGGCGGCTTTTCATGACGCAACAGGGTCGCGAGCATCCGTCAATTGGAACGAATTAATCAGAGAATCGAGGATTTCATGCATTTGAAGCCACAGGCGATCACGGAGGGAATAGCGACAGCTGCAGCCGCAGTGGTTCTATCGCTGTTGTCGCTGCACTTTCCCCTGATGATCTTTTTTTATCTTTTATCGGCGCTGCCGATTGCCGTTTTGGCGGTGCGGCAGCGCCTAGCGGCGGCGATCACGGTCAGTCTCGGCGCGATGGCCCTGTTGGCGGCGATCGTCGGCGTCGGGGCCGGCATCAGCTTTGCGCTGTATTTTTTACTGGTGGGCTGTGCGCTGGGCTACGGCCTGAGCAAAGGGATGGACGGCTTCCGACGAATCGGTCTCGGCTATTTTGGTTGTTTGGCCTTTTTGATTGGGCTGATGATCATCTATCAGGCGGTGACGGGGCACGCCTTTGTGCAGGTCTTTTTTCGCCAGATGCAGACGGCGACCGCGCAGTGGCTTAAGGTTTATGTAGCGGCGGGGCATTACAGTGCCGCACAGATCGGTCGGACGGCCAAGATATTTGGTCAGGCACTCGTGCAGATGAAGCGGGATTTTCCGACCATGGTGCTGCTCATTCCCTTTGGCATCAGCTGGATCCTTAACCTATTGCTGGATTTGATGCTGGCGCGGCTTCAAATCGCACAGCCCAAGGTGCTGCCGCTCAGCCAGTGGAGGCTGCCGAAATCCCTGCGGAATTTTCTGTTTATCGTGCTGATGGGGCCGCTCGTGGCCCAGCTTGCCGGCGCCGGCAGCAATCTTTATGTGCTCACCCTCATGGGGATCACGACATTTGTGTACGGGCTGATGGGCTTGTCGTTTTGTTTTTGGTTTTTTAACCGCCGTCTGCCCCGGGAACGCATCGGGCGCAAGGCCGTGATCGTGCTCATTGTGATGGTCGTGCCGTCGAGTTTAAGCATCCTGTCGATTCTCGGGGTGCTCGACGCGTACACCCCCCTGCGGCTGCGCATTATTTTAAGAGAGGGCAAGCGACGATGATGAAAATTCTCAAACACTTTAATGTGATGGCGCTCATTGCGGTTATCATCAGCTTGTTGCTCATTCGGTACAATCGCATGGCAGGTTTGGTCATGCTGGTGCTGGCGGTTTTTGTCGCCGGGCTTCAGGGATGGGAAAACGACCTGAAGGCCGAACGCGAGGAAGAAAGCTATAAAGTCGTTTCCCGGCAGGTGGCAAAGATCAACCGCGATCGGATGTACGAAATGCCCTCGCCCTCGGTGGTGGTCGACGGGGAAGGCGTGTGCCTGATCCCCAATCGCGCGTTTATCCGCACCTTCGGCCGGGATCTCGGCAAAAAAGGGGTTCATATCTTTGAGGCGTTAAAAATCAAGCCGGAGAACGGCCAAAAACTGGACGGCAGTTTTCGGGAGCTGGCTTTCCAGGAGCATTGGTACACCCTGGTGATTTCAGCCTTCACCCACGGCAACCAATCGTTGTATCTGCTCAATTTTAACGATATCACCCACCTCAAGCAACTCGAGGCCAAATATCGCCACAGCCAAACCGTATTCGCTTATATCCAAATCGACAATTATGACGATATCAGCGAGCAGCTGACGGTGCAGGAACGGTCGATCCTCCTGGGGAAGATCGATGTGATTTTGGTGCAATGGGCTCAGCGCAACGGAGCGATCATTCAGAAATACGAAAACAATCATTATTTGGCCGTCTTTAACCGGGACGCCCTGATGATTATGGAGCGGGAGCATTTTCATCTGCTGGATGAAATTCGGGATGTGAGTATGGAAAACCTGCCGGTCACGCTGAGCATCGGCATTGGCCTGTCGGATGAGCGCAAATCCATCCAGGATGCGGACGCCATGTCCCGGTCGGCGCTCGATGTGGCGCTGGCCCGGGGCGGCGACCAATGTGTGGTCAGCATGGACGACAAGAACGCTTATTACGGGGGCAAGACCGAGGCCAAGGAAAAACGCACCAAGGTCAAGGCGCGCATCAAGGCTCATGCCCTGCGCGACCAGATTGTCGACGCCCACAACGTGGTGATCATGGGGCATCAGACGCCGGATATGGACTGTCTCGGTTCGGCGGTGGGTCTGATGGGCGCCTGCCGCAGCCTCAACCGGGAATGCCGCTACGTGCTCAAGGAGATCAACACGAGCATTCGTTCGCTCATTGACTACCTGAGCAAAGACGAGCATTACGCCCACGCCTTTGTGACTCCCCAGGAAGTGCGGGATTTCGTGGAGGAAGGGACTTTGCTCATCGTGGTGGACACCCAGAATTTCAATTATGTCGAGATGCCGGAACTGTTGGATCAGGTGTCGAACGTCGTGGTGATCGACCATCACCGGGCGTCGGGCAAATCCATCAGCGATACGATTTTCTCCTATCTTGAGGCTTACGCCTCGTCGACCTGCGAGCTCGTGACCGAATTGCTTCAGTATTTTGACAACAAGGATATCATCAAAACCACAGAGGCCAACGCTCTGCTCGCGGGGATGTGCATGGATACCAAAATGTTCACGGTGAAGACCGGGGTGCGCACCTTTGAGGCAGCCTCCTTTCTCAAGCGCAGAGGGGCCGATACCGTTATTGCGAAGACCCTGCTGCAAAACGATATCGAAACCTACGCGGCGCGTTCCGAGGCGGTGACCAACGCCGAATTTTACGATAATACCATTGCCATCTCCCTTTACGAAAATCATACGGAGAACGCCAAACTCATCGCGGCGCAGGCGGCGGACGAGCTGCTCAACATCCGGGGCATCGGCGCGTCCTTTATCGTGCTGAAAACCGAGGGTGGGATTTTTATCAGCGGGCGCTCCATGGGGGATGTGAACGTGCAGATGATTTTGGAAAAATTGGGCGGCGGCGGTCATATGACGATGGCCGGAGCTCAGCTTCACGATATAGAAGATTTGCATCAGGCGCGGGGCCTTTTGGTCGACGCCATTGAATTTTATAAGAAAGAGAGTGCATCAGAATGAAAATTGTATTAACCGCCGATGTGGAAGGTGTCGGCAAAGCCGGCGATATCGTCAATGTGAAAAGCGGATACGGCCGCAATTACCTGATCAAGCAGAAGCTTGGCGTGCCGGGCACCAAGGAAAACATCCAGAAGGCTGAGGCGCATAAAGCTCAGTTGGCCAGAGAACGGGCACAAGCTCATCAGGCAGCGGTGGAACTGGCGCAGCAAATCGACGCGTCGGAACTCATCATCAAGGAACGCGCCGCAGACGACGGCACGCTCTTCGGCTCGGTGACCAACAAGAACATTGCCGAAGCCCTGGAAAAGGATCTGGGCATCAGCGTGGATAAGCGTAAGATTGAACTGGCGGAACCGATTCGCAACGTCGGAAAATTCGCCGTTAAAATCAAAACGACGGCCGGCGTGGAAGGCAAGCTGATCGTGATCGTCACCGGGAAAAAATAAACGCGGCGCCATATTGCGAGAAAGGGGGAAGGACCGTGCCGACCAATCCGAGACAATTGCCGCACAGCGCCGAGGCCGAAGCTTCGGTGCTGGGCGGCCTGATCATGAACGCCGAAAAGCTCATGGTGGCGGAAGAGCATCTGCGCGCCGAGGATTTTTACGATCCCCGCAATCAGCAGATTTATCAGAACATCCTCGCTATGCGCGAGGCCGGCCAGCCCCTGGATTTGGTGACCCTGACCCAGCGCCTGACCGATGTGGATCTAATCGGGAAAATCGGCGGTCCGGCCTATCTGGCCGCGCTGGTGCAGCAGGTGCCGATGCTCAGCAACTTCGAGAATTATTGCGTGATCGTCCAGGATCAGGCGCTGCTGCGGCGTCTGGTGCAGGCGAGCTCGGCCATTCTCGACGATTGCTACGGCGAATACGAAAGCGTCGCCGACGTGGTGGAGGCGGCCGAGCGCAAAATCTTTCAGGTCGGGGAAGGCCAGATCAAAGGGGATTTTGCGAATATCGGCGAGGTGGTCGGGGAGACGATCCAGCATATCGAAGAAGTGCGCACCCATCAGGGTGAGACCACGGGACTGGCCACCGGCTTTAAAGAGCTGGACTTTAAAACTTCCGGCCTGCAGAAATCGGATTTAATCTATGTCGCCGCCCGTCCCTCGATGGGAAAGACGGCTTTTGCGCTCAATCTCGCCCAGCATGCCGCGGTGAAAGAGAAGGCCTCGGTGGCGATCTTCAGTCTTGAAATGTCCCGGACGCAGCTGGTGCAGCGCATGCTCTGTTCCGAAGGGCTCATCGATTTGTCCAAGGTGCGCACCGGCACCATGGACGACGAGGAATGGCGGGTGATGGCCGACGCCGCCGGGCGGCTTTACGGCACGAAGATCAAAATCGACGACACCGGCGGTCAGTCCCTGGCGGATATCCGCTCCAAGACCCGGCGGCTCAAGGCAGAAAGCGGCCTCGATCTGGTGCTCATCGACTATCTTCAGCTGATGATCGGCCGGCGCGGCGTCGAAAACCGGCAAAACGAAATCTCCGAGATCTCCCGCGGGCTCAAAGCCCTGGCCCGGGAGCTGGACTGCCCGATCGTTTGCCTGTCGCAGCTCAGCCGTGCCCCCGACGGGCGCCCGGATCACCATCCGGTGCTGGCCGACCTGCGCGAGTCCGGCTCCATCGAACAGGACGCCGATATCGTGCTCTTTCTCTACCGGGCATATTATTACGATAAGGAAAACAGCAACCCCAACATGGCGGAGCTCGATGTCGCCAAGCAGCGCAACGGCCCGACCGGCCGCATCAATCTCACCTGGCGTTCGGAATTTACGCGCTTCATGGACTGGGCCGACGAGAGCGCCTATTCAGATCCCGGCCCGGCGCCGTTTTAAAAGGATATGCGCATGCCAGAAGAGCAAACCCGCGGCGTTTTGTATATCGTCGGTACGCCCATCGGCAACATGGAGGACATGAGCTTTCGCGCGGTCCGGATTTTGAAATCGGTGGATCTGATCGCCGCCGAAGATACCCGCAACACCATCAAGCTGCTCAATCATTTTGAGATTCATACCAAGATGGTGAGCTACCATCAATACAACGAGAAGGCCGCGACGAAGGAACTGGTGGACCGGCTGATCGACGGGGCGACTATCGCCCAGGTGTCGGACGCGGGGATGCCGGTGATTTCCGATCCCGGGCAGATTCTGATCGCGGCTTGTCACGCTGCGGGAGTGCCGGTGCGGGTGGTGCCCGGCCCGACGGCGGCCCTTTCGGCGGTGGCTCTCTCCGGCATGGATTGCCGTCATTTTGTCTTTATGGGTTTTTTGGGCAAACAGAACCGCGACCTGCGGGTGGGGCTTGAGACTATTGCAGCGTCGGCGGTGCCGACGGTGCTTTACGAATCGCCCCATCGGCTGGAAAAGACCCTCGAGAAGATGGCTGCCCTTTTTCCGAACCGCCCCATGAGCATTTCCCGGGAAATGACCAAGCAATATGAAGAGACCCTGCAGGGGACAGTGGCACAGATGCGCGATTACTTTGCGGCGCATCCGCCCAAGGGCGAGTTCGTGCTCATCGTCGGCGGGGGCGACGGCCCGACCGGCGAGACGGCAGCGCTTAATGACGGGCCCCTTGCGGTGCACATGGCGCATTACCAAAGTCAGGGCCTGAGCGAAAAGCAGGCTATGAAAGCCGTGGCCCGGGATCGCGGGGTGAGCAAACGGGAAATTTACGAGCAGATCAAAATCGCAGCGAAAAAAGAATAACAGCATGCATCAAAAGACCGGCCAGCGCCATGGGGCGGCCGGTCTTTTTTACGTGCGGATCGGCGTTTGATTTTGACAGGGGTTTGGCATTACGGTATAATAAAACAGCCAATCAGAGGATTGCGCGTATCGCGAGGGGAGAATCTTTTCTGATCCGTTTACGATCAAAAACCGAAAGATTGTCCCGTTTTTATTGAGTCAAACGGATGCGGACAAGCGCCGGCCATCGATCATTGGCCGGTTAAAAATAAAGGAGTGCACCATGCCAGAAGCAAAGAAAACTTTTTATATGACCACGCCGATTTATTATCCCAGCGGGAATTTGCACATCGGCCACACCTACACCACGGTGGCGGCCGATACCCTGACGCGGTTCAAACGCCAGCAGGGCTACGACGCCTACATGCTTACTGGCTCGGACGAACACGGCCAGAAGATTCAAAAAATCGCCGAGGAAAAGGGCGTGACGCCCAAAGCCTACGTGGACGGCACCGTGGCCAAGATCAAGGAACTCTGGAAGCTGATGAATATCGATTACAGCCAGTTCATCCGCACCACTGACGCGGATCACGTGAAGAGTGTCCAGAAGATCTTCAAGCGGCTCTACGATCAGGGCGATATCTATAAAGGGCGCTACGAAGGCTGGTACTGCACCCCGGACGAAGCATTCTGGACCGACACCCAGGTGGTGGACGGCAAGTGCCCGGATTGCGGCCGTCCGGTGGAACGCGCCTCCGAGGAAGCCTATTTCTTCAGAATGTCCAAATACGCCGACCGGCTGCTGGATTATATCGAAAGCCACCCCGGCTTCATCCAGCCGGAAGCCCGCCAGAAGGAAATGATCAACAACTTCATCAAGCCGGGACTGCAGGATCTCTGTGTCTCTCGCACCTCCTTCGACTGGGGGATTCCCGTCGAATTCGATCCGGGCCACGTGGTCTACGTCTGGATCGACGCGCTGTCGAACTACATCACGGCGTTGGGCTACCTCAACGACAAACCCCAGCTGATGGATCGCTACTGGCCGGCGGATCTGCACCTGGTGGGCAAGGACATCATCCGTTTTCACAGCATTTATTGGCCGATCATGCTGATGGCGCTGGATCTGCCCCTGCCGAAGACCATTTACGGCCACGGCTGGATTTTGCTTAAAGGGGGCAAGATGTCCAAATCCATCGGCAACGTGGTGGACCCGGTAAAATTGGTCCAAAAATACGGCGTCGATCCGCTGCGTTACCACGTGCTGAAGGAAATGAAGTACGGTGCCGACGGCAGCTACAGCGAGGATCTGCTCATCGGCAATATCAACGCGGACCTGGCCAACGATCTGGGCAATCTGCTCTCCCGCACCGTGGCCATGACGGCGAAGTATTTCGGCGGGGTGATTCCCGAAACAAGACTGGCCGGCGACCGCGACGCCGATTTGAAGCAGACGGCCGAGGCCGCGGTGCAAAACTACGCGGCCTGGATGGACAAGTTGGATTTCAGCCGTGCGCTGGAGAGCATTTGGCAGCTCATCGGCCGCGCCAACAAATACATCGACGAAACCGAGCCCTGGGTGCTGGGCAAAGACGTAAGCCAAAAGGAGCGTCTGGCGGCGGTGCTTTATAACTTAACGGAGTCCCTGCGTATCATCAGCGTGCTCATCGCGGCGGCGATGCCCGACACCAGCGCCAAAATGATCGCCCAGCTGAAGGTGCCGGCAGATCTCACTACCTGGGAGAGCATTCAAAGCTTTGGCGGCTACCCCGCCGGGATTGAGGTGGCGCGCTGCGAGCCCCTTTACCCGCGCATCGACGTGAAGCAGCTGGCGAAGGAAAAACAGGCAAAGCCGGCCAAACCCGAGAAAGCCAAGCAACCGAAACCCAAGGCCGAACCGGCAACCCCCGGTGTGATCACCATCGACGATTTCGGCAAGGTGCAGATGCGGGTGGCTCAGGTGCTCGCCTGCGAAAAGCATCCCAACGCCGACCGGCTTTTGGTGTTTCAGCTGGATTTTGGCGACGAAAAACGCCAGATCATCTCCGGCATCGCCAAGTGGTACCGGCCGGAAGAGTTGGTGGATCGGAAAATCATCGCCTGCACCAATCTCAAACCGGTGAAACTGCGGGGTCTGCCTTCCAACGGGATGATTCTCTCGGCGGAAAAGGACGGCGTCCTGCGCGTGCTTACCGTGGACGGCGATATGCCCGCCGGTTCGATCGTGGGATAAACGCATCAAAATCATCATGGCTCATGGGTCGTGTGTGAATGAAAGCGGTCTTCGGACCGCTTTTTTCATGCCCGAAAACCGTCGGAGAGTTAGTCAAAACATATCAAAAAACCTTTAAAAAAGTGGCTTTTCGCGCATTTTAATTGTTGACTTAGCCGGGGGAAAGTTATATACTTATGGCTGTATTCCGACAAAAACACTCGGAATTTATCACTGGGATGATCATGGAGGTTATATATGTCAGATCAATTACTCAAAGTTCGTCAACTGTCGGTGGACGTTGGCGAAAAAGAAATCTTGCATCAGATAGATTTAGATATCCATAGAGGAGAAACCCATGTCCTGATGGGACCGAACGGCGCCGGCAAGTCGACGCTGGGGTATGCACTGATGGGGAATCCGCGCTATGAAGTGTCCGAGGGCGACGTGGTCTTCGACGGCAAGGCCATTCTTGAAGAAAATGCGGATTTTCGTGCGAGGGCCGGCCTTTTCCTGTCCTTCCAGAATCCGCTGGAAGTGCCGGGGGTCACCCTGTCGAACTTCATCCGGAACGCGGTGGAGCAGCAGACCGGCGAACGGGTGCGGCTCTGGGATTTCAGAAAGCAACTTAAAAAAGAATTTGAAATTCTCAACATGGATCCGAGCTATGCCGACCGGGATCTGAACGTCGGCTTTTCCGGCGGGGAAAAGAAAAAGGCGGAAATTCTGCAGCTTTTGATGCTCAAGCCCAAGCTCGCCATTCTGGACGAAACGGACTCCGGCCTCGATATCGATGCGGTGCGCACCGTGTCCAAAGGGGTTGAAGAATACCAGAAGAACGAAGACGGTGCGCTGCTCATTATCACCCACAGCACCGGGATTCTCGAGTCCCTCCACGTGGACTATACCCATGTGCTGGTGGACGGGCGCATCGTGGCCAACGGCGACGGCTCGCTGGTGGACGATATCAACGCCCACGGCTACGAAAAGTTTATCGAACAGGCCAAAGCGGCACAGTAACGCGCGGGAAAGACAGGCATTGCCATGAAAGAAAAAACTTACGTCGAAGACGTCAACCGGTCGATCTACGATATCAAAGACGAGGAAACGGATTTTTACAAGGTTAATAACGGCCTGACGCCGGCCATCGTCGAAGAGATCTCGAAGGAAAAAAACGACCCGGAATGGATGCGGGAATTCCGCCTCAAATCCCTCGACATCTACAATCACAAACAGATGGCGGATAACTGGGGGCCGCCGATCGACGGCCTGAACATGGACGATATCGTGACCTATGTGCGCCCGAAAACCCAGATGAGCGCCAAGTGGTCCGATGTGCCGGAGGACATCAAGAACACCTTTGAGCGTCTCGGCATTCCCCAGGCGGAGCGCCAGTCGCTGGCCGGGGTCGGCGCGCAGTACGACTCGGAGCTGGTGTATCACAACGTTCGCAAGGAAGTGGCCGAACAGGGCGTGGTCTATACCGATATCGAAAGCGCCCTGCGCGGGCCTTACGCCCAGATGATTCAGGATCACTTCATGAAACTGATCCCTCCGACCGATCACAAATTCGCGGCGCTGCACGGGGCGGTGTGGTCCGGCGGTTCCTTTGTGTACGTGCCCAAGGGCGTTTCGGTGGAAATTCCCTTGCAGTCTTATTTCAGGCTGAACGCGCCGGGGGCCGGCCAGTTCGAGCACACGCTGATCATCGTCGACGAAGGGGCGGACCTTCACTTTATCGAGGGATGCTCGGCGCCGAAATACAACGTGGCCAACCTGCACGCCGGCGCGGTGGAGCTGTTTGTCGGCAAGAACGCCAAGCTGCGGTATTCCACCATCGAAAACTGGTCCAAGAATATGTATAACCTGAACACCAAGCGCGCCAAGATCGAAGAAGGCGGCGTGATGGAATGGGTGTCCGGGTCCTTCGGCTCCCACGTGTCTTACCTTTACCCGATGACCATTCTCGACGGGGCGGACGCCCGGATGGAATACACCGGGATCACCTTTGCCGGCCACGATCAGAACCTCGACACCGGGATGAAGGTGGTGCACAACGCGCCGCGGACCACTTCGGCGGTCAACGCCAAGTCCATCTCCAAGGACGGCGGCATCTCGACCTACCGCTCCTCGGTGGTGGTGACAAACAAAGCGAAGGAAGCCAAGTCCTCGGTGTCCTGCGCCTCGCTGATGCTCGACGACATCTCCCGATCGGACACCATCCCGGCGATGGATGTGCGCACCCAGGACGCGGATGTCGGACACGAGGCCAAGATCGGGCGCATCAGCGACGACGCGGTGTTCTACCTGATGTCCCGCGGGATCTCGGAAGAGGACGCCCGGGCGATGATCGTCTCCGGCTTTGCGGACAACGTTTCGAAGGAACTCCCGCTGGAATACGCGGTGGAGATGAACAACCTGATCCGCTTGGAAATGAAAGGGGCCATTGGGTGACGACGATGACAAACACAACAATCAAAACCCTCGCAGTCAACCATTTGCCGGGAGAAACCTGGAACTGGCTGAAGATGAACGACGCGCAGGTGGCGGTGGCACCGGAATCGACGGTGATTGTCCCGACGGTGGACGCGCCGGCTGCCGTGCAGACGGTGGACAGCCTTTTGGGCAAGACGACCATGCCGACGGGCATGGGTCCGGACATGGCCGCGTTGGTGGCGCCGGTCAAAGCGCTGTGCTTTTCGGCGGCGGGCACGGCGGCAGAGCCGGTGCGACTGGGCTATCGGGCCCGAGGCGGGGTGCAGCAGATCGGCGCGGTGGCGCTCGCCCTGGCGGCCGGCAGCACCATGACGGTGGTGATGGATTACGCATCGGACGCGGCAGACACAGCCGAAGGAACCCTGGCGCTGCAGACCAAAATCCAAATCGGCGAGAACGCCCGACTTCAATTGGTGCAGATTCACCGTGCGGGCGATAACATCCGGGTGCTCAACGATGTGGGCGCCCGCTGCGACGCCGGCGGCCGTCTGGAAGTGATCCATGTGATCATGGGAGCTGGGAAAAACTATCTTGGTTGCCGGGCGGACCTCGCCGGAGAAGGCAGCAGTCTGAAGGCGGACATCGGCTATCTGGTGGAAAACCGAGGCCTGCTGGATATGAATTACGTGGCCAACCATTTGGGCAAAAACACGGACAGCGAAATCAACGCATCCGGGGTGCTGCGGGACGAGGCCGAAAAACTCTTCCGCGGGACCATTGACTTCAAGCGCGGCTGCGGCGGCAGTGTCGGCAACGAAAAGGAAGACGTGCTATTGATGGACGACACTGTGGTAAACAAGACCATCCCGCTGATCCTCTGCGCGGAAGAGGATGTGGAGGGCAACCACGGCGCGACCATCGGCCGCCTGGACGACGAGCTGCTCTTTTATCTCGAAAGCCGGGGGATGAATCGGGCCGATATTTACGAAATGATGGCCCAGTCGCGCATTGCGGCGGTGTGCCGCCTGATTCCCGACGCGCAGACCCGTGGGGCGCTCCTTGAAAGCCTGGAAGGGAGCGACGAAGCATGAGCACGCTGACAACCGCTGAAGTAAAAGACCTCCGCAGCCAGTTTCCGCTGATCGCCGGCAGCGGTCTGGCCTATCTCGACAATGCGGCGACGACGCAGAAGCCCCAGGCCGTGCTCGACGCCGTCAATCGTTATTATCAGCGGGAAAACGCCAATCCCTTCCGCGGCCTTTACGATTTGTCCGTGGCGGCGACCGACGTCTACGAAGCCGCGAGACAAAAGACGGCGGATTGGATTCACGCCGGGCGGCGGGAGGAGATCATCTTCACCCGAAACGCCACCGAAAGTCTCAATCTTTTGGCCTTTAGCCTGGGCGAGCTGCTCATCGAAGCCGGAGACGAAATCGTCGTCGGCATCATGGAGCATCACAGCAACATGCTGCCCTGGCGGCTGATGGCCGAGCGCAGGGGCGCGAGCGTCAAATATCTGAACTGCGCAGCGGACGGCGCTGTAACGGAAGCGGATCTTCTGGCGGCAATCACCGAGAAAACGAAGATTGTCGCCGTGACCCAGATGTCCAATGTTTTCGGGCGGGTGCTCGATGTGAAACGCTTTGCCGGGATCTGTCACGAACGGGGCATCGTCATTGTGGCGGACGGCGCTCAGAGCGTGCCCCATTCCCGGGTGGATGTGCAGGATCTGGACGTCGACTTCATGGCTTTTTCCGGGCATAAAATGTTCTCGCCGATGGGCATCGGCGTGCTCTACGGCAAAAAAGCCTGGCTTAACAAGATGCCGCCCTTTCTCTCCGGCGGCGAAATGATCGACATGGTCACCACGGAGCGCATCGTGTATGCGCCGCTGCCCCACAAATTCGAAGCCGGCACGGTCAATGCCGGCGGGGCTGTCGGTCTCGGTGCGGCCATCGATTTTGTGAACGCCGTCGGCATGGATGCCATCGAAGAACGGGAGACGGCCCTCACGGCCTACGCCCTCGAGCAGATGCGACGGGTCCCCTATCTGACGGTGCTCGGCTCCGAGCGTGCGGATGAGCACCACGGCATCCTCACCTTCAAGCTCGAAGGGGTGCATCCCCACGATATCACGGCCATTCTCTCGGAAAATCAAGTGGCGGTGCGGGCCGGACACCATTGCGCCCAGCCGCTGCATCAGCATCTGGGGATTCCCTCGACAACCCGCGCCAGCCTCGCGTTTTACAACACCGAAGAAGAGGTGGACCGGCTGGTGACCTGCCTCGGGCAGATTAGAAAGGAAATGGGCTATGAACAATAGAACCTTTTATAACGAAGTGCTGACGGATCACAACCTCCATCCGATGCACAAGTGCGACATGCCTGACGCCGACATGGTGCACGAGGGTGTCAACCCCAGCTGCGGCGACGATATCTGGCTGCAGCTCAAAATGGACGGGGATGTGATCGCCGGTGGGGCGTTTCGCGGCGACGGCTGCGCGATTTCCCAGGCATCCGCCGATATGATGCTCGACTTGATCATCGGCAAGACCAAAGAAGAGGCGCTTGCCCTTACGGATACCTTTCTGCGGATGATCAAGGAGGATATTTCCGAGGAAGAAATGGAAACTCTGGAGGAAGCCTCCTCGCTGCAGGATATTGCCCACATGCCGTCCCGCGTGAAATGCGCGGTGCTGGCGTGGCACACCCTGGAAGAAATGATCGCCGGCGACAAGGACGCACCGGCGACCACCGAATAAATTTTTGAGATCGAATCCGCTTTATTCGTTTAAAAAGCCGAACTTTGCAATTGCATTGTTCGGCTTTTTTGTTTATAATCAGATGTAAACCATTAAAGAAAAATTTTTGTCATGATCCCCGGTTTCAGGGGTAAAAATCACCGGATTGATTGGGAAGATCTGTTAAAAATTTGGCATATACTTTTCTGACAAAATTTGTTAAAATAGTGTCAAAGAAGAGAAAAATGGTTGTAACTGCACGGATCATTTAAAGGCTGAATAGCGCGAAGAAGAAGGAGGAGAAAATCGTGGGGAACGACGGTGGTATTATTGCACTGAAGCACGAAGTGCTGTATCAGGTTGCCAAGCTCGCTTTTGAAGGGAAACTAGAAAGCGACCGGGACACACTGCCGGAAAAGATCATCCCGGGGATGATCCCGCACTACCGGTGCTGTGTTTATAAAGAAAGAGAAATTGTACGCCAGCGCATTCGCATGGCGGAGGGCAAGGCCCCGGGCCTTGAGGATGACGGCAATATCATCCAGGTGATTGAGCCGGCCTGTGCCGACTGTCCGATTTCCAGCTATGTGGTGACGGATAATTGTCAGAACTGCCTGGGCAAAGCCTGCCTCAGCGCCTGCCGTTTCGGGGCTATTCATCCCGGGGAAAAGCGCTCCCGCATCGACGCCAACAAATGCCGCGAGTGCGGCATGTGCGCCACGGCCTGCCCCTATAACGCCATCGCCCATCTGGTGCGCCCCTGCAAAAACAGCTGCCCGGTGGACGCTCTCACCTACGACGAGATGGGACTGTCGGTGATCGACGAAGAAAAATGTATTCGCTGCGGCAATTGCATCCACAGCTGTCCCTTCGGCGCCATCAGCACCAAAAGCTGGATCGTCGATGTCATCAAAGCCATCCAAAGCGACCGCGAGGTGTATGTGATGATTGCCCCGGCGGCGGAAGGTCAATTCGGCAAAGGCATCACCATGGCCAGCTGGCGCAAGGCGATGCAGGATCTTGGTTTCACGGATTTTGTGGAGGTGGGCCTCGGCGGGGATCTGACCACGGCGGCGGAAGCCCCGGAATGGTACGAGGCGTATCAAAAAGGGGAAAAGCGCACGACGTCCTGCTGTCCCGGGTTTGTCAATATGATTTTGCGGCAGTTCCCGGAACTCAAAGACAGTATGTCGACGGCGCTGTCGCCGATGGGCGAGCTGTCCCGGTTGATTAAATCCAGGCATCCCGGCGCGCTCACGGTGTTCGTCGGGCCCTGTGTGGCGAAAAAATCGGAGGTGGTGGATCAGCGCATTCCGGACAACGCCGATTATGTGCTGACCTTCAGCGAATTGCACGCCCTGATGCGCGCCAAGGATATTGAGCTTGAGCCCATGGAAGAAGATTATCAGCGCGCCTCGACGTATGGCAAGCGCTATGCCGATGTGGGCGTGGCCGATTCCTGTGTGCAGTATATCCATGAGATGGGACACGACGACGAGCTGAGCATTAAGCGGGTCAGCGGCGGCAAGGAATGCAAAACCGCGCTGATGATGCTGGCTAAGGGCCGCCTCAAAGAAGACTTCATCGAAGGGATGGCCTGCCCCGGCGGCTGCTCCCACGGCCCCAGCGCCCACGACACCAGCCGTAAGGCGATGAAGGTGCGCGATCAGATGATCGAAGCGGCGGACGGGCGAACCATCAGCGAAAACCTGGCCCAATACGACCTGACCAAGTTCAGCATGCATCGGGAAGGACCATTGCCGGATCCGTTGATCAAATCGGTTGAATCATGACAGCAGCACTGAATGCGTGCGACCCGAGAACGATTGTAAAAAAGTAATTATAATCCCTTTACGACAGGTAGCGTGATAAGAGCGCGCACGAATAAGGGCAGAAGCAAAGAGGCTTATCCATTGACGGATAAGTCTCTTTTGACGGATAAGTCTCCCTGTCGTTGCCGTGGTAAAGGCGCGGACGGGGAAACCGCCCGCCGCTGGACGATAACCGATAAGGCTGCGCATTAAAAAACCAAGCCATTCGTTCAAGGACGAATGGCTTGGTTTTTTAATTGGCTGGCAACGCGCCGAACGACTTTTTATTATTTCTCTGGAATTTACAGCACATACCCGCCGATAAACACCGCGAGCACGATCAGCGGCAGGATATAAGTTAAATAAAAACGGACGGCTTTATACCGGGGCAACTTGAGGCCGATGCCCTCGTTGACCTCGCCGATAAAATGCTCGTAGCCCCAGCCGCAGCGGCTGACGCAGAAGAACAGATACACCAGCGAGCCCAGGGGCATCAGGTTATTGCTGAGGATGAAATCCTCGAGATCGAGAATCGTCGTGCCGATGCCCATCGGATGAATGCCCGAAAGAAGCGAGAAGCCCAGGGCGCAGGGCAGCGAGAGCAGAATCATCACCGCGGTGTTGATCACGCAGGCCTTCTTGACCGAGCAGCCGGTGAGATCGGTGGCGTAAGCGACGATGTTTTGCAGCACGGCGATCACCGTCGACATGGCCGCGAAGGACATGAAAAGGAAGAACAGCGCGCCCCAGAGCCGGCCGTTGGGCATGTGGTTAAACACGTTGGGCAGCGTGATGAAAATCAGCGACGGGCCGGCGGTGGGTTTCACGTTGTAGGAGAAGCAGGCCGGGAAGATGATGATCCCGGCAAGGATGGCCACCAGCGTGTCGAGCCCCGCGATGGTCACCGCTTCGCCGGGCAGGCGTTTGTCCTTGCCGATGTAGGAGCCGAAGATGGCCATCGAGCCGATGCCGATACTCAGCGTGAAAAAGGACTGCCCCATGGCGGCAAAAATGGTTTTGGCGATGCCGGCCCGGGCCATATGGGCGAAGTTGGGTTTGAGATAAAAGGCGAGTCCCTTACCGGCTCCGGGCAGGAAAAGCGAGTTGACGGCGAGGACCACCATCAAGAAAATCAGAGCGACCATCATCACCTTGACGATGCGTTCGACCCCGCCCTGGAGCCCGCCGCCGCAGATGGCAAAGCCGGCGGCGATGGTGAGGATCATGAAGGCCACACAGATCGCCGGGTTGCCGGTGGTGGCGGCGAAAACAGCTGCGACCCCTTTAGAGCCTAAACCTGCGAAATCGCCCTTGAGCATTTTGAAAAAGTAGAGAATCATCCAGCCGGAAATCGTGGTGTAATACATCATCAGCAAATAATTGCCGCCCATGGCCAGCCATTTATACCAATGCCACTTGGTGCCTTTGGGCTCCAGCGCGTCGAAGGACATGGCTGTGCTCTTCTGGCTGCCGCGCCCCACGGCAAATTCCACGATCATGATGGGCAGGCCCAGGATGATCAGAAAGAAAAGGTAAAGCAGCACGAAGGCGCCGCCCCCGTATTGCCCGGTGATGAAGGGAAAGCGCCACACGTTGCCGAGGCCGATGGCACAGCCGGCAGAAATCAAAATAAAGCCGAGGCGAGACGAAAATTTCTCGCGGTTGTTGTTGTTCATAAAAAATCCTTTCTTGGTATGCGCTGACGTTTTTAAAAGCGCTGGATGCTCAGCCGAGATAGCCCCAGAGAAAAATGCTGAAGATCAAAAGCGGCAGCACGATGGTCATGTAGATGCGGCCGGCTCTGGGGAAACGCAGGCCGATGCCGGTGTTCACCTCTTCGAGGAAGCCGTCGTAGCCCCAGCCGTAACGGGAGGTGACAAAGACGACGTAGACGATGCTGCCCAGGAAGACCACGTTGTTGCTCTGGATGAAATCCTCCAGGTCCAAAATCGTTGAGCCGGCGCCGAGGGGATGCACGAAGCTGAGCAGGTTAAAGCCCAGGGCGCAGGGCAGCGACAGCAGGATCAGCAGCGCCGCGTGCAGCGCACAGGTCTTTTTGAGCGGCCAGCCCGTCATATCCCGGAAATTGGCCACGATGTTTTGAAACACGGCGACGACGGTGGAGACGGCGGCGAAGGTCATAAACAAGAAGAACAGCGCGCCCCAAAGCCTCCTGTGGGGCATGTGGTTAAACACGTTAGGCAGGGTGATGAAGAGCAAAGGCGGCCCGGAGGTCGGCGCGATGCCGTAGGAAAAGCAGGCGGGGAAGATGATGATCCCGGCCAAAAGCGCCACAACGGTATCGAGCACCGCAATGTTCAGCGCCTCGCCGGCCAGCCGTTTTTGCTTGTCGATGTAGGAGCCGAAGATCGCCATGGAGCCGATGCCCACCCCCAGCGTGAACAGCGACTGCCCCATGGCGGCAAAGATCGCCTGAGACAGGCCGTGACGGGTGAGGTTGTTGAAGTTCGGCTTTAAATAAAAGCTCAGCCCTTCCTTTGTCCCGGGCAGCAGCAGCGAGTTGACGGCTAGCACCATCATCAGCGCGAGCAGGCAGATCATGATGACCTTCACGATGTTCTCGACGCCGTTTTGCAGGCCGCCGGCACAAATGCCGAAGCCCAGCACGATCATCAGAGCCATAAAGAGAACGGAGAGCAGCGGGCTTGCCGTGGCGGCGCCAAAAGCCGCCGCGACGCCCCGGCTCGAGAGCCCGGCAAAATCGCCCCGAGCCGTCTTGAAGAAGTAAAGCATCACCCAGCCGGAAATGGTGGTGTAATACATCATCAACAGGTAATTGCCGGCCATGGCAAACCATTTAAACAGATGCCAGCGGCTGCCTTCGGGCTCTAATACGTCAAAAGAGCGGGCCACGCTTTTCTGGCTGGCCCGGCCGACGGCAAACTCGGCGATAACCACCGGCATCCCGAGGAAAAACAAAAAGAAAAGATAAATCAGCACGAAAGCACCGCCGCCGTAGCGCCCGGTGATGTAGGGAAAGCGCCACACATTGCCGAGGCCGATGGCGCAGCCGGCGGAAATCAAAATAAATCCCAGACGGGTTGAGAATTTTTCGCGTTCCATTAATTTTAACGCCTTCTAATCAGAATGTTCTCATTTTAGCATAAGTTTAAGCTGGCGTCATCAAGATTTCACGCGAAGGGCGATAAAATGACGGTCGGCGCGGCGCATGCATTCAAGGCGGACTTAAAGATCGGCACTTATGATAAGCTCATGAACTTAAACCGAGAAACGATCTATGAACAATTAACCGATATGGCCGAGCCCGCCTATCGCGACTTTAGCCGAAAACTCTTGCCGCGTTGTCCGGACGATGCCGTCGCTTTTCCCGAGGGGCGACCTTTCTCCCAGGATCGGCTGCTGGGCGTGCGCATTCCGAAGCTGCGCCGCATGGCGAAGCAGATGGTGAGGGCCGACGCCGGCCCGGCTTATCTCGACGCGGTGCTGGCGGACGCGGGCGCGCCGATTTTCGAGGAACAGATGCTCTGCGCGATGCTCATCGGCCAGACACCCTGGCCTGAAGCGGTATTGCTGCCCCGGGTGGCTGCTTTCGTTCCCCACATCGACAACTGGTCGCTTTGCGACGGTTTTGCCGGGGAGCTCAAGGCCGTGGGGGAGAACCGCGCGCGGTTTGATGCGCCCCTCGCCGCCTGGCTGGCATCGGCCAATCCCTGGACAAGGCGTTTCGGCATTGGGCTGCTCATGCGTTATTATTGCACCGAGTCAGATCTGCCCCGGTGGTTTGCGGCTTTCGATGCGATGCCCCAGGAGCATTATTATGTGCGCATGGGCATCGCCTGGGCACTGGCCACGGCCTATGCGGCCTTTCCAAAGCGGATTGATCATTATTTGACGGATAACCGGCTCGCGGCGGACACGCGGCTTTTGACCTATCAAAAACTTGTCGAATCCCGCAAGGTCAGCGCGGAAGATAAGGCGCGGTTTCGCGCGCTAAAGAAGGCAGAGCGGTTCGCGTTAAAAGAGCGACAGCTTAAGAATGGATAAGAGAGCGACCAAAAAATAAAAAAAGAGTAGACAAATATAAAAAACGTGCTATAATTAATTGTATCAAATAGAAAATGATTAACAGAGAAGAGCATCAGTTTTTTTTCAGAAAAAGATGATAAGATCATTAGCGTGAAATCGTCGTTCAATACGAAATGGCATTAAAAAGGAGAAACAAAAATGAGTGTCGTAACATTGACAAAAGATAATTTTGAAAGCGAAGTACTGCAGTCCGATAAGCCGGTACTGGTTGATTTTTGGGCCAGTTGGTGCGGTCCGTGCAAAATGGTGTCCCCATTGGTGGACGAAATCGCCGAAGAACATGACGAAGTGAAGGTTGGGAAGATCAATGTTGACGAAGAATCGGAACTCGCCCAGCAGTTTCAGATTATGAGCATCCCGACGCTGCTTGTCTTTAAAGACGGCGAAATCGCACAGCGCCAGGTGGGTGCGGTGCCGAAGGAAAAGATCGTCGAATTATTTGCATAAACGGTAATAAGTGATAAAAGAACTGGAGCGACTGCTTCAGTTCTTTTTTTTGTGCACACGGGGCATGGGCAGCAGGACAAGATCTTTGAGAGAGGCCAGCTGTGGCGGCAAAAGCGTCGGCGCGAAAGGTTCGCCGTGGCCGGGATAAATTTGTTCGGGCGTCAAATCGATGATCCGCTGCCAGCTTTTTCGGTAAGCCGGCAGATCGCCGATCCAGATGGTGGTTTTCATCGGGGTATCGGGGCGGTCCTGGGCCGCGTCGCCGCAAAAGAGAGCACCCGCCGGTGTGAGCAGGCCGATACTGTCGTCGGTGTGGCCGGGAAGAAAGACGATTTTTCCGCCGAGCAGGTTTTCGGCCTCAGCTGCTTGACCGGGGGCAACCCAAAGAAAATGCGCCTCGGCTTCGGGAGTGAGCGCGGGGAAACGATGAGCGCCATGCCCTTCGCGGACCATCTGCACGCAGGCGGCAACGGCGGCTGCGTCCGGCGCGCCGCCGCCGGGGCCGTTTTGTCCGCGCCGCAGTCCGGGAAGGGCCTTTTGGGCAGCGACGGCCCGGATCGCGCGCCCTTCCAGTAAGCGGTTCACAAAGCCGGCGTGATCGTCGTGGGCGTGGGTCAGAAACAGAAAATCGATGTCGTCAGGCGTTAGGTTATGCGCCGTGAGTCCGTCGCAAAAGCCGTCCCAGTCCTCAGGATAACCCGTGTCGATTAAGATGTGTTTGCCCCGGCGGGTCAGCAGCCAGAGGTTTCGCGCCGGGGTTCCCAGGCGGCGGATCTTATCGGTGTCCGTGCAGGATGCCTTCCCGGCGGTCACGTCGATCCAATGAGGGATGATGTCTGCGTAGGACCCGTCATTCAGGCGGAAGCCGCCGGGGATGGTGCCCAACGGGGTGAAGCCGATTTTTCGGTAGAGGGCGAGCGCCGGGGCATTGCTAGCGACGACGGCGTTGAATTGCAGAATGTGAAAACCGAGGGCCCGGGCTCGGGCAATGCTGTGCCGCACGAGGGCCTCGCCGATGTGCGCGCCGCGGCGGTGTTTTGCGACGGCGTAGCTCGCGTTGGCGATGTGGCTGCAGCGGCCGACGTTGTTGGGATGGAGGATGTAAAGGCCGGCCACGGCATCGCCGTCGAGAGCTACACCGGTGAAGGACTGCTCGGCGAAGAATGTGCGGGCGGTGTCTGCGTTGAGGATATCGGTCTGGGGAAAAGCCATGCCTTCTTCGACAACGCTGTTCCAGACGGCAGCGGCGGCCGCGAGGGTGACTTCAGAAAGCGTTTGAATCTGCATAAGGGTCTCCTTTGAGGTGGTATTGCCGTTAGCGTATCATAAACGGCGCGAAGAATCAAAAGCGCCGGCCTTTACGCGCGAAAGTTCGATGTGTTATAATTCACCCATCATTTTAATATGTGAAGAACGTGAGGGTCAAAATGAAATTAAAGGATCAATTGCGAACGGATCGGCCGATGCTCTCTTTCGAGGTGTTCCCGCCAAAGACGGACGCCCGGCTGGAATCGGTGGGACAGGCGGTGCGGGAAATTGCGGCGCTGTCGCCGGCCTATATGAGCGTGACCTACGGCGCCGGCGGCGGCACGAGCCAATACACGACGACCATTGCGAAAAAAATCGCGGGCCTAGGTGTGACATCCCTGGCCCATCTGACCTGTGTTTCCAGCGATCGGCGGATGGTGCAGGCGCGCCTGGCGGAGCTTAAAGCGGCGGGCATCGAGAATATCCTTGCCCTGCGGGGGGATCTGCCGGCGGATTATGTGCCCGGGGAGTACCGCTACGCCACCCAGCTGATCGCGGACATTCGCGCGGCTGGGGATTTTTGCATCGGCGCGGCCTGCTATCCCGAAGGCCATCCGGAGAATGCCCGTCAGAAGGACGATATCCGTCATTTGAAAGAAAAGGTCGATGCGGGCTGCGATTTTCTGACGACGCAGATGTTCTTTGACAACGCGCTGTTTTATAATTTTATGTATAAGATCCGGGAAGCGGGGATTCACGTGCCGGTGGCGGCTGGGATTATGCCGGTGACCAACGCCGCCCAGATCGCCCGGATGGTGGATCTTTCCGGCGCGTTTATGCCCCAGCCGTTCTTGGCGATGGTCGATCACTTCCGGGACGATCCGGCGTCGATTTACGAAGCGGGCATCGCCTACGCGACCCAGCAGATCGTCGATCTTTTTGCCAACGGCATCAACCATGTTCACGTGTACTCGATGAATAAGCCCGATGTCGCCCGGGATATTCAGAATAATTTAAAGGCGATTTTAGGCAAATAACAGACGGCGTCCCAAAGGTCCGGCTTTCAGAGCGGCCTTTTTCGTGTGTCCGGAAGCGGGGTGCCGGGTTGGTTAAAAGCGCGTTGAAAATCGGCAGCCGCGCTTGACCTCTTGGCACAGCGTGATATAATGGCTCTATTATTGGACCGAAGGTCCGAAAAAATGAAGAAATCAGGCGTGGGGATGCAATTTAGAAAAGAAGAACTGACGAGAAGGCAACAACTTCGGCGGCACATCACGTCGTCACAGATTATCGTGCTTGGATTTGCGGCGGTGATTTTAATCGGCGCGCTGCTCTTGATGCTGCCCATCGCAAGCCGGAAACCGGGCGGGGCGACCTTTGCCGACAGTCTTTTCACCTCGACCTCCGCCGTGTGTGTGACGGGGCTGGTGGTGCAGGACACGGGCACCTATTGGACAGCCTTTGGGCAGGCTGTGATCATCGCGTTGATCCAGATCGGCGGGCTGGGCATTGTGACCATGGCGGTGACAGTGGTGCGGCTTTCCGGCCGGCGGATTGGGCTGATGCAGCGTTCCTTTATGCAAGATTCCATCTCGGCACCGCAGGTGGGTGGTATTGTCCGGCTGACGAATTTCATCATCAGAACGACGATTTTGATCGAACTTTTGGGTGCGGCGATCATGATGCCCACCTTTATTCACGACTTTGGGATTGGCAAGGGCATTTGGTATGCGGTGTTCCATTCGATTTCGGCTTTTTGCAACGCGGGATTCGATTTGATGGGGGTCAACGGCAAGTTTTCCTCCATTGTGCAATACGTGAACAATCCGGCGATCAGCCTCACCATCGCGGGGCTCATCATCGTGGGCGGGATTGGGTTTCTCGCCTGGGATGACGTGGCCAGACATCGGCTGCATTTCAAGGCCTATCGTCTGCAGAGTAAGGTGGCGATCACCGTGACGGTGGTGCTGCTCGTGCTGCCGACCCTTTATTTTTATTCCGGGGAAGCCCAGGCGCTGCCGTCTGCGGCCGGCGGCCATTTTTTGGCGGCGTTTTTTCAGGCGGTAACGCCGAGAACGGCCGGATTTAACACCGTGAATCTGCTGGCCTTCAGCGACGTGGGCGTTGGCCTGTTGATCGTGCTGATGCTCATCGGCGGGTCCCCCGGATCCACGGCCGGCGGCATGAAAACCACAACCATCGCCGTGCTCGCGGCGGAATCGCTGGCGGTGTTTCGCCAGTCGGGCAGCATTCACTTTTTTGATCGGCGGGTGGCCGAGGATGTCGTCCGAACCGCGGCTGCGATCTTTTTGATGTACGTAATGCTCTGCGTCGGCGGGGGCATGATCATTAGCCGAATCGAGGGCATTTCACTCCTGACCTGCCTGTTCGAGACCGCTTCGGCCATCGGCACCGTCGGCCTGACCTTGGGTATCACGCCCCAGCTCGGGCTGGCGTCCCATTTCATTTTGGTGCTGCTGATGTATTTCGGCCGCGTCGGCGGGCTCACGGTGATCTTTGCCGTGTCAAGAGGCAATCATTGCCATTCGCAGTGGCCCCAGGAACCCATTACGGTCGGTTAATCCATTCGAAATAAAAGGAGTCGCAAATGAAATCTATTTTGTTGATTGGCCTGGGCCGCTTCGGCCGGCATGTGGCGGCAAAGCTGAACGAGCTCAATCAGGAAGTGCTGGCGGTGGATCAGGATGAAAATCGAGTCGAGAAAGTGCTGCCCTACGTCACCAGTGCGCTGATCGGCGACAGCACGGATAACGAATTTTTAAAATCGCTGGGCATCCGCAATTTTGATGTGTGTATTGTCGCCATCGGGGACGATTTTCAGGGATCGCTGGAAACCACGTCGCTGCTCAAGGAGTCGGGGGCAAAATATGTGATTGCCCGGGCGGCGAGAGATGTGCAGGCGAAATTTTTGCTGCGCAACGGCGCGGATCAGATCGTTTATCCGGAGCGGCAGCTGGCCGACTGGATCGCCATCCGCTGCTCGTCGGATCATATTTTCGACTATTTTGAACTCGACCACGAGCACGCCATCTTTGAACTGGCGGTGCCGGAAAGCTGGAAAAATCAGACAGTTGACGAGCTGGACGTGCGCCGGCGCTACGGCATCAACATCATGGCCATCAAGTGCGACCACAAGATGGATGTGAACATTTCGCCGGATCTGGTGCTGACGGGTGACGAAACCATTCTGGTGCTGGGAGAGATTCAGAATATTCAAAAATTGCTCAAACTTTGAGTGCAGGCCCCGGACCGGGGCTCTTTTTGATGCGCGGATCGGGATGACCAAGAGAAAGACGATAAGGTGAAGGATGAAGACAGGATTGATTTTGGAAGGCGGCGCGATGCGCGGCCTGTTCACGGCGGGGATCATCGACGTGATGATGGAACGCGGCATCGACTTTGACGGGGTAATCGGCGTTTCGGCGGGGGCGGCCTTCGGCTGCAACTTTAAATCCCGGCAGCCCGGGCGGGTGATCCGCTACAACAAGCGCTTCTGCAGGGATCCGCGGTATTGCGGCTGGCGCTCGCTGATGAAAACGGGAGATCTTTTCGGCGGGGAATTTTGCTATCATGAGCTGCCGGATCGGCTGGATTTGTTTGACCGGGCGGCCTATAATGCCAACCCGCTGCCCTTTTATGCGGTGTGCACCGATGTGGCGACGGGCGAGCCGGTGGTGCATCGCTGCGATGACGCGGAAGAAAGCTTGGAATGGCTGCGGGCGTCGGCGTCGATACCGCTGGTGTCCCGCATCGTGACCATTGACGGGCGGGGCTATCTGGACGGCGGCATCAGCGACTCGGTGCCGTTGCGCACCTTCGAAACGATGGGCTACGAGAAAAACGTGGTGGTGCTGACCCAGCCTGCCGATTATGTCAAAAAGCCCAACCGGATGATGCCCTTGCTCCGGTGGCGGCTCAAAGCTTGTCCCCAGGTGGCGGCGGCACTGGCCGAGCGGCATCGGGCTTATAATCAAATCCTGGCCTATGTGCGCCGCCGGGAGGCGGCGGGGGCGGCCTTTGTGATCCGCCCGAAAGCGGCGCTGCCCATCGGGCATGTGTGCCACGATGCCGAAAAAATGGAGGCGGTTTATCAAATCGGCCGTGAAACAGCAGAGGCCTGCTTGCCGGCGCTGAAAAGCTTTATGGCCGGGCGGTGAGCCGATGCACTTAAAAAATAAACCATCAAAAAGCCACCCGGTTATGCGGGCGGCTTTTTGGTGAACGGATTATTTTTGTGTGAGCACGCCCAGCCGCGTGAGCGGGAAGATGCGGCGATAAGTTTCAAAGGCGTCGTCGGTTAAAATCACGACGACGCAGGAGGCCGGACCGCCGGACTGCGTCAAGTTCATCGGGATATCCGCATCCCATTGCAGGGTCAGCTGGTGGAGGGCGGCCGCGTTCTCGGCTTCATAGGCGATGCCCTTCGAGCCGACGGGAACGAGTTCCCGCACGGCGGCATCGGCGCTCAGCGTACGCAGATGTTCATAGGTGGCGATATCACTGTCCTGGGCGGTCAGAAAAGCCGCACCGACGATGGGCGTGCCGAGACAGGCAACCACGTCACCAGCATGACAGACCGGCGGGGTAAACGCGCCCGAGCAATAGCCGATGCCTGCCGTGCCGACGCCGGTCATCACCGTGGGGAAATTTTCTTCGGTGGAACCGGTGAGGATATCGGCGGGGAGATCCGCGCGCTTAAGTTCGTCGGTAAAGCCGCGAATGATTTCGAGACCGGTGGGGTTCATCTCGGCACAGATGCCGTCGGCGATGACCAAGACCTGGGCGCCGATGCACAGGAGCTCGAAGAGCACGACCCGAGCGGAAACCCGCCCGCAGTGATAGGGCGGGCACGGCAGCGCGTCCCCGCTCTTTTCGCCGGTGCTGGCGCAACTGTCTGCCGCGACCACAATGGTGCCCCCCGGCACGGCCGCCAAGGCGAGATCGCGATAACGCTTCAGGCTCATGTTTCGTGTCCGAAGGAGCTTAGGCTTTGGTATTTCTTCGGGAAGAAGCTGTAAACGACGGTGGCGATGGCCACGTTGAGAATGGCCGCCGGAATCAGCGCGGGCACATAGGCCATGGCCACGGCAAAGGATAGAATCGGCGAGGCGGCCAGCAGGGCGATGGGCACGTTAAAGATCACGGCCACAATGCAGCCGAGCCCATAGGCAAGCACGGGATTCATGCGGCGTTTCAGACAGAAGCTGATGGTGAAGTGGAAGGCGATCATCGTGACGGCCATCATCACGCCGTTGATCAGATGCACCGGCAGCGTCAGCGGAAAGCCCGAAGTCGCCGCGGTAAGGATATGGGCGATGAAGCCGATGACGGCGCCCCAACCCCAGCCCAAAACGAGGGTGGCGATGAAAGCCGGCAAGGAGTCAAAAGCGACAGAGCCCATGATTTTAATGTTGGCCCCGACGAATGAGAGCGCGATAAATAACGCGGCGAAAACGATTTGCTGCGTACGGTCGAGTTGTTTATTCATAAAAATCTCCTTTTTTATGAGTATTCTAACATGAAAAAATGAAAAAACAACGCACGATTTTGTTATAATAAAAAACAAAATAGTTTTAAAAGTGCCATCGGTCGCGATCCGGCGCGCCGATTTATCCCACGGTGATCCCGACGACATTTGGGCGCTGCTGCTCGGAGAAAGTCGGCCGGCCTTCGGCTGGATGCGTCTCGCTGCGCTGGCATTGGTGTCGGCGGGTATTTGGGCGGTGAACCGGCGGCGGGGCATCGGCAGCACCCGTGATTGACTTTCAGCCCGATCATTTTTATAATGGCGGTAGAATTAAGGAGGATAACGATGCATTGGGATAAAAATCGCCCGACTATTCGGGAAATAAAGACTTTTGAATTGCCAGCCTATGAAGAAATTCCGGACGTCGGGCTTTATTTGAAACAGGTGGCCCGCTACATCAGCGGCCATTTGGCGCCCCTCGGGCAGGGGGAAGTGACGGGCTCGATGATCAGCAACTACGTGAAAAAAGGCCTGGTGGAAAAGCCCGTTAAAAAACAATATTATCGGAATCAGATTGCCCATTTGATTTTCATCGCGGTGGCGAAAACCATTCTATCCATTGAGAACATCAGCCGCTTGATCGATATTCAGCAGGAAACCTACGACACGAAAACCGCCTATCTTTTTCTGTGCCGCTCCCTGAAAAATCAACTGGATGCAGTTTTCGACATTGAAGCGCCGCCGGGTGCTGCGCCGTCGCCGCGGGGGGCGGAGGAAGCGCCGGAAAAAATTCTGCTGCGCAATATTGTCGTGGCCATCGCCCACAAGATTTATGTGGAAAAATCGCTGCAGGCGCTGAATGACGACGCGCCGGGACAGAAATCATGACAAAGAAGAGTCGAAAGCCAACTGGGCATCGGGGAATTTGATATAATGAGGGCACTGAAACAGAAAGGAGATGATAAAATGAAACTAGCAATTGGTTCTGATCACGGCGGCTTTCGCCTGAAAGCGGCGGTCACCGCTCATTTGAAAGCCAGGGGCCACGAGGTGATCGACATGGGATGTGCGGATGAACAATCGGTGGACTATCCGGATTACGGCCTTGCGGTGGCGGAAGCGGTGGCCGCCGGAGAGGCAGAACGGGGCATTGCCATCTGCGGCAGCGGTCTGGGTATTTGCATCTCGGTGAACAAGGTGCCGGGGATCCGGGGCACGCTGTGCACCGACAGCACCATGGCCCGGCTGTCCAGACAGCACAACAACTCCAATATGCTGGTGCTGGGCGGGCGCATTGTCGGCGAGACACTGGCGCTGGATATCGTGGATACCTGGCTGACCACGGCCTTTGAGGGCGGGCGCCATCAGAAGCGGCTCGATAAAATCACGGCAATTGAAGAAAAATATACCTGTTAGCAGTTTTTGACCATCAGGTTCCCCCTCTGCGGCGGCAGGGGGATTTTTTTGTGCGCCCACGGCGGAGCAGCCAGGCAATTATTTGCCGACATCCCACGGTCCTGTGCTATAATCAGAGCATGATGATATAAAGAATGGGGAGAAACCATGAACTGGAAACGAAAAGAAGCGCCGGCGCCAGAAGTGGGCGTGATCGGCCTGACAGTGACCGGCCTGGCCTGGGCTGCCGTGCTGGCTGAAGCCGGCCTGAACGTGCTCGCGACGGATGTGGACGAAGAAGTGGCCGCCGGGATTTTGGAAGAAATGCACCTGCCCGGCGCGGAGCCGGAACTGGCCGCACTGGTGCAGGCGATGACTGAAGCCGGCCGGCTGCGCTTTTGCGAGCAGCCCCGGCAGGTGATCCGCGAATGCCCGGTGATCGGGATTAGCTGCATGACACCGGCGGAGGAAGACGGATTACCCTCCCCGCGGTTTGTGATCTCGGTCGTGCGCCAGGTGGCCGGCCAGGCAACGGGGGATCGGGTGCTGGCGATCAAATCGGCGCTGCCTCCGGGAATGGCCGAAAAGCTGCAGCAGGCTGCCGATACGGCACTGGCCGAACGGGATGACGCCATGCCGAGTGTGAGCGTCGTCGCGATGCCGGAGCTTTTTAATGACGGGCAGATGGTGGCAGCCATGCGCCGGCAGGATCCGCTGGTGGTGGGACGGGCCGATGCCGCGGCCGAACTTCCGGCCAGCCTGATCAAGGTGCTGGATGCGCTGGATCCCACTGGCAAGCGGCGACAGTTTTGCAGCTGGGCGACGGCGGAACTCGCGGCCTTTGCCGACAGTGGCCTGGTGGCTCTGCGCCAGGCCTATGGGCAGGCGATGAGTGCTCTGGCAGAGACGATGCAGGCGGACAGCCGTGCATTGACGGCTATTTTGGAAGTGGCGGAGCCCCGGCGGCGCGGCCGCATTGCGGCGCGCCGCGGCGGCATCGGCGTCGGCGGAAAACGCCTGCCCGCGGAGACGGCAGCGTTAACTGCATTGTTCAAGCAGAATGGCCTGACGCCGACATTAACGGCGGCGGTCACCGCCGGCAGCGCAGCTCACACCAAGCGCTGCACGCAGTGGCTTAAGGAGCAGCTGGCGCATCTGCCGGAAGACGCCGTGGTGGCGGTGCTGGGCTTGGCCCCTTCGCCGGGGACGGATGACCTGCGGGAAACTCCGGGGATCGAAGTGTTGAAGGCGCTTGCGGCCGATTTTGAAGACCATCCGCCGGCGGCGGGCCGCCCGAAACCCTTTCGGCTTTATCTGCCCTGGGGAGCGGATCAGGCCAAGTGGCGGCTGCACCGGGTGCGGGATGCCTTCGCATTTTGCACATCGGCGGCTCAGGCCACCCGCGGCGCCGATGTGCTTATCACCCTGGGACGTTGGCCGGGCATGAGCCGGGGGCTCGGTCCGGCGCTTAAAACTCGAATGCGCGGCGCCCTGATCCTCGACGGGGCTTCAGCCTTCGATCGGGAAAAGGCGGAGCGCCTTGGCTTTAGCTACCGCGCGCTGCTCGAGACGGCGCCGGCCAAGGCTTAAGCAAAGTTTGAAACCGGCGTGATACAATCAAAAATCATAACGGAAAAAGATCCAATGCGGATCGACGACAAAGGAGCAAGCGATGACAAAAAGAGTCAGAAAAGCGGTTATTCCGGCGGCGGGCCTCGGCACGCGGTTTTTGCCGGTGACCAAATCGGTTCCCAAGGAAATTCTGCCCATTGTGGACAAACCGACGATTCAATACATCGTCGAGGAAATTGTGGCCTCAGGCATCACCGATATCCTCATCATCACCGGGCGCAACAAGGACATCATCATCAATCACTTCGACCATGTGCCGGAACTGGAATTTAACCTGCGGATGAAGGGCAAGAACGCCGAGCTCAAGATGGTGGAGAACATCACCGAGATGGCCAATATCTACACCATTCGCCAGGGCGAGGCCAAGGGGCTGGGCCACGCGGTGCTCTGCGCTCGGGAATTTGTCGGCGACGAGCCCTTTGCCGTGGTACTGGGCGACGACATTGTGTACAACGACGAGAAGCCGGCCCTCAAGCAGATGGTCGACGTTTACGACAAATATCAGGCCTCGGTGATCGGCGTGCAGACGGTGCCGGACGATCAAGTGGACAAATATGGGATTGTCTCCGGCGAGGCCATCACCGACTATGTGTATCAGGTCAAGGACCTGGTGGAAAAGCCGGCCATTGACGAAGCGCCGAGCAATCTTGCGATTCTCGGGCGCTACATCATTACGCCGGAGATTTTTGAAATTCTCGAGCACACCGGCCGGGGCGCCGGCGGCGAGATCCAGTTGACCGACGGTCTGAAAAAGCTGGCCCGCCGCCAGGATATGGTGGCCTATGATTTTGCCGGCCGCCGCTATGACGTCGGCGACAAGCTGGGCTTTCTTGAAGCGACGGTGGAATACGGCCTGCGGACGCCCGGGGTCGGCGAACGCTTCATGGCCTATCTGAAAAATTTGGATCTATAAAGGCAGCAGCCATCAAAAAGAGCAATGACGACGATCATTGCTCTTTTTTTAATGCTTGAGCGGCTGTTTGCGTCCGGCGGCGCCCGGCAAGCCCAGCGATTCGCGGTATTTGGCGACGGTGCGCCGGGCAATGGCACAGCCGTGCTCGTTGAGGCGGTCAGTCAGGGCCTGATCGCTCAGCGGATGGGCGGGATCCTCGCTCCGGATCCAGGCCGACAGCTGGGCCTTGACCCCGTCGACGGAAAGTTCGCCGAGATCGCTTTCGTAACCGCGCTTAAAGAAGGATTTGAGGCTTGCGGTGCCGCGGGGTGTGCGCACGTATTTGCCGCGGATGGCCCGGCTGACCGTGGACGCGTGCACGCCGGCCATCTCGGCGATCTGGCTTTGGGTCATGGGTTTGAGGCAGCGGCAGCGGCTGAAGAAATAATCGATCTGATAGGTGGCGATGCCGGTGAGAATTTTGCGGATGGTCTCCCGGCGCATGTCGATGCATTGGATAATCAAACGGGCCTTGTTCAGACAATCTTCCAAATAGGCTTTGGTCTCTGGGGAATCGGGGTGATCCAGCATGCGGCGATAGAAACGGCTTAAAGTCAGACGCGGGGAACTGATCTCGTTGATGTGGATCAAAAGTTCCCCGTCGACCCATTGGATGCTGCCGTCGGGGATGATGTAATCCACCGGTTCTTCGGGATCAAAGGCGGCGCCGGGCCGGGGATTGAGCTCGGTCAGCAGCATTTTGAACCGGGTGATTTTGTCGGCAGGAATGCCGGTGGCGGCGGCCACTTTTTTAAATTGATTGTTGGCCACATCCAAAAGGTGTTCGTCTAGGAGCATCTGGCCCTCCGGCGTCCACAGCTCCAGCTGCTTGAGCTGGATGGAAAGACACTCGCCGATATTACGAGCGCCGACGCCGGCGGGGTCGAAGGTTTGAATCGCGGCGAGGGCGTCGTCGACGGCTGCCGGGGAGACGTTAAGCTTTCGGGCGGCGGCGTCTGAATCCATTGAAAGATAACCGTCGGCGTCGATGCAGCCGATGATGTATTCGCCGATGGCCGTGTCAATATCGCCTTTGGTATGGAGCTGCAGCAGCAGATGTTCTGCCAGCGTGGCGACCGGTTTGCGCGAGGCTTCGGGGCGGTAAGGCTCCTCGGGCGGGCAGGCTTCCTCCCGGGCCGTCGGCGCGGCATCCATCTGGGCAAAATAATCCTGCCAGTCGATGTTGTCGTTCGTTTCGGCGGGATCGGTCTCATCCCCGAAGGCGAGCATGGGATTTTCGAGCATGGCTTGGGACAGGTAGTCTTTGATCTCCAGGCTGTTCATCTGAAGCAGTTGGATGGCTGTCTGCATTTGCGGCGTCATGGCAAGCTGCTGGCTCGCCTTGAGGGTCAGGTCTAAGTGCATGGGGTTCATGGGGTTTCCTCACTTCTTTTTAGTGCGGTTTCAGTATAACGCATGGCCTTAAAATGGGCATGAAAATTTAAAATGCCAAGACAAAAAAGCGCGCGGCGCAGCTCAGGTTTTATTGTGGGAGACGGCGATGCGCGACGCGTTCAGTGCTTGATAATAATGTTCTGGATCCTGCATGAAGGTGGCGGTATAGAGAATATCGACAATCGTGAGCTGGACGATGCGGGAGGCCATGGCCTCGGAGTGATATTTCTTGTCGTTGGTGGAGCTGAGCAGGTAGAGGTCGGAAAGCTTGGCCAGGGTGGAATTGGCAAAGCTGGTGAGGCCGATGACGGTGGTGCCGCGCTCTCCCGCGATGCGCACCGCATGGAGCACTTCGTTGCTTTCGCCGGTGTGGGAAATGGCCAGCATTAAATCGTCCGGCGCGGCGTGGGAACAGGTGATGTTCATCAGATGGGGATCCGGATAGGTGCGCACGTCCAGGCCGATGCCGCCGAATTTATGGTAGGCATCCAAAGCGATGGCGCCGGACGCGCCGACGCCGTAAATGAGCAGCCGGCCGGCAGAGCGGATGGCATCGATTGCCTGAGTCAGGATTTTTTCCGGCAGCAACACATCGATGTCGTGAATGGCAGTTAAGGTGTGACTGATGATTTTGTGCTTGATGGTTTCGAGATTGTCGTGGCGGCTGAGCTCGTCGTTGATGGATGTGCTGGGATCGTCTGTGGTCTCCTGGGCGATATTCACCCTAAAGACCTGATAGGAATTGTAGTCCAGTTTTTTGAGAAAGCGCATGACCGTGGTTTCGCTGGTATTGCAGGCCCGGGCCACCTCGGTAATGGACAGCAGCGGGATGCGCGATGCGTTTTGCAGAATAAAATCGGCGATCACCTTCTGCGTTTTGGACAGGGTGTTGTATTTGGTTCGGATGGTTGTCAGAATGGTGTTCATTTGAAAAATACCTCCAAATTGAGTATAGCATAAAATTGCAAAGCTTAGGAAAATATTTACGAACGTAAAAAATTAACGGTAAAACAATTGACAAAGTAAGCAGGAGCTTCTATAATGAAAATAAGTTACGGAACGGTTTATATGATCGTAAATGATTAACGCATGGATGCAAGGAGGACCAAAATGAAAGCAGTGCGGATGTACGAGCCGAAGGATTTGCGGGTGGAAGAGGTGCCGAAGCCGGAGATGCGGCCGGATGAGGCCATGGTGAAGGTGATGGCCTGCGGGGTGTGCGGCTCGGATATTCCCCGGATTTTAACCTATGGCGCCCATGTATCCCCGATTATCTGCGGGCATGAATTTGCCGGCGAAATCGAAGCGGTCGGCGAAGACGTTAAAGGCTTTGCAGCCGGCGATCGCGTGGTGGTGCCGCCGCTGATTCCCTGCGGGCATTGCGAATGGTGCCAGAAAGGGATTTATTCTTTGTGTGAAGACTACGATTATTACGGCTCGCGGCGGGACGGTGCCTATGCGCAATACGTCAGCGTCAAGCAGACGAACCTGCTCAAGGTGCCGGACGGCGTTTCCTACGAAGATGCGGCGACCCTTGACCCTTGCGCTAACGCCTGGCACGGGCTGATCAACCGCGGCCATTTCAGAGCGGGAGACACGGTGGCCGTGGTGGGTGCCGGGCCCATCGGCCTGTTTGCCGTGCAGATCGCGCATATGCAGGGCGCGAAAAAAATCATCGCCGTCGACGTGTGGGACAAAAAGCTCGAGATTGCCAAGAAGGTCGGTGCCGATGTGGCGGTTAATTCGTTGAACGCCGACCCGGTAGCGGCCGTCAAAGTGGCCACCGACGGCGAAGGTGCCAATGTGGTGGTGGACTTTTCCGGGGCGCCGGCGGCCCAGAAGCAGGCCGTTATGATGGCGAGCAAGATGAGCCGGGTGGTGTTCCTCGGGATTTCCCACAAGGGTCTCGATCTTTCGGAACAGGAAGTGGACACGCTGATGCGCGGGCAGATCGAGCTGGCCGGGTCCTGGAATTCCTTCACCGATCCCTATCCGGGCGAAGACTGGACCGAGTCGCTCAAGATGTACACCCGGGGGATGACGGCGAAGGATATCATCAGCCATCGGTTGACATTAGAAGAAGTGCCGGAGATCTTTGAAAAGATCGACGCGGGGCATTATTTCTTTAATAAGATTATGATTTATCCCTGGGGACAGGTGTAAATAAGAAGGGGGGATATTATGTACGAAGCAAAATATTTTATGGGTGTGGATACGGGAACACAGAGTGTTCGCGTTGTGGTGACCGATATCAGCGGGAATGTGGTAGCTGCGAACGAACAGGCGTATCAGACCGTTTATCCAAAACCGGGCAGAGCCGAACAAAAGCCGCAGGACTGGTGGTCATGTTTTAATGAAGCGGTTAAACAGGTGGCGGATCATCTTTCGATGGGGGTGCGCTATAGCATTGTTGGGATCTCGGTCTGTTCCACTTCGTCGACGGTCATTCCTGTCGACGCAAACGGCGAGCCGCTCCAGAATGCAATTATGTGGATGGATACCCGTGCGGTGGAAGAAATGGAGATCTGCAATGCGACGCATCATCCCTGCTTGAAATACTGTGGCGGTGAAGAATCCGTCGAATGGATGATTCCAAAAGTTCTTTGGATTAAACGACATCAACCGGAAGTCTATGCGAAAGCTTATAAGATTATTGAACAGCTGGATTGGATGAATTATAAGCTGACAGGCGGAAAATGGGCCACATCCATTTGTCAGGCGGCTTGTAAGTGGAACTACGTTGATGGGCACGGCGGCTGGCAAAAGGATTTCTTCGAACAAATTGGTCTGGAAGATTATGAAGAGATTCTAGTGACCGATGTTAAAAATGTGGGCGAGCCCATCGGTAAAATCGACCGTGATTTTGCGGAAAAGTATGACTTGAATCCGGAAATGCTGGTGGTGGAAGGCGGCATTGATGCCCATATCGGCATGCTCGGCATGGGGGTTTCGAGACCGGGACGCTTGGCTATGATCATGGGGACAAGCTTTGTGCAGCTTTGCTTTTCGAAAGAGCAAAAAGAACTTTCCGGCATTTGGGGACCGTATATTAATCCAATCGTTCCGGGGCTCGCCATTCTGGAAGGCGGGCAGATTTCGGCCGGCTCCATCGTGAAATGGTATTTAAAAGAATGGGGCTTTGACAAACTGGACAATCCATATGTAGCGGTTAACGAAATGATCAAGGATATTCCGCCGGGATCCGATGGGCTGGTGGCGCTTGATTTCTTTCAGGGGAATCGGACACCCTATAAAGATCCAAACGCAAAGGGTGTGATCTATGGGTTAACGCTCAGTCATACCAAAGCACATATTTATCGTGCCTTGATTGAATCGGTTGCTCTTGGGACGAAAAACATCATTGACAATTTTGACAAGCAAGGCGAAAAAATCGATATGATTGTCGGATGCGGAGGCGTGACGAAAGACGCCACCTGGATGCAGATCATCGCGGATGCCACCGGCAAACCGATTATTGTGACTGTGGATCCCAGCGCGGGCGGTCTCGGCTGTTGTATTGTGGCCGCTGTCGGAACCGGGATTTATCAAAGCTTTGATGAAGCGACAGACGGCATGGTGCAAATGGCCTATACGGTCGAACCGGATATGGATGTCCACGCACAATATGAAAAAGTATTTAAAAAGTATCAGGAACTGTATGCCAATTTAAAGAGCATGATGCATGAAATGGCTGAATAAAGGACCGGATCAATAAAAATGAAATAGAACCGAGGAAAACATGGATAAACAAGCAATTCTCAGCAGATGTGACCACACTCTGCTCAAACCGTTTTCGACCTGGGAAGACATGATTCCCATTTGCGAGGACGCGCTCAAATATCACACGGCGTCGGTGTGTATTCCGCCGTCCTTTGTGAAGAAAGCGCACGAAACCTATCCGGATCTCAATATCTGCACGGTGATCGGTTTTCCCAATGGCTACAACACGACGGCAGTGAAGGTTTTTGAAGCCAAAGAGGCGATTCGCGAAGGCGCGTCAGAAATTGACATGGTGATCAATATCGGGGCAATGAAAGCCGGGGATTATGATTTTGTCGAACAGGAAATTGCCGCACTGCGGAAAGCAACCCAGGGGAAGATTCTCAAGGTGATCGTGGAAACCTGTTATCTGACAGAGGATGAAAAAATCAAGGTTTGCGAATTGGTGACGAACGCCGGGGCGGACTTTATTAAAACGTCCACGGGATTCGGTCCGGCCGGCGCGACGATTGAAGACATTCGTCTCTTTAAAAAGCACATCGGGCCAAAGGTGAAAATGAAGGCGGCCGGCGGGATCAGCACGGTTGAGGATCTGGGAGCCTTTGTAGATGCCGGATGCGAACGCATCGGGACGAGCCGGGCCATCGGGCTGCTGAAGGATCAATAATAGAATACAGATAAATAGTTTTAAATGCCATTACCGAATCGTTGGGTTTTGAGTCTAGCGATTTGGTGGTGGTATTTTTTGGTTGACTGTCATTTGAGATTTTCGACGAAATGCGACTAGGTACGCAGATGATATTATTAAATTTGTAACCGTAAGTTGTTGATTTATTAACCACTTATCAAGTAAAAATATGTTCTAACTTTTAACATGGCGTGAAATATTAAAAAGAAAAATAAATAATCTCTCTCTTTCTTTCCGAAGTTGCTTTTGACTTTTATTGAATAGCTTTTGATTTATACGATCTTGTGCGTTTTATACTGTATTTTATTTTTAAAGTTTGGTAGAGCTTATATATTATGAAAAATTTAGGCATTAACATTTTAGCAACGCTAATTCTACTAAAGAAATTACGTGAGATAATCAGCTCGTTTCTTTTGCAATATTTCTTAAACGGAAATAGACGGTATTAATAGAGATATTCAATGCATTTGCCATTTGCTCAACGGATTTTTTGATGGAAAAAACATTTTTGGAATACAGGATACGAATGATCTCTTTTTTCCTTTGAGAAGCAGTGATAGAATTGCTTTTTCGTATCTGTTCGTGGGCATTTTTCAGCTCAATTTCAACGAAGTCGGGATCTGTTATAAAGTGTTCATCTGTGAATGGCAGCACTTGTTCAGGCATCATGTCTGAAATTAAATTGATGAGAGGTGTTCCAAGATAAAAATTTATATAAAAGCACCAATACTTTTTTTGTTTGTGCCTCGAATGATGATTGTTGTGGAACGTAAGGGTTCACCCAATTTGTTTTTTGATGAGAATCAAATGGTAAATATGGCTCAGATCCCAGGTATGTGGGAAAGGACCGTAACGGTTTGTTCAGTATCAAAAGGTGTGGGATTAAATGGTTTCGAGTTGGTTAGACATATACAAACGATGTCATTATGGATAAAATGTATGGTTCAGCCGTCAGCGTTCAAGGTGCAGCAAGCACAATAGCGCAGAAGGCTGTCATTCCAGCATTTGAAGATGATAGTTTTATTCAAAGCTATCTTCAAAAATATGATAGGCGGCGTCGATATGAATACAAGTTGTTTAACCAAATTTCAGGGACTTCAGTTCGGATGCCAGAAGCGGGATTTTATTTCTGGATTAATGCAAAGAGGCTTGAAGAATCGTCTGAGATTGTAAATTATCTGGTATAAAGGAGCGTTTGTAAATTGTAATGATGGGAGATTTTATGGAGATCAGGGAAATGGATATTTGAGGGTTATTTTTGCTGTGTTTTCAAGAGATAAAGACTGCTATGCGGCATTTGAGCACATGTCAGATACATTTCGGAAGTTAGCCAGAAAGAAAGGAGTGCGGTCATGAACAAAACGGATGAATATCAAGTTCGGTTTAGAGGAACTGCCTTCTTTGCCTTCGTTCCGATGATTATCTTTTTGATCCTTTGCGTAACGTATTTTGTGATTTTTAAAGTTTTTGATATGAATGTTCTTGCTGTTGGGGGATCACAGGTCTTCTTTTTGGAGCGCTTTTTCAAAGATTTATGAAGAATATTGGAACGCGGTTATTGCTGGAATTGGCAGTCCAACATCTATTAGTATTGTGGTCATTCTTTTAGTTATCGGGATGTTCACGAAATTGATGGCCGTTAGTGGTGTGTCAAACGGGTTTGTATGGCTTGCGTATCATATTGGCATAACAGGTGGCGTTTTTACTGGTTTTACATTTCTTGCGTCGTGTTTGATTACATCGGCAGCAGGATTTTCTATTGGAACGCTTTCAACGGTATTTCCCATCTTGTTTCCAGCGGGTGTTTTAATGGGTGGAAATCCCGGGGTATTAGCAGGAGCCATTCTTTCCGAAGCTATTTTTGGTGATAATTTAGCACCTATTTCTGATGTGACGATTGCTTTAACAACAAATCAAAGGTTTCGATATAAAAAAAAGAAAATACGGACATTGGAGGAACTGTAGAATATCGGCTTAAATATGCGATTATTGCAGGTGTTATCGCTCTAGTTCTTTTTGTAATATTTGGTGGTGGTGGCGGAACAACGCAATTGATGGGAGCCGATAAAATACTTCGGAGTAATATGGATCCTAAAGGTCTTATTATGTTGATACCGGTTGTTTGTTTACTGTTTGTATCTATCTAAAACTCAAAGCATTTTTAAAGCCGTGACAACTGGGCTAATGACAGGTATTGTTATTGGCCTTGTATCGCATACATCCGGATTGTTTGCTATTCTCGGATTTGATGGCGGAAAAGCAACAGGGTTCTTTTATGATGGTTTTATCGGCATGATAAGGACGTGTTTGTTTTGCATTGCTCTCTTCGGAGCAATGGGAGTGTTGGATGGCAGCGGTGTTTTGGATCGGACGATTCAAAATATTTGCAGCAGTTCTTTTGCCAGAACTGAAAAAGGTGCAGAATTGCTTATTGCTTTTGACTCATTTATTGCAACAATACTTCTTGGAGGAGTGACAAGTGCATCAGTTCTTACTTTTGGGCCAATTGCTGATGAACTGGGAGCTAAGCATAATATTCACCCCTATCGTCGTGCGAATATACTTTCTGGTTTTGCAAATACATTTCCTGCGATTCTTTCGTTTATTAGTGCCTTTATTTTTATTTCGACATCGGTCCTTCAACCGCTGATTAAAGAAAATAGTTATCTCCCTAACGTAACATCCATATCAGATATTTAGTGGAGCATTTTATCCGATGATTTTGTTTTGTGTTCTTCTGTTTTCCGTTTTAAGTGGATGGGATAGAGTTTATGAAGGTTGTGATGGCAAGATATCGAGAGAAAAATGTGTATAATAATCACAGTCAGTTTTCATATCGCCAGTTGTTATGGTATTAACCTGCGACGTTCTAATACTCTGAAGGTTATAGCCAGATAATGGTTCTTTGGTGGGAACTTAATTTTGCTGATAGCAATAGACAGGGTCTATTTTTATAAATTATGATATGCAAAGGTAAATTTTAAAAATTATTTCTGCTACAGAAATAGTAAAAAGTGCGGCGGAATTTTCCGTTGCACTTTTTACATAATAAAAGGTTTTTTATTTTTCCCGATCCACATGGCGGTAGACTCGTTCTTTGGAGCGGATGAACAAGCCGGCATTGTCGGCAATCTCCGAGGAATTGGCAGCAGAGCGTTTGCCGGCCGCCGGTTTTTTAGAAAAGGTGCGGGTAGCTTTAGCCGGTTTGGTCGATGTGTGGGGCCTGACCTTTGAGGAGCGCGCCCGGCGCGGCGGTGCCATCGGCCTGGACGATTTGGAGGCGGCTGTCTTTCGAGCGGTTGGATTGGCGGACAGATTTGGTAGGACGCGGGTAGCATCGGCAGCCTCGGTCGGCTGTCTGACCACCTGGATCTCTGGTTGGGGCCGGGCCGACTCGGCTTTGGGAGCTACTGGGGTCGGCGGCTGCTGGCCAGTGCGATTTTGTGCGTAATAGGCTTTGCGCGCGGCGCGACGATGCTTGATATCGCTCGGGGGATAAACGCGGGGAGACGGAGCGGCTGTTTTGGGGGTGGCTGCGGTTTCGGCGGTTTTCGACCGACCGCCGGTTAAGAACTGCATAATCGGGCGGTACCAGATGAGATCGATGTGAAAGGCCAGATTCAAGATGAGAAAGCAGCCGAACCCGATCATAAAGAAGAGCTGCACCACGGTGTTCGGCGATCGGGTGAGCATCGTGGAGCCCGTGGCTGCAGCGCCAAACCACACGCCCTCTACGGCGAGGATGACGGATTCGCCCAGGCAGCCGCGCATTACGTCGTATTCGGAGACGGCGAAGATGGCGATGCAGGCCACGATCAGGGCCAATGCCATCAGCACGAGCCACATATGAGGCAGCAGGTTTTTAAACACAACGGGCAGTCTGCGGTAATAGAAGCAGGAAAATCCCAAAACGATATAAAGCAGGTCGAGAATGAGAAAAGCGAGGCTCATGCGTTTGCGCGCCGGTGAGAAGGAAGCTTTGCGCATGGCTTTGGTTACGTTCATGAAAGGCTCCGTTTCGTGTTTTTGCAATCATCAATATAAAAACATATGGTATGGTATCAAAAGCGCCGCAAAGATGCAAGCAAACCCTCACGCCGGCAGAACGCGGATATAGGAGCCGGCCTCGGTTTTTTCGACCAGAATTTTATCGTCAACCACCTCGAGCAATTCCCGGACATGAGAGATGATGCCGACGGTGCGGCCGTTTCGCTGCAGACGGCTCAGGCAATCCATGGCCTTGTCGAGGGCATCGGCGTCCAGCGTCGCAAACCCCTCGTCGATGAAGAGGGTGTCCAGGCGGATGCCGCCGCTCTCGCTTTGCACCATATCGGACAGGCCCAGCGCCATCGACAGTGCGGCCATAAAAGTTTCCCCGCCGGAAAGGGAATCGGCGGTGCGGGCCTTGCCGGTGAAGTCGTCATACACCGCGATGGACAGGCCGCGATTCTGTTTTTGCATCGGATCGTCGGCGAGGGTCAGGTGGTAGCGGCTGTCGGAAATATCTTCGAGAAAAACGTTGGCGGAGATAAGGATATCCTGCAGATAGGCCGAGAGAATATAGCGTTCGAAGCTGATCTTGGGGCAGCCGCTGACCTTGCCCTTCACCGTTTCGTAGAGATCGCTCGTCCACTTTTGGCGTTCGAGGGCTGCGCTCCGGGCCCGTTGCTGCCGGCGGATGCGCTCTTCCTGGCGGCGGTTGTGATCCAGCCTTGTGGTCACCGTCTGAGCAGCATGGCGCACCCGCTCCACCCAATAATCCGCACGGGTTTTGCGAAGACGGTCATCCTCGAGATCCGGCCGGCGCCGACCGGCGAGTTCTTCGGTGAGGGCGCGCAGCTCTGCGCGGCAACTTGTCACCGCTTCGTCGAATTGCGAAATGGCGTTTTGAGCGCGCTCCACAGCCTCGGCCTTGACCGCGCGCCCAGCCTGGTAACGCTTGCGGGTCAGCTGATGCTCTGTGAGCGCCGCTAAGAAGGTCTTGTGTTCGCGGCTGGCGGCGGCCTCGGCCTGGGCGGTTTGGTCGGCGGCAGCGTGAAGGGCGGCTTCTGAAGCGGCGATTTGCTTTTCGATGGCCTCCCGCTGTGCGTTGAGGGCCTCGCGCCGGTCTGTCATTTGCCGGATTTTGGATTCGCACTGATTAAGCTTTTGAGCAAAGGCCGCCGGCAGATCGGCCAGATCGTCCTGCCGCGGGAAGAGGGCGCGCAATTGTTGCTCGACGACGGCGAGCGCGCCGGCGCGCTGGGCCAGTTCACTTTGCAGCTCGCTCTTGCGGGCCAGCGCCGCGGCGGCCCGCTCCAGCTCGCTTTGCACTTGGGCGAAGGCCTCGCGCTTCTGTTTGAGCTGCTGATGGGTGTTGTGGATGGCCGCACGGCTTTGGGCGAGCGCTTCTTGCCGAGCCTGATGGGTGTTAACGGCGAGCTGAACTTCGGCATCGAGGGTGTCCGGCGTTAATGTGTCGAGGGCCAGGCCGTTTTCCATGCACAGGGCGAGCAGGCGCTCTTGGGCTTCGACGTTGTGGTCCACGAGAAAGCGGTGCTGCTCATCGTCGGCGGCGAGGCGGCCCTTTAAATCGGCCAGACGGGCGTCGCAGGCGTCGATGTCCTTGCGAATGCGGGAGGCGGCTTCGCTTTCGGCGGCGGGCTGGGGATGGTGCGCCGCCCCGCAGACGGGGCAGGGCGTGCCGTCCGTCAGGGTTTGGGCGAGCGCACCGGCAGCAGCTGCCAAACGCTTTTGCTGGAGATGCTGGTGTTCGTGCTCCGCTTGGGCGATGGCGTTTTCTAATTGTCGTTTTTCATCGGTGATGGCGGCGATTTTGGCGTCATTGGCCGTCACATCGGCGTAAAGCGGGCGCAGATTTTTAAGGGCATCCACCCGGCCGGCGGCCGTGGGGATCTGATCGGCCAGCTGCAGCGCGGCGCGCTGTTCGTCACTGGCGGTCTGCTGCAGGGCATCGATGGCCTTTTGCAGGGATTCCTGACGGGTTTGAAGCTGTGCCGTTTGTTCTGCCCTGGGATTCAGGTGCTCAATTTGGGCGCGGAGGTCAGCGATGTGCTCTTGATCCTGTTGCCAGCTGGCCAGTGCGGGTTGGGCGGCCTTTAGCCGAGCGGCCTGTTCGCGCAGACGCTCCAGTGTGACATCAAAATGCGGGTCGCTGGTGGTGGTCAGGGCGGCTTGAAGGCGATTCCGCTGTGACTGATGGGATTGGAGCGCAGCGATGCACCGATTTTCGCGGTCCCTGGCCTTTTGAAAAGCGTCCTGGGCGCGGCGGCTGGCCGTCTCCAGAGGGCGCACCAATGCCGCTCGGCGCCATTCGGTAAGCTTTTGGCGCTTGGCATCCATCTTTGCCTGCTGATGTTCGAGCTGGTTGATGCGCCGCAAAAGCTGTTCACGGCGTTCAAAGCGCTGGAGCAAAGCTTCCCCGGTGGCCAGGCGTCCGGCGACGGCGGTTTGCGCGGCCGTAGCGAGGGCGAGCTCCCGCGTCAGACGTTTCTTTTCCAAGTGATCGCGCTCGTTGCTCAAGGCGGCGGCCGTCATCAGATCGGCGATGACCGCCGCATCCAAACCTTCGGGATGGTCGGCAGCGAGACGCTTTGCGAAGGCGCTTTCGGGCGCGGCTTCCAGATGGCCGATCTCGAGGACAATGGCGTCATCGATGGTTTGAATCCGGGCGTTGGCCTTGTTGTGGGCTTCTTCCACCCGGCGCTCAAATGCTTTGTAATAATTCATGGCGAAGAGGGTTTTGAGCAGGGCGATGCGTTCATTCTCGCCGGATTTGAGCAGCCGGCTGAATTGCCCCTGGGGCAGCATCACGATCTGCCGGAACTGGGTGGCTGTGAGACCGAGAATCCGCTGGACGGTTTGGCTGCATGTTTTTACCGCGCTGGCGAGCAGGGTCTCCTGCGTCCCGCCATCATCGGCGGTTGTGATTTGCCAAAGCTCGCACTCGGCGGCACGGCTGATGATCCGCGTCTGAGGTTGGTTGAACATCTCCTGCTTGGGCTGGCGTCGGATGCGGTAGGTCCTGTCGCCGGCGGCAAAGGTGAGCGTCACGCTGCAGGTTTTACCGGGATTGGCAAAGTCGCTTTTCATGGCTTGGGGCCGGCGCTCCAAGGCGCTGGTTTCGCCGTAAAGGGCGTAGCAAATGCCGTCGAAAATGGTGGATTTGCCGCTGCCGGTGGGCCCCGAGATCAAAAAAAGGCGGTCGCCCAGGGCCGTGAAGTCCACCGTTTCGGACAGAAACGGACCGAAACAGGTCATGGTGAGTTTAAGCGGTCGCATCGTCATCCTCCGAAATCTGGTCGAATAATTCGCGGGCAAGGGCGCTTTCGGCCTCGGGCAGCGTTTCGCCGCGAATGGCCTGATAAAAATCGACGAGCAGGGTCATCGGGTTTTCGAGATGCTCTTTGATGCGCTGCTGGCGGCCGCCCCCGTCCAGGCTCCGGCTGCTTTCGTAGCCCATTTCCAGCACGTTGGGATACACTCGACGCAGACCCTCCATGGGGTTCGGCACGCGGACTTTATCGGTGAGGATGACCCGCAGATAGTCGTCGCGGTGCGGAGCGGTATAGGCCGAGAGACTAGTGAGTTCGTCGAAGGTGCCGCGGATGACGCGCAGATCCCGCAGCCCCGCGATGGGAAAGGCGGTGATGGCGGGCGGCGCCTGTCGATTGCGAACGTCGAGATCGACCAGCGTCACAGATTTTTTTTGATCGACCTCGGAGAAAGAATATTTGAGCAGGGAACCGGCGTAGCGAATGCGATCGCTCCCGACTTTCTGGGGACGGTGCAGATGGCCGAGGGCGACATAATCAAAGGCGTCAAAAAGGCTGGCATCCGCGTAGGAAACGCCGCCGATTTCAATGGGGCGCACCGAGTCGTCAATGTCCCCATCCTGGGGAACGCCGGAGAGAATCAGGCCGTGGGTCACCAGCACGTTGGGGATGTCGGGGTTCATGCGCGCGGTGATGTCAGAGACGATTTCGCGGTACATGGCGTTGTAGTCCGGGATGTTCTCGCTGCCGGTGAGATCGCGGTATTCCACTGGCTTGACAAAGGGCACGGGCCAGAAGGCAACCGGGGCGGCATCGCCTTTCCCGGTGAGCAGGATCGGGGTGACGATCGGCCGATAGGTGCCGATCATGTGGAGCCCCTTCTGCCGCAGAATGGCCGAGCCGTAATCCAGACGTTCGCGGCCGTCGTGATTGCCGCCGATGACAATGGCGGGAATGGCCAGGTCGAGCACCACCTCGGTGAGGATGGTATCGACCAGGGTCATGGCTTCCCGGGGTGCCAGGGCCCGATCGTAAAGATCGCCGGCTACGATGAGGACATCGGGCTGTTCGCGGCGGATGAGGGTCAAAAGCTGCCCGAGGGTGTGGCGCTGATCCTCAAGGAGCGCATGTTGATTGAGGTGGCGGCCGATGTGCCAGTCGCCGGTGTGAAGCATTTTCATCGTTAGCCTCCGAAGGTCTTATCGTGTGTCGTGTGCGGGTAAAAAATATCTGCGGCGGAAAAGCTCCGGCCCGCAGATAAAATGCGCTGATCAGTGGACTAATTTATGAAGTGCGTTGTAGAAGGATTTGGAGCACTGAAAATGAACGCTGCAGGTTTGGCCTTTCTTACGATAAAGGAGCACATAGGAAGGGAACTGCGTGAGCTCCCGGGGGGAAACCGTGTAGCTCACTTTCTTGCCGTCCACCTGATCCTGCCGGTCAAAACGGGCCTTTTCCCAAACGCCGATGACGTTTGCGATGGGAATTTCTGCGACAATATTGTGGTAGAGCAGAGTGACGCGGCGCTCAAATTCCAGGCGTTCGTGGGTGAGCAGCAGGGTGTAGGTGGTATCGGCGTAGCGCAGCACCAGCACAAGGGACGTCAGCATAATGGCCACGGAAACCAGACCGAGGATTTGGACGCTCGACGGATGGCGGCGCATATAGATGGAAATGCTGGTCATCATCGCGATGATGACGGCGACGATGGCAATGGCCAGTTTGCCACTCAGCTGGCTGTTGTAGACGCGTTCTTGGGCTTTGACAGACATGGGATCTCCTTTGCGCGGGGATGTGCCCCGGTGTTTTCGATTGGATTATTATACTTTAAAACGGCCAATTCTTCAAGGGTTTAAAGGTCGCTGCGGCGCTCCGACGGCGGGCGGAAAGAGCGCGTCCAAAAGCGCCAGACCCGTTGCGGTTTTAAAGATCCGCTGCCGCGCCGAGGCGACAGCATCTACCGAAGCCGCATCCTCGTAAAGGTTGACCAGAAAGTCGGCCTCTATCAGAATTTGATAATCCAGGCCGTCGATGGCGGTATAGGTATGGTGATGACCGACGAGAAAGCAGACGCGGTTGATTTGCTCTTCGGTGTAACCGCCGCAGTCTCGCAGGAGCTGTTTGGCGACGGGCGGCCCTTCGATCTCCTGATATTTGCCGGAAGAAGTGTGATGTTTGGCCTCGGCCTGGTGAATGCCGATATCGTGGAGAATGGCGGCGGTTTCGAGGACGAATAAATCGGCCTTGGATAAGTCCTCGGCGGTGCCGATGAGGGCGGCGAAGCTGTGAACCTTGATAAAATGCTGGATGCGTTTGGGATCGCCGGCATCGTATTGAATGGCGGCGCGCATGAGTTTCATGTGTTGCGGATGCATGGGGATCCTTTCTCGGGCGGTTAAAAACAGCCCGGCAATTTCGTGTGGATGCCTTTGAGTATATCACAATGGGAAAACGGCATTGGTCTTTTTCAGAAAAATGCATCCGATACCGGTGACGCCGATGACGGCGACAGCGCGCGGGGCATCGGGCCCGGTGGCGGACCTTTTTGGAATTTGCCTGGGTTGAATGGGCATGAAGGTCCTGAAGCGTGAATGGATTTCTTATTCGACTTTTGACGGGCATTGCCTACGATTGTGTGGGCGGCGGGCCGACGCGCATCCCGGTGACGGTGACGTCGGCGACGTGAATGCCGGTATCGTCGGTGATGACGATGCGGTAAACGCAGGAGCGGCGGCCGTTTTTTTCGGCAATGGACTCGGCCGTCAGGGAGTTGCCCCGGGCGGCGGTGAGATAATGGATGGTCGCGTCGACGGAAACCGTGTCGGGAAAACCGGTGTTGCTGGCGACGGCAAAGGTGAAGTCGGCCAGGGTGAAGATCGCGCCGCCCATCACGATGCCCAGCGCATTGCGGTGCGCCGGCGTGACGGCCATCCGGCACTTGGCGTAGCCGGGGGCGACGGCCGCGATCTCGCAGCCCGTCACCTCGGTGGCGTAGCGGTCGCCGGCAAAGCGGGTGCGGGTGGTTTCGAGAATAGTGGGATCAGAAGATGCTTTGAGTGGATTCATGGTTTAACCTCACATTCTTTTTTTCTATATAGAGACCGGCCTTATTATACCCCGCCCGCTTGAAGATCGAAAATCATTTCCAAAGAATTTTAGGGCCTGCCAGAAAAGCGTGCAGGCCGCGGCGGGTGGCGCCCGAAGATTGGGCCGAAAACGCAAAAACCGCCGGAGGCGGTGCACTGCCATAGATTTTGGCAAGCATTGACGCAAACTGCCAGAAATCAGAGCGGTATTTTGGGAGTCGGGCGGGCAGAGCCGGATTCAAAAAATAAAGAGCCAAAAGTTTTAATAGAAAAATTCCAACCTCCATTAAAAATAAAAGAAAATTTATAACTTTGTAAATTTCTTGAGTTTTTGAAAATTTTGGCACAATCCTTGCGATGATATAAAAATATCAAACCATTGGCGGCCGGTGCATTGGCATTGATCGAAGCATCGGAGAAAATACCAAAAACATGGAAAGAGAGGTTTTATCATGGGGAAATTGGAAGGATTAGACAAACGGGCATTTGTGACGCATCTGGACGACGTGCCCTGGCAGGAAGTCGGCGATGGTTTTCGAATCAAAAAACTCTTGAGCGAAAACCATTACGACAAGAGTGAGTTTTATATCGGCGTCGCGGAGCTCGACCCGGGCAAGGACATCCCGGTGCAAAAGGCCAACCTCGCCTGCTGCACCCATATTTTGGAAGGGGAAGTCTGGGCGCGCCTCGGCCGTCAGCGCTTCCAGCTGGAAAAGAGCGCGTCAAATTATTTTCCGGCGGGTCTGCCCCACGCCTATGAACACTCCGGCGACCGGGGCGTGCGCTTCTTATTCTGCTACGCGACGGATAACGACATCGGCGAAAAGGACCTCAAGATCGAACCGGTGGACGAACAGACGGCCCGCGATTACTATCAGCCGAACTGCCCGTCTAACTTGATGAGTCCCGGCGCGGAAGCGACGGGTTGCCGTTGGGCAACGGCCGGGGATACCGATCCCTGGGTGATTGTCGAAGCGGCGCAGGGCATGCGCAGCCAACGCTTTCAGGCGCATTTTGATGAAGTGAAGGGCTGCCAGGAAATGTGGTGGGGTCTTTGTCGGACGCGTCCGAACTGTCGTTACACGCCCCATTATCACGAACAGGCGGAAATTTTCTACATCACTGAAGGCTGCGGCGTGATGTACGGCGGGACGGAGGTCCACAAGGTCAAATCGGGGACCTTGCTCTACGCGCCAAGCGGCTGCGTTCACGGCATGGTCGTCGATGACAATAAAGAGCTCTTCGCGATTTATTGCTGCAGCATCGAACGCGTTGGCACGGCTTACGAACGCATCGAGGTGGCCGATGTGCCGATCATCGCACCGGTCGACCGAGACGAGATGATGCTCAGCAAAGTGTGAGGGAAGGCGAAAGACACAATCAAAGACGATAAGAGAGGACGCAATGAACCAACATGAGAAACAAAACGCGCCGGTCACGACCGGCGTCTGGGAGATGATCAACAAAAAGATCTTTGTCCCGGGGGTGATCATTCTGATTATTTTTGTAGCTTCAGGAATTTTGTTTCCCAAAAGCTTTCTCAATGTGCTCAACGTCATTGAGGGCTGGGAAATGGGATCGGCCAAGTGGATTTATGTGTTATGCGCGGTCTTGACGAGCATGATCTGCCTATGGGTGCTTATTAGCTCGAAATACGGGAATATTAAATTCGGCGGCAAAAACGCGCAGTCGACCATCAAGAAGCGGACGTGGATTACCATTTCGCTCACAGGCAGCATTGCCATCGGCATTTGCTTTTTCGGCGTAGCGGGGCCGGTGCAGTTCTTTTTGGACCCGCCGAAGTTTTTAGGGGTGCAAGGCGGCACCCAGGCCGCGGTGGTGCCGTCGATCATGTACAGCTTTTTGCATTACGGCCTGCCGCCCTACTTCATCGTGACCTTCGCGGGCTTTGCTATCGCCCTGATGACCTACAACGGCAAGCGGGCCTTCCGGGCGAGCTCAACCCTGTATCCGCTCATCGGCGACAAGTGCGACGGCATCATCGGCAACGTGGTGGATATCATCATGTTCTTGTCGCTGGTCATCGTCGGGACGAACATGGGGCTGTCGGTTATCCAGCTCAACGCGGGAATCGGCAACATCCTCGGCAACCCGAAGCTCGACATCCAGCTGATCATCATTTTGGTTTATGTGGTGGCGACGGTGTTCTTTGCGACCTCCGGGGTGCACGGCGCCATGGGCAAGCTCAGCGACACCAACGCTTTGCTCTACGTCTTTGTGATTCTCTTCGCGCTGCTCGTCGGACCGACCAACCGGCTGATCTGCCTCGGCTTTGAAGCGGTGAGCCGCTTCGTCATGAACTACATTCCGATGGTCGGCTTTGGGGACGCCGTGATGCAGACGGGCTGGCAGAACAGCAACACGATGTTCTATTATTCGTGGAATGCGATGCCGGGGCTTCTGGCGGCGTTCTTCTACGCGACGATGGCCTACGGGCGCACCCTGCGGGAATTCATCGTGGTCAACTGCCTCGTGCCCTGCGCCTTCCTGGTGTGCTGGTATGTTTTTGTCGGCGGCTCGGCCATCTTCGGCGTGATGAACGGCAGCAACCTGCCCGAGGTCATCGCGCAGTACGGCTCCGGGATTGCGACCTTCGCCTTTTTGGACACCCTGCCCTTTGGCGCCATCACCAAATGGGTGTTCATCGTCATGGCGGTCATGACCTTTGTTACCTGGTCGGACGCGATCGCCTTCTCCTTCCCGATGATGTTCCTCAAGGAAACCACCGAGGACAAGGCGGAAAACAAAACACCGAAAATCCTCATCGCGGGCACCGGGATCTTCATGGGCCTGCTGACTTTTGTGCTCGTTTATGTCGGCGGCTACGACGCGATGAATACCTCCATCGTGTGCTGGGGCCTGCCGGCCAGCCTGCTCTTGTGTTTGATGGTGATTTCGTGCTTTAAGTTTTTGCTGCACCGCGAAAATTACGATTATACTTATATTGAGGAAAATGCCGAGGCCACGGCGATGGCGGAGGCGAAGCCGACGGCTGGTTCGCCGGAGCCCGAACTCGATCCGGAGCCGGCGCTGGCAGAGGCAGTAGCGGCGGAAAGCGGTCAATAAATGATGTGATACCGGGGAAATTCTTCACCCCGGTATTTTTTATGCGCAAAGAGATAATTGGCAAGGTTTGGCAAAGTATAAAAAAGAAAACGCAAAGACAAGCGGGCTGAAAAGGTTTATAATAAATAAAAAAGTTCGGCACATCGGGATTTTGCGGCGGCGATTTTTTGCGCGGTCGCAAAGACGCCGATGAAATGAATTGAGGAGGGAAATTATGGCAATTTACGACAGACCGTTGCGATTGGGGATGCATACCTACACCCTGCACTTTTTCGGGCTCGGCGAAAGCTGGGGATTCGGCAAGGATTATTATTTTGAACAAACGATGGATATCTGCGAAGTGATGGACCGCGCCGAAAAGTGGGAACTCGACGGTCTGCAGGTCACCAAGGTGGACCTCGGCTGCCTGACGCCAGACGTGAAGTTGGATCCTGGCAAGTTGAAGGAAATCGCTCAGGAGGCGAAAAACCGCGGCCTGTTCTTGGAATTTAACTCGTCCTTTGAAGCGGGCTCCGACTCTCGCGTCAACTGCACGGTGGAAGAAGCGCTGCAGATTGGCCACGATCTAGACGCGGAGCTGGTGAAATTCAGCCTGGACATCAAGCGGCCGCCGAAGTTCTACGGCTCCTGCATGCATCCGGAAGTGATGAAGCAGCTCGCGGCTAAATACGATTTGTTCAAGGCGGCGATGCCGATGATCGAAGATTTCGATCTGAAGATCGCCATTGAAAACCACACCGATACTTTCGCCGATGAAATCCTCTGGATCGTCGATAAGCTCGATCACTGGCGTGTCGGGACCTGTGTGGATACGGCCAACCCGCTGCAGGTCATGGAAAATCCGTCCTACGCGATGGAAAGGATGCTGCCTAAGGCCTATTGCTGTCACTTCAGCGACGATATCATCGTCGTCGATCCGCTGGGCGTCCACGATATCGGCGCGCCCCACGGCCAGGGCTCTTACGATTGCGCCCACATGGTGCGCGAAATTCGCGAAAAATCGCCGATGGACAAAATCATCTTCGAAAATGAAATTGCCTTCAGGAGCACAGATGAGCCTATCGAAGAAGCGAGGGAAAGAGAACTTCAGGCTTGCGAAGAGAGCGTGCGCTACCTGCGCGACGAGCTCAAGCTGGGCGTGCGCGGCCGCTAAAAACAGGCATTCGGAAAATCAGGCATGCATCGGCTGGTGCATGCCCTTTGCGTTAGCGTAATCTTTTAAGAAGAGGGGAAAACCATGCAGGATATGCAGCGAGAACAAATGATTCACGACGCGGCCATGGAGATCATGCGCGAGGTCGGGGTTAAAATTCACAACGAAAAAGCGATCGAGATTTATCGGGCCAACGGCATCAAGGTCGAAGGCGACATCGCCTATTTCACCGAAGAGCAGGTGATGCACTGGGTAAAGATAGCGCCGGAAAGCTTCACTCTTTACGCCAGAAACCCCAAGCACAACGTGATCATCGGCGGCGAGCACGTGAACCCGGCGCCGGTTTACGGCTGCGCTTTTATCGACGACTGGGAGGGCAACCGCCGCAGCGGCACCATCGAAGACTATGTGAAATGTGCGAAGCTCGTGCAGGCCAGCGACGTTTATGACATTGACGGTGGGATTATGATTCAGCCGAGCGAAGGCTCAGAAGCCACGGCGGCCGCCCGAATGTTTTACGCCACACTGACCCATTCCGATAAGGTGCTCATGCTGTCCACCGGTTAGAAGGAAGAGATGCAAAGTATCCTCGACGCGGGCTGCGCCATGTTTGGCGGCAAAGAAGGGATGATCGAAAAACCGCGGATGATCACCCTGATCAACACGGTTTCGCCGTTGGCCCTCGACGAGCGCATGCTCGACTGTCTGATGCTTTTGGCGGAATACGGCCAAGGGGCCATTCTCTGCCCGGCGACTATGCTCGGGGCGACAGGTTCCCTTTCGATGGCGGGGACTCTGGCCAGCGGAACGGCGGAAAGCCTTGCCGGCATCGTGCTGGCCCAGATGATTCGCCCCGGCGCGCCGGTGGTCTTCGGGGTGCAGTCCACCGCGGCGGATATGCGCGGCGTGACCTTTGCCTGCGCCGCGCCGGAAGGGACGATCATGCAAGGATTCTCTCGCAACATGGGGAAATTCTACGGTCTGCCGTCTCGCGGCGGCGGCTGCCAGACCGACGCCCCGGTGATCAACTGCCAGGCAGGCTACGAATCCATGCTTACCTATTATTCGGCCTATCGCCACGGCATCAATCTGGTGATGGAAGCCGGCGGCGTGATGAACAGCGTCAACGCGACCTCCTTCGAGAAGATGATCATCGACTTCGAAATCATGAGCCAGGTGAAGTTCGCCTTCACGCCTTTTGAAATTAACGAAGAAACCCTCAACCTCGAAGAAATTAAGGAGCTGGGGCACGACGGCAGTTTTGTGACCTCCGACTATACGCTGGATAATTACGAAGACCTTTATATGCCGAAGGTCGGCCTGCGGGATGCCCACGGCCCCGAATATTTTAAGGAAACGATTGACAAGGAAATGAAGCGCCTGCTGGACCACTACGACAGCCACAAGCCGACGGTGGACGCCGATACATTGGCGCAGGTGAAGGCCGTCTTGGCCGCTTCCGGCGTGGACACGGCCGAGCTCGATCGCATCGAAACGCTTTAGGCGGCAAGCCTTATATCAGCAAAAAGCCCCGGGAAGGCCCGGGGCTTTTTGCGTAGCAGCGCCAAAACGGGGCCCGAACGATAGAAAAAACATTGGAAAAATATAAAAAATTAGGGTTCAATTCTGGGTGAAATGGCCCGATTTCGGGGGCGAAGCGGGGCAAAATCCGGAAGCCGCCGCGAAAAAAGTGGGAAAATCACAAAATTCGTATCAAAAACAAAAAGAAGTTGCCAATCGTTTTCAAGGCGCTGCGCTATAATAAAGCCGCAATCACAAAGCACATTCAAGGAGAGAGAGGAGAAATGAATGAACGCAATGGAGAGAGTGGTCGCGGCGCTCAACCACAAAGAAGCGGACCGCGTGCCGGTTTATCCGATATTAAGCGGGGTGACCCGCAAACTCGTGGGGGCGAGCTACCCCGATTGGTCTAAAGATGCGGATATCTGCGCCAAGGCCCTTTTGCAGTCCCAGATTGATTACGACTTGGATTGCATCGTGACGCTCATCGATTTATCGGTGGAGTGTGACGCCTGGGGACAGGAACTGATCTACCCCGAAAACGAAGCGGCGCACCCGGATTATAGCCGTTGTGTGATCGCGACGGAAGACGATTACGATAAAATTAAAAAGGTGGACTACCGCACTTCCAAGCGCATGATGATGCACATCGACGTGTGCAAAAAGCTGGTCGAAGCGGCTAAGGGAGAATTTCCGATCATCGCTTTTGTGTTCGGCCCGCTGGGGACACTATCGATGCTGCGCAATCAGCAGGAGATGTATATGGATTGCATCGACGAGCCGGAAGCGGTGCATCAGGCGGCCTGGGAAATCAACGAAACCTTAAAGGACTATTCCAAGGCCATCATGGCCACCGGAGTTCAGGGCATCATGTTCGACACGCTGTTTGCATCCGGCTCCATCATGAGCAAGGAAATGTGGGACGAGCTGGAAGGCGAGTTGGTTGAGGATTTGGCCAACACCACCCGGGAAGCCGGCGGCATGGTCTTTATTCACAATTGCGGCGGCGATATTTATTTCGACGCCCAAATCAAGCGCATGCATCCCGACGGCATTTCTTTTTTATATCCGCCGGACGACTGCGAAGACTTTATCGAATGCAAAGAAAAATACGGCGATCAGACCACGCTCATCGGCTGCGTCGCACCGACGACGGCCGCGTTGGGCACCGACGAAGCCTGGGAGGCCGAATGCAAGAAAAATATCGACGAGATGGCCGCCGGAGGCGGATTCATCCTGGCGACGGGCTGCGAATACCCGGCCAATGCAGAATTTGAACACGCGCAGCAAATGGTGGACATCGCCAAGCGCTACGGCGTGTATCAAAAATAAAAACCAATCACATGAATCAAACAAAAGGGAACGGAGCACAAAGGAGGAACCCAACATGAGCGAAGCATTATTGCAGGAAATTGCGGAACAGCTGCAAAAAGGTAAACGCAAACAGGTGAAGGCTCTGTGTGAACAGGCCATCGAAGAAGGCATGGACGCCGGCGAAGTGTTACAGAAGGGCCTGTTGGCCGGGATGGATGTCATCGGGGTCAAATTCAAGGCCAACGAAATCTTTGTGCCCCAGGTGCTGGTGGCGGCCCGGGCGATGAAAGCCGGTTCCGAAATTTTAAAACCGCATCTGTCCAGCGGAGAAAGCAGCGCCGCCGGGAAGGTGGTCATTGGGACGGTCAAGGGCGACTTGCACGATATCGGCAAAAACCTCGTCGCGATGATGATGGAAGGCAAGGGTTTTGAAGTCATCGATTTGGGCGTCGACGTGCCCACCGAAAAGATCATCGAAACGGCGATCGATGAAAAGTGCGATGTGATTTGCCTGTCGGCCCTGCTCACCACGACGATGCCGGTGATGCAGGAAGTGATCGAAGCGGCGCAGGAAGCCGGGATCCGCGACCAGGTGAAGATCATGGTGGGCGGCGCGCCGGTCACCAAGGAATTTGCCGAAAGCATCGGCGCCGATGCCTATGCTGAAGACGGCCCCCTCCGCGGCGGAAACGGCCATGGCCTTGATCGCCTAAAGGCAATCTTTAAAGCACAGCCCTTCGCCCCGCGGCAGAGGGCTTTTGTGATTTGACGAGCGAGGACGCGATGAAACAAGCAGAAGCGATTCAACTGGCTGAAAGCTGCGGCTTTGATCACACCGGGATTTTTGATGTCGCAGGGTTGAAGTTTCTCTCTGAAGTTCGGGATATGTGCGAGGCGAACAAATGCGGCCTTTACGGCAGGCGCTGGACCTGCCCGCCGGCCATCGACACCTTGGAAGAGATCCGCGCCAAGGCCCAGACGTACGAATGGGGCATCGTGCTGCAGACGACCGCCGAGATGGAAGACGAGTTTGACGGAGAGACGATGCTGGAAGCCCAGGAGGCCCAGATCGACCGCTTTAACGCCTATTGCGACAAGCTGCGCGAGGTGGCGGCGGACTGCCTGCCGATGAGCAGCGGCAACTGCACCAACCGCTGCAAAGTCTGCACCTATCCCTTCGGCGGATGCCGCTTCCCCCAATATGCCTATCCCTCGATGGAGGCCTATGGCCTGTTGGTTTCGGAGGTGTGCAAGCTGGCGGACACCCCTTATTATTACGGGCGGAGCACCGTGACCTTCACCAGCTGCGTGCTGTTTTAGCCCCGGACCCGAGCCTGACGCTCGGGTTTTCTTTTTTAGGAGTCTGTCTTGCAAATTAAAAACCGGGAGATATCTCCCGGTTTTTCGCGCGTTTTGTGCGTGCAAGCTTACATGTCGATTTTTAAGATTTTTTCTGTCATGCGCTCTGCGACCGAAGCCGAAACGAGGCAAAGGACGAGCACCAGCACAAACATCGGGATCGTGCCGTAGTGGTCAAGGCCGTTAACGTAGGCGGATGACATTTCCTCCGAGGCCCGATTGAGAAAGTCGGCCTTGGAAAAATAAAGGGGCATCAAGTTGCCGAGGGGTACCAGGCAGACGATGGGCACCGCCAGGCGCAGGCCGCTTCGCTTTTCGTGGCCGACACAGGCCCAGACAATCTCGGCGGCCACGATCACCGCGAGCATCCAGATCCACATCATCGGGATGCTAAGTTCGCCGAAACAGCGGTATAAAATGAGCCACAGCAGCGGAATGGCGGCGGCCGCCCCGAAGCCTGGCTTCATCTGCATGACGCAGGTGATCGGCCCGGCGGCGACAAAGGCCGCGAGGATCGGGAACAGCACCCAGTAGAGCGGGCTTGCAAAGCCGGGAAGCTGGGTGCAGAGCACCAGACCGAAAAAAATCGCAAAACAAAGCACAAAGCGAAGAATTTCTTTTTTGGTCCATTTGGTTAGCATGTCGATCATCTCCTTTACAGGTTTGAAATTTTTTGGTACGGATCATCAAAAGTGTTGCGGGCCATCGGAGTTGCTCCTCTTTGACGGCCTTGTCAACTAACTTCGTGATCATTATAAGCGCAGGGAAGAGGATTGTCAACTATAACTAACATTTTGAAGAGATCGGCGGAGATGGTTGTGATGATGGCAATGATGCAATGACGGAAAAAGAGACGAACCAAATCAATATCCGCAAAGACGCCGGCCCCCTGTGCAAAGTTTCGCTTCATTAAAAATCCCCGAATGCGAGACTTCGCATCCGGGGATTCGGCTGATGTATTGGAAAAGCCGGAAGAGGGAAAGCGGCTTACCAATCGATTTGTTTGGCGGCCTCGATGGTGCTTGTGAGCACGTCCTGAGGCACGAAATCCGCGAAGGCGGCCAGCTGATCGGCCGTGACGTCCGGCATGGTGTAGGCGGCTAGGCGCTCGCCCACAATTTTGCCGGTGCGATCGGTTACGCTCCGGCGCCCGCGGCTGTCCCAGGTGGCGTGGCCTTCGCGGCTGGGCACCTTGAGGATGATGTAGTCGTCGTCGTAGGCCTCGGTGCTGTCGTCCATCAGGTCGTCTTCGAGATCGAGGAAGGTGCCGCCGGGGCCGATGTCTTTAATGGCGTCGACGAGCAGCGTGTCTTCGTTCACCTCGATGCCCCGGAGGATGCGCCGGATATACAGGAGGATTTCTTCGTCGTAAATGTATTTGTCGTAGCTGATGGTGCTGTCGGAGTCGAGGCTGCCGCAGGAATGCACCATGAAGTCGGCGCCGCTTTGCAAGGTGGCAAACATCGTGGCGTAGGATTCCACGCCGGCCTGCATGTCCACCTGTTTGGCGTCGCAGGAGGAGCCGCCGGTGCGCACCGGCAGGTGATAGTAGTCGCCGAAGGCCTTGGCGGCGGAGAAGATCAGGCATTGTTCCGGGGAGCCGATGCTCGGCGTGCCGTAGCGCAGGTCGCAGCCGTGGCTTTGATTGCCGTAGATCACCGGGGCGCCGGGGTTGATCACCTGGGCCAGCACAATGCCGGCGAGCACTTCCACGTTGTTCATCAGCAACAGGGAGGCGAGGCTTCCAGGCACCGTCATCCCGTTGAGGCTCGACGGGGTGATGAACATGCCCTGGCCGGCCTTGGCGTAGGTGATGAGCGCTTCACACATGGCCGGCGAATAATGGGCCGGAGAAGCGACCGAGATCAGCCCGTTGACCATCACTTGGTCGTCCCCCGCGCCATAGAAGCGGCGCGCCATGGCGATGCTGTCTTCGGCGTGTTTGTAGCCGTCGACCATGCCGATGGCCGGCCTCGTGTCGAGGAGCAGTGTCGTGGCCTGGGCCCAGTTGGAGGCGATGGACGCATCCATGAAGTTGAAGTCGATCATGTTGGGGTTGGACACATCCAGCACTGGGCTCGACGCGTGGAGCTTGGTAAAGTTCAAGAAGTCCCGCTGGGTGGTCTTGTGGAATTCGCCGTTTTCGAGCACGAGGATCGGGCCGTAGGCCGGGGCGCAGATGGTTTTGCCGCCGCCGACGGTGACGCTGCTTCCCCGGCCGACCCATTCGAAGGTGGCCGGCGCGGTTTCAAGCGCCTTCTCGACATCGGCCGCCGTCATAAAGACGGTCTGGCCTTCGGTGCGAAAGCCGTGCTCTTTAAAGATGGCGATGGCGTCGTCGTGGGCAAAAATCACCCCGACGGTCTCCAAAATCTCCATCGATTTCTCGTGGATGAAATCCAGTTCCGCTTTGGTGGCAAAAGTGTAACGATCTTTCATTGGTTTCCCTCTCTTGTGTGAATGTGAATCTGAATGGCCGTGTGAACCGCAGCGCCCGGGGCTTGCGAGCAGCCGCCGAGCGGAATGTATTAACTTATTGCTGGACTTTGGCCTGATAGTATTTGGCGTTGCCCAGAGAATCCTTCTGGCCGAAGGCGTTGCCCACGAGGATGCCGATGAGTGTGGCCGCGACGCCGGGGACCACCCCGCCGCCGATGATGGCGCTTAAGCTTGGCACCCCCTGGAAGAGGCAGGCGACGATCATGCCGAAGACCATGCCGCCAATGGCGCCGGATTTGGTGAGCTTGGAGCGAAAGACGTTCCCGTCGGTTTTGTCCATCATCAGATAGCCGACGGCAAACAGCGGCACCAGCACGCCGCCGCACACCGCGTAGCCGAAGTTGGCCAGGCTGTAGATCATGCTGGCGCCCATGGAGACCAGCACGGAGATGATCCCGCAGACCACGGTGGCGATGCGGCTGTATTTAACGGTCTGCTCGGTGGTGAACTTGCCCTCTGGATCGATGACGTCGGCGACGATATTGGCCGCAGCACAGTTTAAGTGGGTGTCCGCCGAGCTTAAGGTCGCGGCGAGCACGGCCATGCCGAGGGTCGCCGTCATGAAGCCGGGCATCTTGTGCATGACCATCCAAACCAAGGCCTGGTCGCCGATGTGGTGGTTATAAAGAAAAGCTAAAAGGCCGAGCATGATGGTGAATAGCGGAATGATCGTCCCGACGGAAAACGCAAAGGCGTAGGCGTTGCGGCAGGTTTTGGCGTCCTTCGAGGTGAAGGCGCGGTTCCAGTAAATCGGATTGGACAATGTGCCGAGGAAGCCGGTTAAAAACGCGGTGACGATCTGCATCGGCGTCATCGTGGTCATGTTCCACTTCTGGGGCGCGATGGCGACAATGGCGTCGCGAAAGCCCGCGAAGCCGCCCCAGTCCACATGGATCATCTTCACGCCGAAGAAGATCGCGAGGAAGCAGGTGACCAAAGCGATCATGCCGTGAAGGAAGTCCGTGACGATAACGGAGGCCAGCCCGCCGCAGGTGGTGTAGAAAATGAACACTGCGCCGCAGATCAGCGCGACGATTCGGTAATCCAAGCCGAAGAGCTGCTGCACGACGTAGGAGATGCCCATGATCTGGGCGCCGGCCCAGAGCATGTTGGGCAGGAAGTTGGCCACGCCGGCGATGCGCCGCACCAGGGTGTCCCCGCCGCAGATGTGGGCGCCGATGAAATGCGCCATGGAATAGCAGCGGAAATGGGCGAGGTAGGGCCCGATGACCAGCGCCATCACCACTCCGGCGGCGATCCCTTCGCCGAAGAGCTGCCAATAGGCTGCGATGCCGTAGGTGAAGCCGCGGCCCGCCTGGCCGATGAACAGCCCGGCGCCGAGCAGACTGGCGAAGGCAGTCATGGTTAAAAACAACGTGTTGGTGTTCTTGCCGGCGATGAAAAAGTCGTCGGCGTCTTTAATGACATCCTTTTTGCGCAGGCCGGTGATGATGCAAAACAGCAAATCGGCGAGCATCAAAACCATCGTCAAAACTTTTACACTTGTGTTGATCATGAGAACGCTCCATTTCTCCTTAGATAATCATTGGCACAAAATGTTTTATTAGAATAATCTTAAATTGGTTCGTTTGCAAAAAGCAAATAAAAATCAATGCGCTGGGGGAAACATCACCTTCCCGGCGATTTTGATCTCAAAGGGCCAGTCCCGCGCCTTGAGGATGGCCACCTGTTCTTCGGTGGCTTCCACCGTTAGCGGCGTGATGTGCTCGAAGGGGCAGGGCCGCCCCAAATAGCGGTATTTGGCGGTTCCCAGCCGGTGGTAAGGCAGAAACTCCAGCGAGCGACAGTTTGGAATCTCGCGGCAAAACTCGGCCGTGGCGACGATGTTTTCCTCGGTGTCGTTGACGCCGGGGATGAAGGGTACCCGGGCGTGCATCGGCGTGTCGGGAAACGCCTCGCCGGCGCGCCTGGCGTTGGCGAGAATCGTTTTGTTGGAGACACCCGTCCATTTTTGGTGGGCCGCGTCGTCCATGTGCTTGAGGTCCGCAAAATAACTGTCGAGCAGCGGCAACAAGCGGGCGAGGTTCGCGTAGTCGCCGTAAAGATCAAGCTCGGCCGTGGTGTCGATCAGGCTTTCCTTGCAGGCCTTGAGGATGGCCTCGGCAAAGTCGGCCTGGAGCAGCACGTCGCCGCCGCTTAAGGTGACGCCGCCGCCGGAATAAAAATAGAAAAGGCGGTCCTTTTGCACCTCGCGCATGATATCGTCGACGCTCATGGTCTTGCCGAAGATATCGATGGCGTGGGGGATGCAGGCGTCGGCGCAGCGAAAGCAGTTGTGGCAGCGGCTTTGGTCGCGGACGATGGCGCTGCCGTCTGCCGAGAAGGCCAGGGCGCCGTTCGGGCAGGCGGCGATGCAGTGGCCGCAGCGGCGGCACTTCGACTGCATGTAATACCATTCCGGCTCGCGCTTGTGGGATTCCGGCGTCGAGCACCAGGCACAGCGCAGCGGGCAGCCCTTCAAGAAGATGACCGTCCGCAGGCCCATGCCGTCGTCCGGCGAGATGCGCTCGATTCGCAGGACCGTCCCGGTTGTCGCTTCGCTTTTCATGATGACGTCCTTCTTTGATGAAAAGGGGGACGGGTGTCCCCCGGGCCGTTGGGTTCAAGTGCTTAGATGGCGGTTTGGGTCGTGCGCGAGATGATGTCGTTTTGGGTTTCGCGGCTGAGTTCGACGAAATAGGCGGTGTAGCCGGCCACGCGGATCAAAAGATCCTTGTGGTCTTCCGGATGGATCTGGGCGTCTTTAAGCTCAGCTTCGTCCACGACGTTAAACTGCACGTGGTAGATGCCCATGGCGCAAAGGCTCTTGAGGAAGGCCATCAGCGAGCCGGTGGCGTTTTCGCCCCGGGCAAAGGCCGGGTCGAGCTTCAAATTGAGCAGGGTGCCCTGGTCGTTGCGGCCGTGGGGGATGTTGGCGACGGAGCTGATGACCGCGCTCATGCCCTGGGTGTCGGTGCCGACATTGGGGCTGACCCCATCGGCTAACGGCATCCATGCGCGGCGCCCGGAAGGCAGCGCCCCCACTTCCATGCCGAAAGGCGTGTTCCCGGAGACCGGCAGGATCCCGCCGGAGAGCTTGCCGTAGCGATTGCGGAAGGTTTCGATATAGTCTTCGATGTAGTTAAAGAGGTCGGTGGCCAGCTGGTTGACCTCTTCGTCGTCATTGCCGTATTTCTTGGCGCTTTGGCACAGGGCGAGGATATCGTCGTAGCCTTCGAAATCGGCGGCGATGGCTTTGACCAGCTCGTCCATCGTGATGACCTTCTTGTCGTAGACCAATTCGCGGACGGCCTGGACGCTGTTGATGAGGTCGGCCACGCCGATGGCGTCAACCCCATCCCCGAGGGAGTAAACCGGGCCGCCGCAGGCGTAGTCCGTCGCCTTTTCGATGCAGCCGTCAAAGGTCAGGGAGGCCACGGGGCAAAGCTGTTCGAGCTGGAGGTGCTGGGTCACTTGATCGCCGGCGACCAGGCCGTGGATTTCGTGGCGCAGCTGGGCCTTCACCGCTTCGAGGAAATCGTCGTAGGCCGCAAAGCGTGTCGGGTCGCCGGTACGGGCGCCGGCATAGCGGCCGTACTTGCGGCTCTTGCCGTCGTTTAAGGCGAATTCCACCGCGTAGCCGAGGTTATAATCCGCATAGGAGGTGTAGTGGCGGGTTTTGCCCGGGATGGTGTTTTCCACGCAGCCGCAGGGGTTCCAGTCGTAGGCTTCTTTTAACGGAATGCCCTTGTTCATCATCATCATCTGGCCGGCCTGGTCGCTGTGGAAAGCCGGGAAGCCGGTGCCCATCTGGATGAGCTCCACCACTTTCTTGAGGAATTTGTCCGGATTCTTGGCCAGGTTGTATTTCACCGAGAGCGACGGCTGATACATCTGCACGTCCATCGTGGCCTGCAGCACCATATAAGACAGCTCGTTGACCGCGTCTTCGCCGTTGTGATCGACGCCGCCGCAGCACACGTTCTGGAACATCGGATAGCCGGCGGAGAAGCGCGCGGTTTCCTGATCCTGGAAGATGCACTGGTTGGAGAACTTTACCCAAAGGCAGTCGAGCAGTTCCTGGGCCTCGTCTTCGGTGATGCGCCCGGCTTCGAGATCGGCCTTGTAATAAGGATAGAGGTATTGATCGATGGAGCCCGGGTTGTAGCTGGCCGACTGGTGTTCCATGAAGATGGCGATCTGGTAGAGATACATCGATTGGATCGCTTCCCAGAAGGTGCGGGCGGGCTTGGCGGGCACGCGCGCGCAGATGTCGGCGATTTTTGTAAGCTCGGCCTTGCGCTTCGGGTCGCCCTCAAGCGCGGCCAGGCGGCGGGCTTCGGCGCCGTAGCGTTCGCCCAAGGTGCGAAGCCCCTCGGTGGTGTATTTGAGCGCGCGCAGGTAATCCAGTTTTTCGAAATCGCCGGGAACGGTGACGTCTAAGGTTTTTTCGACTTCGGCGATGCGCGCTTCCAGGCCTTCCACCCCCTCACGGATGATGCGTTCGTAGTTGGCGGTGAGCTCGCCGGGGCCGCGGACGTTCTTGCGGTCGATGTAGAGCACGCCGCATTCCTTCAAAATTTTGGTTTCTTCCGGAATCTGCTTAAGCCATTTTTCCTGCATCGAGCGGCCGCGCCAATAGGGCACGACGATGTCGAGGAAGGCCTTTTTATCTTCATCGCGGAAGACGAAGGGATCGTTCGGGCGATGGTCGATGGTGTCGAGCTCGTCGTAGATCCAAAGCCAGCTATTGTCCGGCGAGCAAATGCCGCCGCGCTGCTTGCTGCCGGAGGTCCCGACGATGAGTTCTTCGGGATAGATGGTCACGTCCTTTTCCCGGCATTGCTTCAGGAAGGCCCGGCCCTTCTGAACGGCGGGGGTTTCCCCGTCGCTTTCCTGGTAGCCCTTCGTTAACAGGACGGCGTCTTCCATATCGACTTCCGGCGTGGTGTTGAGCACGCGCATTTTGAGCCGGTTGACTCTGGCCAGATAATCTTTTTCGGTTGCCATGATTCATTTCCTCACTTTCCTTATTTATATAACAGAATGGATGGATTGCAAAACTTTTGTTGCCTTCACCCATTTATTACGCAAGGAGTGTGCCAAAGTCCGAAAAAAATTTGAAATTTCGCGCAAAAAACGAGCAAAAAATTTTTTTAGAGCGCGCATTGCCGGTGTATGGCGGGAAGGGCAGACGGTGAGGAAAGCGCCATTCGGATTTCGCGCGGCGCTCGGGCCGCAGACGCGCCGGCAAAGTGCTCTGATTTTTGGCAGATTGCCAAAACCGATGCCATTTTTTGTTGCGGGCCACGGCCAATTCTGATAAAGTGAAGAAAAAATCGGCAGGCGAGGGAAACGGCTTGCGAAGATGTGAAAAGTGGGGGAGGAATCATGATCATTCAGGAGATTTTAGCGCTGTATTCCGAAAGTTATTTAGGGGCGGTGGCGATTTCGGCGGACGAGACCATTGTGGGGATCAATGAGCGGGGTATGGCTTTGCTCAAGACGGACCGCTCGATCTGCGGCCGCCCGCTGAGAGAAGCCGCCCCATTTCTTGGCACCTTGCTGGACGAAGCGGCGAGTGACGCTTTGTCGTTTGGCAACCCGGCCTTCGGCTGCTACGTGCGGCCTTGCGCGGCGATCGGTGAGCCGTTTTTAACCGGTGATCAAAAGATCCTCACCTTCCGGGATGCGGCTTCGGATGTGCAGAGCCTGCTGCTGCGCAATGTGTTCGATCACGTGCGGGAGTCGATCACCATCTGGGATCGAGAGGGCCGGCTGCTCTTCATCAACGACGCGGCCATTCGCCTGGAGGTGCACACCAGCCGGACGGATATCGGCCGATATGTCGGCGATCTTTACGAAGCACAGAACAACAGCGTGCTCGTCATCCCAAAAATGCTTAAGACCAAACAGCCCTATCTGAATCTGCGTCAGGACTTTGTGACGCACCTCGGGCGCAATCTGCAAATCGTCTCGAACAATTACCCGGTGATGGCCGGCGGCCATATGCTTGCGGCGTACAGCATGATGGAAGACTACACCGAGATGGACGCGATGCAAAGACAGATTGTGCAGCTGCAGCACGATTTGCTGACGCGGAGCCGAAAGGGGGGCGGCAAGCGGAGCAACGCCCTCGCGGCGCGCTACCATTTCGACGATATCAAATTCGGCAGCCCGAGGATGAAAAAGGCCGTCGACCGCTGCAAAATGATCGCCCAGTCGGACTATCCGGTGATGATCTATGGAGAAACCGGCACGGGGAAGGAGCTCTTTGCCCAAAGCATCCACAACGCCAGCGATCGCAGCGACGGCCCATTCATCGCCATCAACTGCGCGGCGATCCCGACGACGTTGCTCGAGTCGATTCTCTTCGGGACCGAGAAAGGGGCCTACACCGGGGCGGATAAACGAGAAGGTCTGTTCGAGCAGGCTGACGGCGGGACACTGCTCCTCGACGAGCTCAATTCGATGGACGTGACGCTGCAGTCCAAGCTGCTGCGGGTCATTCAGGAAAAGACGTTTTATCACGTCGGGGGGAGCGTACCCATCCGCGTCGATGTGCGCATTATTTCCAACATCAACCAACCGCCGGAAGAGGCGGTGAAGGCAGGCGTGCTCCGGGAGGACCTTTATTATCGGCTTGGGGTTATCATCATTAAAATTCCGCCGCTGCGCGAACGCAAGGAGGATATTTATCTGCTGTGCCGGCAGTTTATCCGAACGGTGAACAAAAAATTGAAGAAAAATATCGATGAGGTGTCGGACACGGCGGAGGCGCTCTTCGATGCCTACCACTGGCCGGGCAATGTGCGAGAATTGCAACACGCCATCGAGTTTGCCGCCAACATCATGCCCCGGGAGGAGACGGTGATCACCCCCGAATATCTGCCGGACCGCATCTTGGAGCAGGTCCGCGGGGCGCCGCCGTCGGATGAGCCAAAAACGCCGTCGCTTGAAGCCGTCCTTCGGGAGACCGGGCATCGTTACCTGCGGCGGGCGTTGGACAAAAACGGCGGCAATGTCTCCCAAACGGCAAGAGACCTCGGCATCACCAGGCAAAACCTTCAGCACCGGATGAAAAAATACGGGGTGGAGAAGGGCGAGAAAAAATAATGCACGACAGGTGCGAAGGAAGCGCTTCTTTCGCACTTTTTTGCTGCGCCTTCATAAGGGAAGGACTTTTTTGGTCGCGGGGAAGAGCGCGTAAAAAGACGAGATTTTCAAAAGCGGAATGAAGGTTTCGTAATTTTTTTGTTTTTTGGCAATTATTTGGATTTAATTTGGCAAATATATCGGCGGTGTTAAAGCATCGGCGCCGGCGGCTGGGCGGAGGCGGGCGGGATGAAGTCTTAAAGCGGAAAAAAGGGCTTAAACTTTGCCAAACCTCGGCTTTTTTAAACTTTTTATGGCCAAAATGGGGCCTTTAATCATTTGCAAAAGAAAGCCCTATTTATAAAAAAAATTTCCAAAAGCGATAACCTAAAAGGATTACACTATCTTTAATCATTGGATTGCTGGCGTGGGGACGCGAGCGAAAAAAGGATAATAGATAGAGGAGAAAATATTATGTCAGACAAAGATTCTCGAAAAGCAAAGTTTGACTGGAAAGAAATCGACAAACGCGTCATGATTCCGGGCTCCGTTTGCTTGCTGCTCGTTGTGTTGATCGGGGCTGTGTTCCCGACTCGGTCGGAAACGGCGCTCACCGCGGCCGTCGCCTGGATCATGGATCATTTCAAATGGATGTATATTATTTTCATCGTCGGCGTGACGATCTTCAGTCTGTGGCTGGTCTTCAGCAAGACGGGGGATGTGAAACTCGGGGGCAAGAAGGCCAAGCCGAGCTTTAGCATGCTGACCTGGATCACCCTGTCGCTGACGGGGACGATCGCCGTCGGGATCTGCTTTTACGGCGTTTCCGGCCCGGTCAACACCTTCATGAACATGCCGAAGTTTTTGGAAGTTCAGGGCTTTAAATCCGGCACGCCCCAAGCCGTGGTGCCCACATTGGAATACTGCTTCCTGCATTATGGCATTCCGTCTTATTTCTTAATGGTCTTCTTCGGGCTGGCCATCGCCATTTTGTATTACAACGGCAAGAAAGACCTGCACGGCAGCTCGACGCTCTATCCGCTGTTGGGCGAAAAGACCAAAGGCATCATCGGCCAGCTGGTTAACATCATGATGATCGTCTGCCTGATCGTCTGCGGGACGAACATGGGCCTCGCCGTCATCCAGCTCAATTCCGGCATCGGTACCGTGGCGGGGATGAGCCACACGCCCAACTTCCTGATGGCGCTCATCATCTTCTACACCGTGGCGACGGTGATCTTCGCCACCTCCGGCGCGCACAAGCTCATGGGGAAACTCTCCAACATCAACGCCGTGTGCTACGTCATCATTTTGGTATTCATTCTGTTTGCGACCAACTTCAACCGCACCTTTGAGCTGCTCTTCACCTCGGTCGGGCGCTTTGTGATGGATTTTGTGCCGATGGTCACCTTCGGCGACCCGGTCTATCAAACCGGCTGGCAGAACAGCAACTCGATGTTCTATTTCGCCTGGAACTTCGTCCCGGCCATGATGCAGTGCCTGTTTTACGTCAGCATCTCCTACGGCAGAACCCTGCGCCAGTTCATCGTTGTCAATTGCCTGGTGCCCTGCATCGTTGTGTTCACCTGGTATTCGGCCTTCGGCGGCAACGCGATGTTCGGTATTTTAAACGGCAGCAACCTCTGGGTTCAGATGCAGAAGTTCGGCGCTGGGATCTCGACCTTCGCTTTCCTGGGCACCCTGCCCCTGGGCAATGTGATGAAATGGTTCTTCCTGATCGTCGCGATCATGACCTTCATCACATTCTCGGACTCGGTGGCCTATTCCTTCCCCATGCTCTTCTTAAAGGACACGGAAGCGGATCCGTCGCTCACCAAACAGCCGAAGATCTTAAACGCGGCCATCGCCATCTTCATGGGCGTGCTCACGGCAGTGCTCCTCTTTGTCGGCGGCTACGACGCGCTCAACATGGTGGTGGTGGTGCTCGGCTTCCCAGCTTGTGTCATCCAGATCTTTGTGTTGATCTCCATCGTTAAGTTCCTGCGCAACCGCGAGAAATACGATATTACCTATCAGGAGGAAATGAAAGAGAAAGAGGCCGCGCGGAAAGAAGAAATTCGCGCCATCGAGCGCGAAGAACTCGAAAAGCAGGCGGCGTCGCCCGAAGGCTAACACCGGCGAAAACCACCCGTCCCTTTGGTCAACCTTGCCCCCGGCGCCCCAGCCGGGGGTTTTCTTGTGGCCGGCGCTCTTGCCGGCTTCGGTCAGATAAAACTTTGCCCGGGCGATGCTCTTTTTGGCCGGAAATCCTTTTGGATTTTTTTAAAAAATTTCAGGGCGTTTTTGGCCGAAAGCAGGCCGAAAGGGATATTTTTTGGGCCAAAAGGCGCCGGAAGCCCCCCAAGGGAGGGCAGGTATCCGCGAAAAAAACATAAAAAAAATACCAAAAACAAAAGGAAAACAAAAAACGATTTCAAGCGCGAGCGCTATAATGGTTTCACCGAATGTGAAAACCGTGAATAACGGCAGATGAACCGGACCGTTTGGAGAAATGGAGAAAGAAGGGGTCTTATGGGAAAGATGATCGATATTCGCATGTTTCATGAATGCTTTGGCAGCCACCGGCACGATTATCCGCAGATTTTGGTGCCGCTGAAAAAGGCGATGACCATCGATGTCGGCGGCGAAAACTTTGAGCTCACGCCAAAGCAGCTGTGCTTTATCCCCCGGGGCATGGCGCATCAATGCGCCTTTGAAGGGGAATTGCTCGCGTTAAACATCTCGGGGCCGCTGGTGCAAAAGGAAGTCGACAGCCTGTTGACGCATCCGGTGGTCGCGCCGATGCAAGACCAGATCCTCATGCTGGTGGAGCTCATCCGCATGGAGCTCAAGCACAACCCGGCCAGCCAGTCGGTGGATCTGCTCTACACCTATTTATACAGCAAGCTGGTGGAAAACCAGCAGCCGCCGTCGATTCGCTACGTCGACGAGCGCTATACCGGAGCCATCACGGTGGAGGAATTGGCGGCCATCGAAAATTACAGCGTCGCCTATTACAACAACTGGTTTAAAAATCAGACAGGGATGTCCCCGGGGGCCTATATCCGCTGCCGGCGCATTGAAAAGGCCAAGGAACTTTTGCGAGAGACGCGCTATGGCGTGACGGAGATTGCCCTGATGGTGGGCTACAGCAGCAATTCCACCTTCACCCGGGCCTTCAGCGCGCAAACGGGCATGGCCCCCAAGCGCTTTCGCACGAGCGCCCAGAAGATCCGGCGGCAAAATCGGGCCCGGGTCCTGAGCACGCAGCCGGGGATGGCCATTTAAAGCAAGATAACAGGAGCAGCAGATGATTGGCATCGGCATCGATACCGGCGGCACCTGCACTGACGCGGTGGTCTACGACCTGGGCGCGAATCGGGTGCTGGCCGCCGCAAAGACAGAAACCACCAAAAAAGATTTAAAAATCGGCATCGAGAAGGCCCTGCGGGCGCTTCCAACGGACAAATTGCGCGCCTGCGGCCAGGTCGCCCTTTCGACGACGTTAGCGACCAACGCCTGCGTGGAGGATCGGGGCGGCCGGGGCAAGCTCATCCTCATCGGGGTCAGCCGCCGGGTGCTCGAAGAGACCTACAAAAACTACGGCTTCGACAACCTCGCCGACGTGATGCTCCTCGAGTGCAAAATCAGTGCGAACGTGACTCATTCAGAGCAGCCGGACTGGGCGGCGTTTGAACGGGAAGTCCCGGCGTTTATCGCCCATTGCGATTGTGTCAGCATCGTGCAGCTGTTCTCGGCGGATCACCTCGGCGCCTACGAAACCCGGGCGGCCGAGATCATCCATCGGGTCAGCGGCGTGCCGGTGATCCTCGGCAACACCCTCTTCCCCGACCGCAACGCCATCCGCCGGGGGGCGGGCGCTCTGCTCAACGCTCGACTCGTTCCGGTGATCTACGCCTTTCTCACGGCGATCGAGGCGGTATTTGGCGAGATGGGCATGGAGCATCCGCTGACCATCGTCCGCAGCGACGGCTCCCAGATGTCGAAGGATTTCGCCCTGCGCCATCCGGTGGAAACCCTGCTCTGCGGGCCGGCGGCCAGCGTGATCGGCGCGAACACCCTGGCCCGCACCGAGGACGCCATCGTCGTCGATATGGGCGGCACCACGACGGACATCGCTGTCATCGAAGGCGGCCAGGCCCTGCGCACCGACGAGGGCATTCAGGTCGGCGAGTGGAAGACCTTTGTGAAAGGGCTTTACATCGACACCTTCGGCCTCGGCGGAGACACGGCCGTCCATTACGATTTCGACGGCAAGGTCTATCTCGAAAACTACCGCGTGGTTCCCCTGTGCGCCCTGGCCAAGGTTTATCCGCAGATCAAGGAAAACCTTGAGCGGCTGGATTTGTCCAACCGGGTGCATCCCTATTATCTGCACGAATTTTTCTGCCTGATCGGCGATCCGGAGGGCGATGCGGCGTTAAGCGCCGACGAGCGAAAGCTTTGCGCAGCGCTTCAAAAGCGGCCTCTTTCGCTGGAAGAAATCGGCGCCGTGATGAATGAGGAGATCTATAAACTTTCCCTCGAGCATCTGGAAAAGAGCGGGATGATCATGCGCTCGGGCTTCACCCCGACGGACGCCATGCACATCCTTGGGGACTACGACGCCTACGACGGCGAGGCCTCCCGGCACGCGGCGGCCTTTATCGCCCGCTCGGCCCACGAAGACGGCATCGAGAGCCTGTGCCGCACGGTTTACGATTTGGTTGAAAAGCGGATGTATTGCAATGTGGTGCGCATTTTGCTGGAATCCTCCTGGAGCGGGCCCAATCACGAGGTGCCGGGCGAGCAGATGCGCCGCTACATCGCCGACAGCTACGAAATGAAAAAGCGGGGCAGGGCCGGCCTTTTGGGCTCGCTCTTTACGACCCGGGCGAAGCTCATCGGCGTCGGCGCGCCGACCCATGTGTTCTTGCCGAAGGTCGCCGAGCTTTTGGATACCGAGGCCGTCATCCCGGAATACGCCCAGGTGGCCAACGCGGTGGGGGCCATCGCCGGGCAGGTGGTGGCGCGCTCGGAGGTCATCATCAAGCCCATTCCGGAATCGGAAATCTTTGAGGTGCGCGCCGAGGATGCCCGAAAGCCCTTCGAGACCTACGAAGAAGCCCTGGCTTTCGCGGAAGAAAACGGCCGGCGGCTGGCCAAAGAAAAAGCGCGGGCGCAGGGCGCACTGGGAAAGATCGAAGTGGCCGCGGCGCTCACGCGCAAGGAAGCGAAGACGCAATACGGCAGGAATATCTGGTTTTATAGTCAGTTGATCTGCACCGCGGTGGGCAAATCGAGGCGGGAATAAATCCTATCGGAACTGCTTAGGGGTCAGCCCCGTTTGGTGCTTGAAGACCTTGGTGAAATAGCTCTGGTCGTTAAAGCCGCAGGAGACGGCGATCTCCATGATGGGATAATCCGTGTCGGCCAGCAGGCGCTTGGCCTCCTCGACCCGGGTGATGTTCAGATGCTCCTTGAAGGCGTGGCCGGTCACCTGCTTGAACAGCGTCGAAAGGTAGGACGCGTTGATGTGCAGGTGGTCTGCCAAATCGGAGAGAGTGATGTTCTCCGCGAAATGGGCGGCGATGTAGCGGGTCGCGCTCTTAATGGTTTTGTTGCTTTTGTCCGAGGCATAAAATAAGCTGTCGGTGAAAATTTCCATGTTGTCCTGGAAGGTGTAACATATGCCGTAAATATCCTTGGATTCCATGATCGACTGAATCAATTTGTTGTTCATCGCGAGGATCATGTCGATGTCGGAGCCGCGGTTGATGGCCGCCCGGGACAACAGCGTGCACAGCTCCATGATCCGTACCTTGATGCGGTTGACATCGTGGTTCTCGCTGAGAAAGAGATAACCGAGCAAATCGTTAAAGATGCTTCTGGCGTCGGCGATATCGCCGGAGATCACCTTGGCGATGAGCAGGTTTTCTTTATCGATGGGGTAGGGCTCTCCGGTTTTAACGCCGCTGTGTTTATACATCTGGATGGATTCGTTGATGCGGGACTGCTGCAAAAGCTTGCCGTGGTTAAACTCCTGAAGCTCGCGGCTGCCGGCGATTAGTGAATTGGTCAGATAATTGAGGAGGCGGCTGATGTAGGTGGCTTTGGTCGGCGAGACCACCTGGATTTGATGGGAAAAGTCCGAGAGCAAAAGCAGAGATTTGGTGTCGAGTTTGTATTTGCCCGCGATGTCGATGATTAAATCCGCGTCGGCTTCGTCCATCAAAAAGGGCCCTGCGATGACGGAGCCGAACATCTTTTCCCGGCTGATGATGGGAAAGACGATGTGATACAGGCCGGCGTGGCAACAAAAGAAGCACGCTTCGCCGATGCTCACGGCGCGCTGTGCGCCGATCAAATGCTCCTGGGCGCAGGATTCTTCCGGCGGGATGTTGCGGGCGAACTGCTTGCAGAAGGAGGAGACCTGCCCGGCGGACATGACGATTTTGCCGTCTTCGTCGAGCAGCTGCACGAAAAGATTCGTGCAGGCGTGAAAAGCCTCGAGCATTTCGTTCAGATTCTTTTTAGGAAAATAATTGAAGAGATAAGACGTCAAAATAGGAACTCCTTTCGTTATAATGTTATTTATTATAGCATAAAACGATAACATTCCGAAAAAGAATTTCAAAAAAATTACCAAACTGAAAAAAATTACGATAACATCGCGGCGCCTTCTGGCGCCGCCGATGCACTGGGAGGCAGACCATGCAGCAATTGACCTTTGAAGCCGCGGCGTGCGGCCAAAACCTTTTGACTTATTGCCAGGAGCAAGGCATTTATCTGGCGGCGGCCTGCGGGGGCAACGGCACCTGCGGCAAATGCCGGGTGCTGGTGACGGCAGGCGCCGGCGCGCCGACAGCGCAGGATCAAATCGTTTTTAGCGCCGAGGAGCTGGCCGCGGGTTGGCGGCTGGCCTGTTGCCTGACCATCACGGCAGGCATGGCGGTGCAATTGCCGGACGCCGATGCGGAAGAGGCCATCGAAGCGGCGGCGGACTTTAACGCGCCGGCGGGCTCGGGCTCTAAAATCTTTGGGGGCGCGGGAAGTCCCTGGGTGGTCGCAGCGGATATCGGCACGACCACCATCGCGGCCTCGCTGGTGGACGGGGCGAGTGGCCTTGTGGTGAAGACGGTGACGGGCATCAATCATCAGCGCCGCTTCGGCGCCGATGTCATTACCCGCATCGAAGCGGCGGGAAAGGGCAAGCTTGCACTGCTGCAGGAGCAGATTGCAGGCGACCTTGGGGCGCTGGCCGCACAGTTAGGCGTCGATGGGGCGGCCGCGCCCTTTGTGATCGCGGGCAACACGACGATGGAGCATTTGCTTCAGGGGCTTGACTGCCGCAGTCTCGGTGTCGCGCCCTACACCCCGGTGGACATCAGCCTGCACTGTTGTGGGCAGATGCTCATCATGCCGGGAATCAGCACCTTCGTGGGAGCGGACATCGTCAGCGGGGTGGTGGCCTGCGGCATGGACCAAAGCGACGAGATCGCCCTGCTCATCGATCTGGGCACCAACGGGGAGATGGTCATCGGCAACCGGCAGCGGATGCTCGCGGCATCCACCGCGGCGGGGCCAGCCTTCGAGGGCGGTAATATCCAGTGTGGCACGGCGGGGATTCCCGGGGCGATCGCTGCGCTCACCATCGACGGCGAGACCCCGCAGGTGACGACCATCGGCGGCGAAGCGCCGGTGGGTATCTGCGGCACCGGGGTGCTCGAGACGGTTTATGAGCTGCTCAAAGCCGAGATCGTCGACGAGACCGGCCTGATGGACGACGATTATGCCGACGAGGGTTATCCCCTGGCGCCGGGCGTCGTGTTTACCGCTCAGGATATCCGCGAGGTGCAGCTCGCCAAGTCGGCGATTCGAGCCGGGATGGAAGTGCTGCTGACCCACTACGGCATCGCGGCGGAGGATGTCGAACGGGTATATCTGGCCGGGGGCTTCGGCCAGAAGATCGATGTGGATAAGGCCATCGGCATCGGCCTCTTGTCGGAAGCCTTCGCCGGGCGCATTGCGGCGGTGGGCAACAGCGCTTTGGCCGGAGCGGTGATGCTGGCCCGGGACGACACTTTGCAGGCGCGCTTTGTGCGCGTGGCCGAGATGGCCGAAGAGGTGGCGCTGGCCGAGGACGTCCATTTTAGCGAATGGTTCATGGAATACATGTTTTTCCCGGAGGATGACGCATAGCGCGAAAAAGGTGACAAAAAAAGTGGCAGATCGCCAAAGTAATGACCAAAGGGAAGCCTATTGATGCTGTACGCTTTATGAGAGCCGTGTGATAACGGTTAAAATGAATGATTGAATGAATCAAATGGATCAGGAGGACAAACGATGAAAGATTTGGTATTGCGGACTTTAAAACACGAAACCGTCGAGCGGGCGCCTTGGGTGCCCTTTGCCGGGGTTCACGCTGGGCATTTGAAGGGCTACACCGCCACGGAAATGTTGACCGACGCCGATAAAGCCTTCGAATCGCTGATGGAGGTGAACAAGCTCTATCGCCCCGACGGCCAGCCGGTGATTTTCGATTTGCAGATCGAGGCGGAATGTCTGGGCTGCGATTTGACCTGGGCCGACGACTGCCCGCCCTCGGTGTCGGGGCATCCGCTGGAAACCGACGACGAGGACGAGCCGCCGCAAATCCCCTGCGACTGCACGATCCCGACCAAGGCCTCCGGCCGTATCCCCTACGTGCTTGAGGTCATGCGCTGCATGAAAGAAGCGGTGGGCGATACCACGGCGCTTTACGGACTGATCTGCGGGCCCTTCACCCTGGCATCTCACTTGCGGGGCAACGCTGTCTTCACCGATATGTTCGATTTTGAAGATGAGGTGAAAGAACTCTTTGCTTTCTGTGCTCGCGTGTGCATGAAGATGATCGACTACTATGCCGAGGCAGGTATGGATGTGATCGCGCTGGTCGACCCGCTGATTTCCCAGATTTCCTCCGACGACTTTGAAATCTTTGTCGCCGATCCCTATAAAGAAATTTTTGAATACATCCGCGAAAAGGGCGCTTTCTCTTCGTTCTTTGTTTGCGGGGACGCAACCCGCAACGTCGAGGAAATGTGCAAAACCCATCCGGATTCCATCTCGGTGGACGAAAACGTCGATCTCGTGAGGGCCAAGGCCATCTGCGATGACTACAACATCGCCATCGGCGGCAATATCCCGCTGACCACAGTCATGCTCTTGGGCAATCAGCAGGACAATATGAAGTGCGCCATCGATATCCTCGACAGCGTCGACAGCAAAAAGAACTTTATCCTGGCGCCGGGCTGCGACATGCCCTTTGACGTACCGGTGGAAAACACCATCGGGGTGGCCCAGGCGGCCCTCGAAACGGAATCGGTGCGTAAGATGGTGGAAAACTACGAAGCCGAAGCCGTTGATACCTCCGGCGTTGAGCTTCCGGATTACGAGCGTCTTGAAAAACCGTTAATCGAAGTTTTCACCCTTGACTCTGCCCAATGTGCGGCCTGCGGCTACATGATGAACGCAGCCTATACCGCCGTCGAAAAATTCGGAGACCAAATCGACATGGTCGAATACAAATACATCTACCGGGAAAATGTCGCCCGCTGCGTGAAGATGGGCGTGCCCAATCTGCCGTCGATGTATATCAACGGCGAGTTGAAATACCGCTCGATCATTCCCTCCAACGAAGAGCTGGAGCGGGTCATCCAAGAAACCATTGACGCCATGGCCAAGTAATATGGCGACAGAACTTTATCTGATCACCGGCTTTCTCGGCGCGGGCAAAAGTACCTTGCTCAAAAATTTCATTCGGCTCTTTGCCGGGCGCAAAGTGCAGCTGATCATCAACGAGTTTGGCCGGGCCGGCATCGACGGGGCGCTTTTGGCCGAGCTCGACGCCGAGCTTTCGGAGATCACCGGCGGTTCAGTGTTTTGCTCTTGTCGCATCGATCAATTCGTCAGCGCCATCGAAAAATTTGTCGCGGATGATACGGAGGTGGTGTTGGTGGAGGCCTCGGGCCTGTCGGATCCGACGGGGGTGCGCGGGCTCTTTGGCGAGGGGCGCCAGTTTCCGGCCATCGCTTATAAAGGCGCGATCTGTTTGATCGACGCGGTGCGCTTTCCCAAGATTTATGCCAAATCCCGGACGGCGACCAAGCAGCTGGCGGCCAGCGATGTGCTGATCGTCAATAAGATCGACAAGGCCACCCCCGAACAGCTGCAGGCGACCGAAGAATTGGTGCGCGCTCAGCGGCCGGATCTGCCATTGATTGAGACGCGCTTCGGCCAAATTGATGTGTCCATTCTGGATCAGCTGGCCGGACAGGTCGACCACGCGGCGGCGCCCATGCCGCTAACCGCCGACCTCACGCTGCGCAAGATGCTCCTCACTTTTAAGCCCGGGATAGAGCGGCAGGCGCTTGAAAAATGCATCCGCATGTTCCTCGAGGTGACCTTTCGGGTGAAGGGCTTCGTGCAGACGGCCGAGGGGCTCGTGCTCGTCGACGCCGTGGGCACGGATCTGGTCATCACCCCCTACGCCGGGGCGGTGCGACCGGAACTCATCGGCAAGCTCGTGATTTTATCCGGGGCGAAAATGCCGATGGCCTCCCGGGTCAAGGAGGCCGCGCGGTGGTACGAGCAGGAGGTGGCGGATCTGCAGGCCGGCGACCAACGGTAAAAGCGTGTGTTTGGCGAAGGGGGCACCCTTCGCCTTTTTTCGTGGCGCGGCCAAGGATAAAAACAAAGTTATAATAATCGAAAAAAATCACAAAATAACCGGTTGCCGTCGTTGTATGATGGAGCTATCAGACATGATCTGATAGATGCGTTGATTCATTCATATCACATTGGCGGGGAGGTGCGATGACGCAGACAAAGACCTGCAGTTGTGAAGGCAAATCGCTGGATCATTTTTTACAGCCGGCTATTCTCGCACTGTTGGCCACAGAGGATCTTCACGGCTTTGCGATGGTGAAGGCCATCGGCGAAAACGCCATGTTCCACGGAACGACGCCGGATTCCACCGGGGTCTACCGATTTTTGAAAAAAATGCACGAACAGAGCCTGGTCACGGCGACGGATGTCGACCAGGAGCATCTGCCGGCGAAACGCTGCTACCACCTCACGGCAAAGGGCCGGATGTGCCTTGCGAGCTGGCGGCGGACCCTGCACGCTTATATCGGCGATTTGGCGCGTTTTGTCAGCGCGCTTGACGCGCTGGAACTGGAAGATTAAATTCAATACGAGGAGAGAGAAGATGAAAAACACGCAATTGATTTTGGTTGGCGGCTTTTTAGGGGCCGGCAAGACCACGATTTTAAAACAGACGGCCGCTCGGCTTAAAAAACAGGGCAAGGCGGTGGGCCTGATCACCAACGATCAGGCCACGGATCTGGTGGATACCACGGTGCTGCAAGGCAGCGGCGACGCGGTGGAGGAGGTTAGCGGGAGCTGTTTTTGCTGCAATTTTAACGGCTTTGCCGACGCCATCGACGCGGTGACCGAGGCCATCGGCGACGGCGGGGTGGTTGTGGCCGATCCGGCCCGCCTGCAAAAGATCCTTGACGGGACCCACGCTACCGCTTCTTATATCATGAGCAAGCAGTTCGACGAGTCCGATATCATCCTCATCAATAAAATCGATACCCTGAGCGAAGCGTCGCAGGGCGACTTGCTTCGCCAAACGGCCGAACGCTGGCCGAAGTCGAAGGTGATGTTAGCCAGCGCCAAAGAAGGAGAAGGCCTTGCCCAATGGCTTGAAGCCGTGACGAAGGCGCAGCCCGTTGGCGCCAATCTGGCCGAGGTCGATTACGACATTTATGCCGATGGCGAAGCGGCCTACGGCTGGCTCAACGCGACCTACACCTTTGGGGAAAGCGACGGGGATTACAAGGCGGCCGCGGCGAATTTCCTCCAGATGTTGGGCAATGATTTGTCCCAGGCGGGCGCTGCCATCGGCCACGTGAAGTTTTTGCTGCAAACGAAAGGTTATCAATATCTCGGAAACCTTACCGGCGAGGCGGATACTGCGACCTTGAGCCGTGAAGCCGCCGAGGCGGACGCCGTGACCCTGACGGTCAACGCCCGGGCTGAGGTGGGTCTGGACGCGCTGCAAAAAATTGTTTTGAAGGCCATCGACAAAGCCTTCGATGCCTTCACCCCGGTGGACACGAGCATCCGCACGCTGATTCCCGGTCGCCCCAACCCGACCTATCATTACGACCGCGTGATCTGAGTGCGGCCGCTTTGACAAAACCAAAGCATCGGCCTGTCGCTCGGCGGCAGGTCTTTTTGTTTCTTTTTCGTTTTTCGGAATTTAAAATCCCGGCAGATTCGCCGTTGTAATGCAATAAAGCATATGATAGAATAAATTTAAAACTTTCTGAAAGAAAAGGAGAGAGCGAAACATGAAAAAGAAATGGTTAGTGGTGACCTTTGCGGCGGCGATGGCCATGGTTGTGCTGGCGGGCTGCGGCTCGGGGAGCAAAAGCAGCAGCAAGTCCGAAGTGAAAAACGACAGCAAGACCTTTGTCATCGGGGTGGACGATACCTTTCCGCCGATGGGTTTTCGGAACAAAAAAAATAAAATCGTCGGCTTCGACATCGACATGGCCCGGGAGACGGCCAAGCGCATGGGTCAGGAGTTCAAAGTGCAGGCTATCAACTGGGACACCAAGGAAATGGAACTGAAGAACGATAAGATCGACGCGATCTGGAACGGCCTGTCCATCACCGACGAACGCAAGAAGGCCATGGACTTCACCAAGCCCTATCTGGAAAACGATCAGGTCATCGTGGTGAAGAAGGATTCCGGCATTAAGACCAAGGCGGATCTCGCCGGCAAAACCGTCGGCTGCCAGAAGGGCTCCTCGGCGGAAGACGCCCTGATGAACGATGCCATCGGCAAGAAGATCAAAGGCGGTCAGGCCACCGAGTTTGACGAAAATGTTTCGGCCTTTGAAGACCTCAATGCCGGGCGCATCGACGCCATGGTGGTCGACTCGGTGGTGGCGCGTTACTATATCGCCAAGCACAAGAGCGATTTCAAGGTGCTCGGCGAAAGCCTGTCGCCGGAACAATACGGTGTCGCCGTGAAGAAGGGCAACACCCAAATGCGCGACAAGATCCAACGCGCGCTGGACGACATGAAGAAGGACGGCACCGCCGCGAAGATTTCTAAAAAGTGGTTTGGCCAGGATATTATCTACAACTGGACAGCCAAGTAACGGCGCTGTGGGACGAAACGGAAAAACAAGGGACAGGCTTCTCTGCGGAGAGGCCTGTTGCTGTTTTGACGGCGTGGCCGTCGCATTCAACAGGAGAAATGGATGGATTATGTTTTAACGCTGCTGACGGCAATCATGGCCGGCCTGGGGAAGACCCTTTCCTTGTTTGCCATTTGCCTGATCGTGTCGCTGCCGCTGGGCTTTGGCATCACAATGATGCTGCGCAGCCGGGTGAGGCTGGTGAAGGCCGTCGCCGAGGTCTATGTGTATATTCTGCGGGGGACGCCGCTGCTGCTGCAACTCTTTTTTGTGTATTTCGGGCTGCCCTTCATCCCGGGCATCGGCAAGGTTTTGATGTTCGACCGCTTCACCGCGGCCTGTGTGGCCTTTGCCCTCAACTATGCGGCCTATTTTGCGGAGATCTTCCGCGGCGGCCTGCTCGCCATCGACGACGGCCAATACGAGGCGGCCAAGGTGCTGGGGCTGACCCGCGGGCAGACGATGCTTCACATCATCATTCCCCAGATGATTCGCGTGAGCCTGCCGTCGGTGTCCAACGAGACCATCGTGCTGGTGAAGGATACGGCGCTCGTCACCGCGATTGCCGTGCCGGAAATCATGTATTACGCCAAGGGGGCGGTGGTGCGCGACGCGGACACCACCGCGTTCATCGTCGCCGGCGGGATTTATCTGGTCATCAATTTTGTGATTACGTTGATTTTCAAACAGCTGGAAAAGAAAGCAGATTTTTAGGAGGCGCGCCATGGATCAACAACAAATGCAGCCGGTGATTTGCGTCGCCGGCCTGAACAAAAGCTTCGATGATAACCAGGTGCTCAAGGATATCGGCTTTGAAGTGAACCGGGGCGACGTGGTGGCGATTATCGGCTCGTCGGGCTCCGGCAAGTCGACCCTGCTGCGCTGCCTCATCGATCTGGAACAGGCCGACGGCGGCACCATTGCCATCGAAGGGCAGCCCTTGATGCAAGGCGGCGTGCAGGCTCAGCCGGCCGCCGTGCGCCAGATCATCGCCAAAATGGGCATGGTCTTCCAGCATTTCAATCTTTTCCCCCATTTGTCGGTGCGCAAGAATCTGCTTCTCGCGCCACGTCTGGCCCGGGGCGCATCCAAGGCGGAGATGGAAGCACATTGCGAAGCGCTGCTCGACAAGGTGGGGCTGAGTCAGCGCGTCGATGCCATGCCTTCGACGCTTTCCGGCGGGGAGAAGCAGCGGGTGGCCATCGCCCGGGCGCTGATGATGAATCCGGACATCCTCCTCTTTGACGAGCCGACGTCGGCCCTCGATCCGGAGCTGACCGGCGAGGTGCTGCAGGTCATGGCGGATCTGGCCCGGGAGAATATGACGATGATCGTCGTGACCCACGAAATGGGCTTTGCCCGTTCCGCGGCGAACAAGGTGCTCTTCATGGACGGCGGCGTGATTCTCGAATCCGGCTCACCGGCGCAGATTTTTGAGCATCCCCGATACCAGCGCACCAAAGATTTTCTCGCCTCGATCACCGATAAAGAATAAACGGGCGTGCTCGTGCATCAAAAAAAGACGCCGGAAGGCGTCTTTTTTGTGTGTGGTGTTGGCTCAGACGTGGGGAATCTCGGTGTAGTCCGAAATGTCCCGGCTGACCGTCGCCAGATCAGCGGTGCTCAGCGCTCGAATGTCGGCGCGGCCCATCATGCGGCAAAAGCTCTCGAACGCTTCGCCGGTGAGGCGCAGGAAGCGGCCGACGCCGCAGGCGGGGACGTTTTGTTTCTGCAAAGCGCGGTAATAATCCGGAGCCGCGGCGATGAGCGGAGCCGAACCCAGGGCGCCCGTCGGTGCGTTCCCGCAGCTCGGTGACCAGCTTTTTGACATCGTTTCGGTCGTGAAGGTCGGCAAAGACCGCCGTGTCCGGTTTAGTGGCCTGGCCGATCTTGATTTCGACGGCGCCGCATTTTTGCAGGAAAGAGTCGGAGACCTCGCTGTCCGGCGTGACTTCGTAAACGAATTGACCGGCGGCGTTTTGCACGTCGCAGCGGACGGCGGCAGCGGGAAGGTGCCGAGCTGAGCACCGAGCAGCGGGCTGTCGTCCCGGCTGGGCAGGGACAGGCTCGTTTCCATCGCGGCGATGGCGGATTTGCCGGTTGCCGCCATTTACTCGACGGTGCGCAGCATGCGGCGGCCCTTGACGTGGTGCCGGGGGGTGTTCGGATTCGGATTTTCAGTAGTCATAAGCGCTCCTTTGCGGGTGAAACTTGGAATTAAAATCAAGCACCGGGCGATCTGTGCCCGATGCCTTCATTCTATCACAAACGCCGCAGGCCGCGCGGCCATGACAATTTTATGCCAATATCAGTGAAATTTCTCCAGATGCGATGGTATGCTTCCGGCCGGCGGCATCGGTTAGAAGCAGATGGCCGAGGTCGTTAAACCCGAGGACTGTCCCCGAAAGTTTAAGCCCCGCGCCGGAAAGCGTGACGCGCTTGCCGATGAGCATGGAGTGCGCTCGGTAGTCGCCGATATAGGCGGCGGGGCCGTCGGCTTCCCCGAGGGCGGTGAGCTCGCGGATGAGCGCGGCGAGCAGGCGCAGCTTGAGAGGGCTGTCGCCCTTCGCCGGCGGGGCATCGTCGCTGACGGCCCCGGCCAGATCCGCGATGGTCGCCGGGAAGCCCTCTGCAGGACGAAAGAGGTTGAGGCCGACGCCCACCACGAGAAAATCCGCCGTCGGGTCGCTGTGCCCCAGTCCGGCCTCGGTGAGAATGCCGGCGATTTTCCGGCCGTCGCGGTAAAGATCGTTCACCCACTTGATGTCCGGATAGCTGCCCGATGCGTCGGCGACGGCCCGGGCCGCAGCCACGCAGGCCCCCATCGTGACGAAGGACGCAAGCGCGGAGCGCTTGGCCGGGCGGTAGAGCACCGAAAGATAAAGGCCGCTGTTCGGCGGGGAGAAAAAGTCCCGCCCCCGTCGGCCTCGGCCGGCGCTCTGGGCATCGGCGACGGCGATGGTGCCGTGGGACAGGCGCAGTGCGTGCTGCTTGAGAAAATCGTTGGTGGAGGGCAGCTGCTCGAACCAGAAGAGGCGGTCGGTCGGGGCGCCGTCGCCCAAAAAAGGCATGAGGGGAGCCAGGGAGCGAGTGCTGTGAAATGCGGCGGTCATGGGAATCCTTTCTTAAAAAAATCAGCAAAAACCAGCCGGTCACGAAAAAGGGAGAGGGGAACGGGCGTCGGCTTTTCGCTTTGGACGGGGCCTGTGCTATAATAAGCCAACGGACTAAAAATCATTTGAACGATCAGAATCATCAGAATCATCAGAATCATCAGAAAAGAAAAGAGGGTTGGCATGCAGGCGATTTTAGAACAAAAATACCGGGCGCTTCAGGAGAATATCCGAGCGCTGGGATCGGTGGCGGTGGCGTTTTCCGGCGGCGTGGACTCGACGCTGCTGCTCAAGGTGGCCCACGATGTTTTAGGCGATGCGGCCGCCGGCGTGACGGTGCAGGCAGACATCGTGCCCCCGCGGGAGATGCAGGAGGCGGCGGATTTTTGCAAGGCGCAGGGCATTCGCCAGATCGTGTGCCGGGTGGATGCCCTGGCGCTGGCCGGATTTGCGGACAATCCGCCAGACCGCTGCTATTGGTGTAAGAAGAACAACTTTTCGGAGATTCTGAAAATCGCAGCGGCGGGCGGTTTTGCATCGGTGGCCGAGGGATCGAATCTCGACGATTTGGGCGACTACCGTCCGGGGATGCAGGCGGTGGCGGAGCTCGCCGTTGTCAGCCCCCTGCGGAAGGCCGGGCTCACGAAGGACGATATCCGCGCGATTTCTAGGGAGCTGGGCCTGCCCACCTGGGATAAGCCGTCCTATGCGTGCTTGGCGTCCCGCTTTGCTTACGGAGAGAAAATCACCGAGGAAAAGCTCGCGATGGTTGACAAAGCGGAGCAGCTGCTTATCGATTTGGGCTATCGCCAGATGCGGGTGCGCATTCACGGGGAGCGGGATTATATCGCCCGCATTGAGCTGCCGGCCGGCGAAATGGCGACGATTTTCGAGAATCGGGAAGCTGTTAACGCCGCCTTTAGGTCTCTGGGATTTCGTTATGTGACGGTGGACCTGATGGGCTATCGCACCGGCAGCATGAACGAGACGCTCGGCGCGGATCAAAGACAGTAAACCGTGCCGTTAAAAAGACCGCTGCAGCAGCGGTTTTTTGATGACTAATTTTCGGGAGTTCCGTCGTTTTTATCGTTATCTGGCGCGGTCGGCTTGCGCTTAAAGAGACGCCGCCATCCGGCGCTGTCCGGCTGCGCGCGGAAGCGGGTGTTGGCCGGATCCCGCCGGCTTTTGAGTTCGCCCCCCTCGAGATAGGCGGCATCGTAATAGTCGGCCGTGTCGGTAGGGAGGCGGCGTTTTTTCAGAAAGTGGTTGATGACGCGGCGGGCGAAGGCATAAATCACGGCGAACAGCGGCACGCCGATCACCCAGCCCAGTACGCCGAAGAGGCCGCCGAAGATCATGATGGCGAAAATCACCCAGAAGCTCGAGAGCCCGGTGGAGTCGCCGAGGATCTTCGGCCCGAGGACATTGCCGTCGAATTGCTGGAGGATGATCACAAAGAGCACAAAATACAAGGCCTGAAGCGGCTGAATCAACAGAATGAGAACCCCGCCGATGATGGCGCCGATATAGGGGCCGAAGAAGGGGATGATATTGGTGACGCCGACGATTACCGAGACGAGCACCGGATAGGGCGTGCCGATGATGGAGGTGCCGATGAAGCAGAGCACGCCGATGATGGCCGAATCGATGATCTTGCCGCTGATAAATCCGTTGAAGGTTGCGTTGATAAAGCGAAAAGCACTGACCACTTCGTTGGCGGTATTGGGGCGAAACAGCGCATAGGCGATTTTTTTGCCCTGGGCGCAGAAGGTCTCCTTGGAGGCCAGCAGATAAATGGCCACGATGAGTCCGACGATCAAGTTAAAGAAGACGCGAACCGCGCCGACCAACTGGGTGGTCAGTGTTTGGAGGATGGTGCCCATATTGGGCAGAACTCTGGTTTTGATAAGCTTGGTTAGCTGGGCGGACGAGGTATTCCAGGCGGCGTTGAGCCAATTTCGAAACATTGGCTGGTTTCCCGGCAGCCGGGAGATCCAGGTGTTGACGTTGTTAACATAGGCTGGAACCTGGATGAAGAATTGGTTGAGGCTGGCAAAAAGCTGGGGCACCACGATCATCGTCAGCGCGTAAAGGCAGAGCAACAGGAAACACATGGTGATAAGCACCGAGAGACTGCGCATGCGGCGTCGGTCCCTGGTGAAGCCGGGCCCGGCGACATCGCGGCCGCGTCTTTCGAATAGAGGCATCAGCCATCGCCCCTCGACGAAGTTGAGCACCGGCGTCATGATGAAGGCGATGATGATGCCGAAGGTGATGGGCATCATGGTGCGGCCGATCTTCTGCAGGCTGTCGGTGAATTGTCCGGCGTGGAAGACGAGATAATAAACGGCGAAAGTCGCGAGAAAAACGAGAAAGGCGGTCAGCCCCCAGGTGAGTTGGTTTTTATTCGGTTTGAGTTTCATGAGCACCTCTTGGCGTGGTTTTGTGGGATGATTTCAGTGTATCGGTCGTCCGAAAAAGTGTCAAGTAAATTATCTGCGACGGGCGCTGCGGTCCGCATCACCTTGCGGCGAATGTTATAATAATAAAAATCCTGTGAAGCGAAGGGAGGCGGGATCATGCGCGGGATCTGTTTGATGATCGGCTATGGTTGGGGGTGTTTGCTCACAGCGGCATGGGTCGCGCGGCGCCGGAGCGTGTCGATTTTCGAAGCGGGCTCCGGGAATCCGGGCATGGCCAACGTGATGGCCCTTTGGGGCCTGGGGCCTGGGCTTGCGACCCTCGCCGGAGATCTGGCCAAGGTGGCGGCGGCCAGACTGACGGCGGCGATGATTTTCCCGGGCGGCGGTCTCACGGCGACAGCATGGGTCGGTCTGGGGGCGGTGCTCGGCCACGATTTTCCCTTTTGGCATCGCTTTCGCGGCGGCAAGGGCGTGGCGGTTACCGGGGCGGCGGTGGTGCTCATGCGGCCCGGCTGGGGGGTTCTGGCTCTGGGACTCGCGGCGCTGGCCGTGATCGTCAGCCACTATCTGTGCGTTGGGGCGGTGGTGCTCCCGGCGGCTTTCGTCGCGCCGGCGTTTTGCTTCGGCGGGACGGCGATCGGCGGGATTGCGGTGGCCTTCACGCTGCTGATGCTCGCGAAAAACGGCGGCGGGTTTCGTCGGATGCGCCGCGGCGAGGAGACGCCGATCGATGCGGCGTCGAAACTCCGGGCGGAGCTTCGACGGCGGGCCTCCCGGCGAAAAACGCATTAAAAAAACCGAAGCTTCTGCTTCGGCTTTTTTAGTGAATGGCTAAACCAGCGGCGCGAAGAGCCGCAGCACTGCCTGGAAGAGCTGGCGGATCAAGGAGAGGCGGGTCTTTTGATATTTGGCGCTGACTTCTTCGCAGACGGGGAAGAGCCGATCAAAGTCGCTTTTGATATCGGCGATGGCGGCGACCTTCATCAGCAGCACCCCGCACTCAAAATGAAGATAGAGGCTGCGGTAATCGAGGTTGATGGTGCCGACGGTGGCGGCCTCATCGTCGCAGACGCATTGCTTGGCGTGAATGAATCCCGGCGTGTATTCAAAAATGCGCACGCCGTAGCGCACCAGCGTCGCGTAGTATGAGCGCGTCATCTGGAAGACGACTTTTTTGTCCGGGATACCGGGCGTGATGATGCGCACGTCCACACCGCGTTTGGCGGCCAGCCCCAGCTCGTGCACCATCTCGTCGGTGATGATCAGGTAAGGGGTCGTGATATAAAAATAGTGTTTGGCGTTTTTGATGAGGTTCAGATATACATCCTCGCCCACGCGCTCGTCGTCTAAGGGGCTGTCGGCGTAGGGTTGGACGTAGCCGCGCTCGGCGGCGGTGTAGCTCAGCCCTGGCAGATACCGGGCGTAATCGGTGTCGCGCTTTAAATCCGTATCGCGGATGGCGTTCCACATTTCAAAAAAGAAAATGGTGAAGCTGCGCACTGCGGTGCCCGTCAGCCGCAGGCCAGTATCCTTCCAGTGGCCGAAGGGGTGGGTAATGTTAAAGTATTCGTTGGCGAGGTTGTAGCCGCCGGTGAAGGCCACGCGACCGTCGATCACCGTGAACTTGCGATGGTCCCGGTTGTTCATGAAGACGTTGAGGAAAGGCTGCACCGGGTTGAAATCCCGGCATTGGATGCCGTCGGCCTCCATGCGCTTGATAAAGTCGCGGTTGATGAAACTGATGCTGCCAAAATCGTCGTAGAACAGGCGCACCTCGACTCCTTCGGCAGCCTTGGCCTTTAAAATCGCGTGGATCTCTGCGAAGGCCTGGTCGTCCTCGATGGCGTAATATTCCATGAAGATAAAATCCCGGGCGTGGCGCAGGGCCTCCTTCTGGGCGGCCAGCGCCTCGGCCGCGTCGCCATAGAAGACGACGTCCGTGTTGTCATACACCGGATGGGGGCCGTAGTGACGGATGTAGTGACTGATATTGGCGAGGGCGCGGTCTTCCTTTCGCAGGCGGTCGGCGACGGCGGCGTCCTGGACCAGCATCGGGTTGAGCTTTTGGTTGATCACCTCGTGGCGCAGGCGCATGCGCCGGGTTACGTTCACCCGGCCGGCCAGGGCGTACATCGTCAGGCCGAACACCGGCAACACGAGAATCAGCATGATCCAAGGCATTTTGATGGCAGCGTTGCGATGCTCCCCAAAAATGCACAGGCAGACCACCATGGCGACGATGCGGGTGATTAGGGAAATGCGCGTCGAATAAGCGGTGAGGTTGCTGAAAAGATAGACCAGCCAGCCGATCTGGATTGAGGTCAGCAGGACGACCATCAGAAACCAGCCGATGCGATTTTTGACATTGCTTCTTTCTTCTGTTCGCATTTGTGACCGCATGGCACCCTCCTTTTAAAATTTCGAAGTCGATATCAGCATTATAATCGAAAAACTAATTGCAGGCAATCAAAAACCGCTTGTTTAAGGCAAGCGGTTTTTCGTTATTTTTAAACGTAAAATTTTTGAACGCAAAGCGCAGCGGCGATGCGCCGGCCGATTAGCGGCGGGCATCGAGCATCCGGATGAGCTCGGGGATCGTGGTCTCGAAATCGACGCCGTACCACGGGTTGGCCGGATTGGCGACGGTCACGGCAATGGTTTTGGCCGTGTAGTCCGCGGCGATTTGCATGGAGGTTTGCCAGTCGATGCCGTTCATCATCGCGCCGACGCAGGTGCTGGAGAAGAGATCGCCGGTGCCGTGATAGGCCGCGTCGATTCTGTCGTTCTGGTAGGTATAGAAGGTGCCGGTGACGGTATCAAGTCCCATGACGCCGGTTTTGCCCGGTGCAAGGGAGACGCCGGTGAGCACGGCGGTCTTCGGGCCGAGGGAGCCCAGCTTTTCGAGCAGATTTTTGATGTAAGCCTCGTCGGTGGTTTCGTGGTAGTCGGTGCCCGTCATGAAGCAGGCCTCGGTGATGTTGGGCACGATGAAGTCGGCATGGCGGCAGAGCTCGGCATTGCGAGCGGCATAAGCCTCGTCGAAGGCTGGGTAGAGTTTGCCGTTGTCGGCCATCACCGGATCGATGAAGCGCAAGGTGTCGCCGCCTGCAAAGTCGTCGAAGAGCTTCTCGACGATTTCGATTTGCTCGAAGGAGCCCAGATAGCCGGTATAGATTGCGTCGAAGCCGATGCCCTCGGCGCGCCAATGCTCGGTGATGGGCACGATTTGATCGGTCAGATCCTTGACGGTGAAATTTTTGAACATCGTGTGGGTGGAGAGCACCGCCGTCGGGATGACGGCCGTCTCGACGCCCATGACGGAGATCACCGGCAGGGCGACGGTCAGCGAGCACTTGCCGAAGCAGGAGATGTCTTGGATGGTTAAAACGCGTTTCAAAATGGTACCTCTTCTGAATTTTTTAAAGTCTCTGGTCCGTCGATGCTCGGTTTGTATTTGACGGGCCTTTTATATTATAATGGGATTTGACCATCTTCAAAGAGCCAATTTAAAATAATTTATGATGGTCAGTTTGGAAGGAAACCGATGTTGACCTACGATTTAGACGCCGCGGGGAGCGATCCCCTTTACGTTTTTCTTTACAAATGCATCCGTGAGGATATTGTCGGCGGGCGGCTGGCCCCCCGGGAGGCGCTGCCCAGCAAGCGGGCCTTTGCCAAACATCTGGGCGTGAGCACCATCACCGTGGAAAATGCCTACGGCCAGCTCGCCTCCGAGGGCTATATCGTCTCCCGGCCGCGGCGGGGCTTTTATGTGGCGGCGCTTTCGGAGCTGCCGTTTCGGAATCGGCAGGCGGCAGCCGTTTTGTCGCCCGAACCGGAAACCGACCGGGTCCGGGCCGCGCTGACGCAAACGCTGGCGGGACCGCAGTGGTTTGCCGACTTCGCCAGCAACCAGACGGACCCCGAACGGTTCCCCTTTTCAATTTGGGCAAAGATCAGCCGGAGAGTGCTCAGCCGGGAGCAGCCGGCGCTGATGGAAAACCCGCCGGCGGGCGGCATGGCCCAGCTGCGCCGGGCCATCGCGAATCATCTGCGGGATTTCCGGGGGATGGCCGTCTCGCCGGAGCAGATCGTCGTCGGCGCCGGGACGGAATATCTTTATGGCCTGCTGATTCAGCTTTTGGGCTTTGACAAAATTTATGCCGTGGAGACGCCGGGCTACCGCAAGGTGGCCCAGATTTATCGGGCCCACGGCCTGGCGGTGGCCGAGATCCCGCTGGATCATGCGGGATTGATGCCGGATCGGCTTGCGGTCAGCGGGGCGTCGGTGGTGCACCTCACGCCGAGCCACCATTTTCCCACCGGGCGGACCATGCCCGTCAGCCGGCGCTGCGAGCTGCTGGGCTGGGCGTCCCAGGCGCCTGATCGCTTCATCATTGAGGACGATTACGACAGTGAATTTAGGATGAACGGGCGTCCCATTCCGCCGCTTTACACCATCGACGAAAGCCGGCGGGTGATCTATATCAACACCTTCACCAAGAGTCTGGCCTCCACCGTCCGCGTGTCCTATATGGTGCTCCCATTTCCGCTGGCGGCGCGGTTTTATCAAGAGCTGCGCTTTTATGCCTGTACGGTGTCGACCTTTGAGCAATTCACGCTGGCGCGTTTCATCGCCGAGGGGTATTACGAAAAGCACATTAACCGCACGCGCCTGGCCTATAAGCGGCGGCGGGACACGCTGCTCGCGGTGATTGCCGCAAGTCCTCTGGCGGCGCGGGCCCGGATCGCCGAGGAAAACGCGGGGCTGCACTTTCTGATGACCATCGACACCGAGAAGTCGGACCGCGCGCTCATCGCTGATGCGGCCCGGGAGGGGATTCGCTTGTCGGCGCTCTCGGACTACGGCGGAGCCGGCGCCCACACCTTTGTTATCAATTATTCGTCGATTCCCGACGGGCGCATGGCCGAGGCGGTGGCGCGACTTTATCGGGCGGTCGTCGCCTGAGTGCGCGGCAGATTTTTTGAAAACGCATGAAAAAAGTGCATTGAAAATTTTTTGAATGGCCCGCGGCGTTGTGCATCGGCGGCGCTTGGGGTATAATGAGTGTAATCGGTTATTCGTGGCCGCGCGATTGGCGGCGCTTGGCATAAAGGGAAAACGAATTAGGAGGATAAAATGGATTATCGCGACAATTTGCAAAAGTGGCTCGACTTCGGCCAATACGATTACGGGATGCTCAAAGAACTGGAGGACATCACCGACGAAAAGGAACTGGAAGATCGGTTTTACACCGAGCTGGCTTTCGGCACCGCGGGGATGCGCGGCAAGATCGGCATGGGGACCAACCGCATCAACGTGTACGTGGTGGCGCGGGCGACCCAGGGGCTGGCCCAATATCTGCTCGCGGCGGATCCGGCCAATGCGGACAAGGGCGTGGCGATTGCCTACGACTCGCGACATTTCTCCCAGGAGTTTGCCCAGGTGTCGGCGCAGGTGCTGGCGGCCAACGGCATCAAGGCGTATCTTTTTGATGATTTGCGCCCGGTGCCGGTGCTCTCGTTCACCGTGCGCCATCTCGGCGCGGCGGCGGGGATCGTGATCACCGCGTCGCACAATACGAAGATTTATAACGGCTACAAGGTTTACGGGCCGGACGGCGGCCAGATCACCGAAGAAGCGGCGGCCGCCGTGGTGCAGCAGATCCAAACCATCACCGATTATTTTGGCGTAAAGCTCGCGGCGGACGACGACGCCCACATCGTGACCGTGCCGTCTGCAGTGGACGATGCTTATGCCGCCGCGGTGGAATCGGTGGCCCGGGCCAATCCCGGCAGCGATTTAAAAATCATCTACACGCCGCTGCACGGCTCCGGCAACATTCCGGTGCGCCGGGTGCTTGCGGATCTGGGTTATGAACACGTGTCCGTGGTCAAAGAGCAGGAACTGCCCGACGGCGATTTCCCGACGGTGGCCAAGCCCAATCCGGAAGAAAAGGCCGTGTTTAACATCGCCATCGGCATGGCGGAAAAAGAAGGCGCCGACATCATCTTCGGCACCGACCCGGACAGTGACCGTCTGGGCGTGTGCTGCCGCAAGCCCGACGGCGACTACGCCGTGTTCACCGGGAATCAGACCGGTGCGCTTCTGGTGGATTATATGCTCGAAAGCCGCGACTGGCCGGACAACAAAGCCATCGTGAAAACCATCGTGACCAGCGAAATGGGCGGGGTGATCGCCCGGGCTCACGGCGCCGCGGTTTATAACGTGCTCACCGGCTTTAAATACATCGGCGAAAAGATGACGCAGTGGCAGGCCACTGGCGAGCACACTTTCGTGATGGGCTACGAAGAAAGCTACGGCTATCTGGCCGGCGATTACGCAAGAGACAAGGACGCCGTGGTGGCCAGCGCCTTGGTCATCGAAATGGCTCAATATTACAAGGATAAGGGTATGACCCTTTACGAAGCGCTTCAGGCCTTGTATGAAAAATACGGCTATTTTGAAGAATACGTGCAGTCCATCGAGCTCGACGGCATCGCGGGCAAGGCTCAGATCGCGAAGATCATGGATGCTTTCCGCGGCGATTATTTTGACGCCTTTGCCGATGCGAAACTGGCGGCATTCAACGATTACCAGAGTCAGCTCAGCAAAGATTTAGCCACCGGGCAGACGACAGCCATCGATCTGCCGGTGTCCAACGTGCTGAAATTCGTTTTTGACGAAGACTCCTGGTATGCGATCCGTCCCTCCGGCACCGAGCCGAAAATCAAGGTGTATTATTCGGTGAAAGGTCAGAGCGCGGCCGATGCGCATGCCAAGCTTGAAGAACTGAAGGCTGCGGTCAACGAAAGACTGCCGAAGCTTTAAGCGGTCCGTTCATCAAAACCCGCCTGCGATCTAATGATCGCAGGCGGGTTTTTTTATGCACTATATCGAGGCGAACCCTATCGAAGCTTGTACAACGGCCGCGGCTATTGCGTTTGGGACGCGGAGATGCGCGCCCAAGACGGGCTGTCAAATCCTCGGGTGGCTTTAATCATTCATCGGGGAAAGGCGGATGATGGTATGATCGAGAAACGACGTGCCCGTGGCGTTGGCATAAGACGGACAGGGTCCGCATCAGGGTGCATAAATCGCGATAGGAAATGTTTTCGACCGGGTTGCGGTTAAAAAGCCAAGCGATCATTTTGCGGGGCTGTCTCCACAAAAGCTGTCAACTGCCACATTGTTTGACTTATATAAGTTGGCTGTGTTAAAATAATATTGGTCTTTATCGTTAGGAATGGGAGGCATAAAGGAAATGAAGCAAGGTCAATCTCAATCAAAATGCTTATGGGTCGCTCGGGATATTGCGGGAGAGATAGCCAAGGGGGAGAGACAGGAAGGAGAAGCCATTCCCGGGATGTCGATAATGGCATCAAAATATGGCGTTTCTCCGGAAACTATCAGGAGAGCGGTATCCATCCTGGCGGACAAGGACGTCGTTGAGGTGAAACCTCAGAGCAGAACAAGAGTTAAATCTGTGGAAAACGCGTTAAAATACATCAGTTACATTGAGAAAGATAACGAGCTTCGAAATGCCTATCACAGCATCAGAGAGATAGCCAGGCAATATAAAGCATTAAATTCCAGACTTTTGGATACCCTGGATTACTTTGTAGAAAGAAAAATCAGTCTCTCACCGGTCGAATCTCCCTTTCCGAATTACGAAATCCCGATCCCGGACGATTCCAATTTAATCGGAAAAACCATCGGTGAGTTGAAATTTTGGAGCAATACCAAATGCACGATCGTAGGCATCAAGAGAAAGGATGAAACCATCATTTCTCCCGGCCCATATCTTTCTTTCGAAAAAGGAGACATTATCGTGGTGATCGGAACTGCAGAAGCCGTGGAAGATTCTGTAAAGCTGATCAGGCAGCTTTGATTTAAATCGAAAACCGACGATAATGGGCATAATAAACACGCGTGTTGATACATATTTACATTAGGAGGTGTCATTGATGATTCGATTTGAAAAGGTGAGGAAGACGTACGGAAAGACCACTATATTAAATGATTTGACATTTGATATAGAAGACAAACAGTTTGTTTGTCTGATCGGCAAGTCGGGCTGCGGCAAGACCACAACACTAAAGACCATCAATCGATTGATTAAGCCGGATTCCGGCAAGATTTTGATTGATGGCGAAGATATTTCAACGAAGAATAAGGCGGAGCTGAGAAGACATATCGGATATGTGATTCAGGAAATCGGTCTTTTTCCGAACATGACGGTTGCACAAAACATTGCGGTTGTGCCCAAGCTGCTCAAATACGGCAAAGCAGAATGTGACCGCATTGTCAATGAAATGCTTGATTTGGTGAAGATGCATGAGTATGCGGATAAATATCCGTCGGAGCTTTCGGGCGGCCAGCAGCAGAGAATTGGGGTGCTGAGAGCGTTGGCGGCAAGTCCGCCGATCGTATTGATGGACGAACCGTTCGGCGCACTGGATCCGATGACCAGAGAAAGTCTCCAAAATGAAGTCAAGGACCTCCAGCAAAAGCTAAATAAGACGATCATTTTCGTCACGCACGACATGAATGAGGCTCTGAAGCTGGCGGACGTCATTATCTTTATGGATCGTGGGAAAATCGTGCAGATGGCAAGTCCTGCCGAATTCCTGGCGCATCCGGCCAACGATCTGGTGAGAGAATTCATGGGTGACCATGCAGATGACTATATCGCGCCGACAAAGGTAGAGGATTATATGCGCACCAATCTTGCATTTGCCCACAAGGACGATCAGGTTAAGGCCTGTGCGGAGATGATGGCGAGAAACAGCGTGGATTCGGTCCTCGTGGTGGATGATCAAAATCGATTTGCGGGAACCGTGAGCATCAGGGATATTATGCACTGGGGCAAGGAATTAAGCAGCATCGAGCCGCTTATCAGGCAGACGGCAAGAACGGTGCTCATCGGCAGCGATGCCAGAGAAAGCTTTGAATATCTGTTAGAGACAAATGCCAATTATGTGGTGGTGTTAAATGCGGACAGAAGCATCGCCGGCATCATCACCAAGACCAGCGTGGCCACCTCGGTAGTCGAGAATTTATGGGGAGGTGAAGAATCATGAAAGCATTGATGGATACGTATGGCTCTATGCTGCTGAGCGCCATCGGGACGCATATGTTGTATGTGATGGTTTCGGTTGCCTTAGGCGCCGCGGCCGGCATGATACTGGGAATCGCGCTTTCAAGAGTTCCCAAATGGTCTGTCGTCATCCTGCCGATCTTATCGGTATTTCAGACAATACCGGGGCTTGCGTTTATTGGAATATTGTTTTTAATTACCGGCATGAAGCCCATGACGGTTATCATCGCGTTATCGGTGTACGTCATATTCCCGGTTTTGAAAAACACGTATGCCGGCATTCTCAGCGTGGAAGATAAATACGTAGAAGCGGCGAGGGGTTGTGGTATGACTTCTTTTCAAACGTTGATGCGGGTGGAATTGCCGCTGGCTTCGCCGATCATCATTGCAGGACTCAGAATGGCGGTGATCTATACCGTCAGTTGGGCGGTTTTGGCAGCGATGATTGGTTTGGGCGGTCTGGGAGACTTTATTTATCAGGGTACCACCTCCAACAACAATACCTTGATTCTGTTGGGTGCCATCCCGGCGGCCGTCATCGCTATCGTTTTAGGGCTTATCATCGACGTTTTGCAGAAAAAACTTACTCCGAGAGGCATTCGGGAGGTGAGAAGATAAATGACTTTCAGCTTGATAATGGAGCACATGTTTTTGGTGCTGGCGGCCATCACCCTATCGATTTTAATCGGCATCCCTTTGGGCGTATGCGCCTATATGATGCCAAAGAGCAGAGGGCTTATCCTGAAGGCGGTGGATATCCTTCAGACGATACCGGCCTTGGCCCTCCTTGGCTTAATCATGATTCTGGCAGGTCCCGGAAAACTGACGGTCGTCATTGGGATCACCCTCTATTCGCTGCTTCCAATCGTTCAAAATACCTGCCTCGGCCTTTCGGGAATAGACCCGGGTGTCGAGGAAGCCGCCAAGGGTGTCGGGATGACTTCGATGGAGCGGCTGACGCAGGTGGAATTTCCGATCGCCTTTCCCACGGTATTTACAGGAATAAGGATTGCCTTGGTCAACGCCATCGGCATCGCGGTATTTGCAGCCTTTGTCGGCGGCGGCGGTATCGGCGGCGTCATGAATAAAGCCATCCGAATACAGGATATGAAGATGATCCTGACCGCTACCGGGGCACTGATGTTGATTGCGGTTGTATTGGATCTTCTGATGGGTGTCAGCGAAGCGCAGATAAGAAAATCCCACAGCAGCATGAAGCGGGTCATTTCATCGATACTCATCGTCTTCGTCGCCTTTATGGTCACGGTTCCTTTTCAGGTGGCCGGTTCCAATTCGGCGGGGAACCTGATGCTTTATGACGGTGATTACACCGAGACTCAGATTATGCATCACATGATCAAGCATCTTGTGGAGGGAAAGACGGATTTGAATGTGACCATTCAGGATCAGATGTCCCAGGTTAACAACTACAAGGCACTGATCGGCAAGAAACATAGCTGCGATATGATGATCAGCTATGACGGAACATTGCTCACGACATTCCTGCATAAGGATCCGACGGACGTCCCTAAAGGGAAAAGCTTATACCAATACACCAATCAATTGGGAAAGAAAAGAGAAGGTCTGACCATGCTGGGTAAATTGGGATTTAACAACACCTATGCTATCGCAGTGCCGCGCAAGTTGGCGGATAAGTACAACTTGAAAAAGGTTTCGGATTTGGAAAAGGTGGCTCCCGAGTTGACCTTTGGCGCAGAGCATGAATTTTTCACGGAAGAGGGCAGTATGAAGTACAATCCTTTCGTGAAGTTCTACAATCTGAAATTCAAGAATCAAAAATCGGTGGATGTCAGCCTGAAATACTCGGCGATCGAAAAAGGAGAGTTTGATGTGACAGAGGTGTTTGCGACAGACGGTCTGAACAAAAAGGCGAAGCTGGTTATATTAAAAGACGACAAGCACTTCTTCCCGGAATACAACGGCGCCTTCCTCATAAGAGAGGATACCTTGACGAAATTTGCCAAGACGGCGCCCAATTTAAAGAAGGTGTTGTCGTCGTTGGACGGCAAGATCTCCACGGAGGAAATGTCCGAGATGACGTATCAGGTGGATGTCAAGGGCCGGACGGTGGATGATGTGGCAATTGACTTCCTGAAGAAAAAAGGACTACTATAGGCGGCCCGGCAAAGAAGCCCTTTAATAAAGCAAAAAACCGGACGGCATCGCCGTCCGGTTTTTTGATTGTCAGTCCGCTTTCGGGTTGGGCCGAAATTTCACACTAAGATTATACAGCCATTGCAGGTTGATTTTGGGCCGCGGGGATTCGCGCTTCAGGCGAGTCGTTAAATCCTCGAGTGGCGCTAATAATTTTTCCCGATCTCCCCGGTGCGGGGACAAATGTTCGTAATGAATTTTAGAAATTCGATACCGGAAGGAACTGAACGTGTAGGCCATGCACGGCCCAACAATATCCCCATTCGGACAATAGTTTACATCCGTTTTCGTGAGATACCACAGATCACCCTTTTGATACATATGATCAACAAAAATTGTACCGGGATTAAAATTGAAGTCGGGTTTATCAATGTTTACGGAACTTGGATAGACGGCGTTAATCTTTGCGGGAAGCATCAATCGGTCAATTTCTCGCACCACGGGATATTCATCTTTGGCGTGGGGCATGTGGGTGGCGTAATAGAATCCATAATGGCGAAAGTTGATATGAATGGCCATGAAAATCGCAGCAGTGAGGATGATGGTGATCCAAAGATGCACTTTTTTATCTTGATAAAATCTCATTTGTGGTTTAGCACTCGCTATTTAAACGCTAACGTAGGCCTCCGGGTTCGGCCGATTTTTAACGCGCTCGTTGTAGATCTTTTGAAGGTTAATGAGCGGTTCGGGGGATTCCCTTTTCAGCCGCAGGGTCAGCCGATCCAGAACGTGAAGGATGCGGGCACGATCGGATTTTGAGAATATTAGGTCATAAATATCACATCTAATAATTTTATAATTTTTATTAAAATAGAAAGCGATATATTGTGCGTCATATGCCTCGACAGGATAATAAAAGAGGCCCATGCCGCTTATTTCTAGGCGATCCCCCTTTTGTAAAACATTTTTGGCATCAATGCTGCCAAAGTTGCTTCGGGTATGTTGGTTGTGCGCATTGGGAAATTCCCGGTTAATGTCGTCTGGCAGAGGGCAATACTCTAATTCCCGGACAATGGGATATTCGTTCTTGGCGTGGGGCATGCGGGTGGCGTAGTAATAAGCGTATTCACTCAGGTTCCAGGCGATAAGGCCCTTTACCAACAGCAGGCCAAGCAGCGCGATGCCTGCGGCGATCAAAAGGGGTTTACATTTTTTTGGTTTCATTCACACATTTTGACATCAATATTACTAGTACGTTTCTGTATTCGGCCGAAACTTCACACTGAGATTATAAAGCCACTGCAGATTGATGATGGGCTTGGGGGATTCGTTTTTCAGGCGCTGCGAAAAATCTTTTAAAGGGGTGTAAAGCCATTTGTGTTCAGATTTTGAATTTCTTGTTTCCAAATAGGAGTATATTTTTCCGGCCTTGTAATTTTTATCGAAGTCAATGCCAACAAAATCTTCGCCATCGGCGAAAGGATAATATTCTGCACCAGAAACATCCATGGTCCATAAATCTCCCTTTTGAAAAACATTATAAGCGCGTATATAGCCTGCTGCAAATTCATCCCGGGTACCTTCATTCGCGTTAATGCTGCTGTGATATTTTTGATTGACCGTGCTCGGCAGCAGGTGCGAGATTTCCCGAACCACAGGGTATTCGTTCTTGGCGTGAGGCATATGGGTGGCGTAATAAAAAGCATAATGATAGAGGTTGTAGCCGCAGAAGAAGATTGTCGCCGCGACAACCACATAAACGGTGAGCAGTATCCTACCGAGGCTTCTTTTTCGCTTTTTGTTTCTTTGCATGGTGGTTTCCTCTCTTTAAACGATGGTTGGTTTTGTGGTGTGTCTTGGATTTTATACGGGCTTTTTTAAATTTCCGTTTTTTATAATGCTTTGATTTTTTTAATCTGGGTTTTGAGGAGCGACGTTTCCTTTTGGATTTTTTAGATTTTTTTCTTTTGAAAAGGCGATGAAAAAGCTTGCCGATTGTTTTCTTTCCGTTAGAAAGTTTCTTTTTTACCGAACGGATAATGCCCCACCCGGCCAAGGCAAGCATGGCCAGTGATGTGGTCAATCGGATAGCTTTATGCGTTTCGGATAGATTTCTTTTGGCTTTGCTTCGCGATTTTTTTAGCAACGGCTTCTGTTTTGTGTTAGGGCGATTGTAATACTTTTTCAATGTGGTTCGCAGCGGCTTTTTTGAATGGATAATGTTGTAAAGATCAAGATCTGTGTTCAGGTCCGCTTTATTAATATGGCCATGTTCTGTGACCCAATCGCCATAATAACCATTTAAAACCACCCAATGATTTATCTCGTATTGAAAGGTTCGTTTTGGCATCAGTTTATTTCCTACTTTATGATAGAAAAAGTTAACAAGACCGTGGGAAACTGTTTCATTAATTATTATTCCGGGGAAGTTCATAAATCTAAGCGGCGATAACGGTGCGGTCATAAAACTTTGCGGAAACTTTGCCCGATTACTGCGGTCTAATGCCCCTGCGGCAGCGATCCCCATATGTGAAAAGTCAATCTTATGTGAATTACGTAATAATTTATAAAAATCTTTCGAGTTCTTTTTCCCCGCAATATTTGCCAAAGAGGCACGAGAATAATTTTTACTGCCTACCCTTGAGGTTATTATCTGGGGAATGCTTGGTAAATTGCCGCCGCCATAGTTGACAGCGCCCATAAAATAAAATTGATCTCGTTTGATCTCGGCCGCGCTTTTGTGATGTTTTTTACCATCCTGTTCAATGGCTTTAAGCACATCAAAGAAAACCTTTTGCTCGTTGATTTTTTTGCCCCTTTGATCCTTGCCGTCTTTTTTAATCCCCGTATTCTTCTCAAACCAATCAATCTTTTTCTTGGCTTTGCCCTTCTTCGGCTTTGGCGCGGCGGGCCCCGCCGGCTTCGCCTGGGGCCGTGAGGCCGCAGCCGTTCTTTTGGGAGCAGATCGCTTTGTTGACGCCGCCCGGCGCGTTTGGGGTCGGTTTGTTTGCTTTGAAGGGGTTATCTTCCGGTAGCCCAAGGTGACGGTCTGGTCCGCCGCGGCAATCACCGTCTGCCCCTTTGGCGGCCGGTAGCCCCGGATGGCCGGCGGGGCAATGCGGTAGCGCTGCCCCTTGAGCAAAGTGAGGGTCCGCGCCGGGGCCAGGAGCTTGCCGCTTGCCTGATCCACCGCGCGGATAGTGAGGGTGGTTTCCGGCGTATAGGTATAGGTGAGGCGTTTTTCGTCCGGGGCGGGGGTTTGGGTTTGCGTTTTCGTCAAACGAAATTTTGGGATTTTGGGCGCGGCGGGAGATGCGGCAAAGGTGTTCAGGCTTTTAAGCTCCTGCTCGGGTTTTAAAGCCTTTCCGCTGTCGTCCTGGGAACGGACCGTCAGATGGGTTTGGCGGTCCACGGCGACCTTCGCCTGCAGGGCCGAGCCGAAAAGATCGTAGCGCACTCCGGAGGCCGTCCGGTAAACGCCGGCATTGGCCGGCGCCGGCGCATAAAAGGTGTAATCAAAATGGCTGTTAAAGCACACGCCCAGATAGCCGCCGGCGGGCAGGTCGGCCGCCCCGTTTAAATCTTTGCCATAGGGATTTTGGGCGTCGCTGCTTTGGTCGTAAATCACCCCGCCGGCCTCCCGAAGGTGGGTTCCCTTTGGGATCAGGTGGGCCAGGTTGTGCAGATTGGTCTTAACCCCCTGGGAGACGTCGATATCGGTGGCGATAAACGAAACCAGCACCGGGACTTCTGTATTGGTGCCCTCCCGGACGATCCGGTAATGAATGCTCACCCGGTTTGCCCCGTTATAAAGCACGACGATGGCGTTGTTTGTCGTGTTTTTCAGATACGGCTCGCCGGTGAAGGCGATGCCGTGCACGCGAAACGCTCCGGCGTAATCGCTGTGTGCCTGCCACCAGGCCGCGTCCGTCTCGGTGACGATATAGAGCAAATCGAGCCGGGTGCCGGCGCGGGTGTCGCCCACATGGGTGATGCGCCCGGCGGTGCCGGCGGTCAGCGCATAAGCCGTGACTGGCTGCTGCGGATTATTGCGCGTCCAGAAGCTTTCGCTGTTGATGCGGCCGACTGCCGCCCCGAAAGCGGCACCACCCGGCTGTCGCGGTTCCAGCCGAGGCCGGCCGGAGTCAGCAGGTTGTCGTCGGTGAAGTGGTCGGCGGTGATCCGGACCTGCACCGGGTCGAAAACGGCGGCGCCATGGGCTTGGGTGTTGGGGGTGCCGGAGATCGTGACGGCCGTTATCTGCGGGGCGGCGGCGGTCACGGGCAGCGCGAAAAGCCCAAAAGCCACCACCAGCATGCCCAAACCCAGCATCATTCGTCGCCAATCGTGCATTTTCTTAATCCTCCCTCGTTTTGGTTGATTTCAATAATGAATAAGATTATTTTAAGAGTTTCCGGGGAAGAAGACAAGAAAAAAGTAAAAATAAGCTAAAAGGGGGTAAAATTTTGCGAAAAAAGCAGGATGATATCCCTGCGGGCCGCGGCTCATCCCTCCCAGCGGCAGGCGGTCACATCCACCCGGCCGTCGGGCAGAAAGGGCACGTCCTCCCGGGCGAGCACCGCCCGGCGCAGATCCGCCTGGCCGCCGGCAATCCGGCCGTCGGCGTGCACCACCCGCTGCCAGGGCAGCGCCTCCGGGCAATGGCGCATGGCAAAACCCACCGTGCGCGCGCCGCGGGGCCGGCCGAGCATCGCGGCAAGCTGGCCGTAGGTGGCGACGCGGCCTGCGGGAATGCGGGCAACCAGGGCATAAACCTGTTCGGAAAAAGTCATGGCGAAACCTCCTCGGTGTTTGTGATAACGTCAGTTTAAACATCCGGGAGCAGCGATGCAATCGTTAATGGGCGAGCGGCGAAAAAAATTTTGCCGCCAGGCGGGGTTTCGGTTAAGATAGGAATCATCAAAAGCAAAAGGCAAAACGCAAACCGAACGAGGAGGCGGCCGATGAAAGGGCAAGATCTTAAATCCTGGCGGGCCCTGCTTGCGGACCCGGCGGAGCAGGTGCTCGTTTCCGCGTGTCTGGCGGGGACGGCCTGCCGCTACGACGGCAGGAGCAACGCCGATGCGCGGGTGCAGGCGCTGATGGCAGCCGGCCGGGCGGTGATCGTCTGCCCGGAGGTGGCCGGCGGGCTTAAGATTCCGCGCGTTCCGGCGGAAATAAGGGTGGCGGGGGCCAAACGGAAAGTGTATAATAAACAAAATTGTGACGTCACCGCGGCCTACGAACGCGGCGCGGCCCGGGCGGTGGCCCGGGCCAAGGCTCACGGCTGTCGGCTGGCGATTTTCAAAGCGCGCAGCCCGGCCTGCGGCTGCGGCGAAATTTACGACGGCAGCTTTGCCCACCGCCTGACGGCGGGAAACGGCATCGCGGCGCAGGCGTTGATGGACGCCGGGGTGATCGTCATCACAGAAGAAACCCTTCGGGCGGATCGCCTTTAAAGGAAGCGGGGATCAGGAGGCAATATGGCAGATAAAATCAAACTCGGGGTCGTTTTCGGCGGACAGTCCGGCGAGCACGAAGTGGCCCGGGTCTCGGCGTACAATGTTTTGCAGGTGATCGACCGGGAAAAATACGACATCACCACCATCGGCATCACCAAGGACGGCCGCTGGCTGATTTATACCGGGGACTGGGCCAAGCTGCCCGACGGCTCCTGGGAGGCCGATGCCGGGCATCTGCGGGAGGATTTTTCCCTGCTGACCGATCCGGCGATGCGCGCCATCGACGTGTTCTTTCCGATCATGCACGGCCCTATGGGCGAGGACGGCACCATTCAGGGCGTCTTCGAGATGATGGGCAAGCCCTATGTGGGCTGCGGCGTTTTGGCCTCGGCGGTGGGGATGGACAAGGTCGTCTCGAAAATTTTGTTCGAGAAGGCCGGCATTCCCGTGGTGCCCTACCGCGCGTTTCACGCCGCGGACTGGCAGCGGGATCCGGCGGCACAGATCGCCTCGGCGGAGGAATTGGGCTATCCGCTGTTCATCAAGCCGGTGAACATGGGCTCGTCGGTGGGGATCACCAAGGCCCACGACCGGGCAGAGCTTATCGCCGGGGTTAAAAAGGCCTTGATCTACGACAGCAAAATTCTGGTCGAAACCTTCGTCGACGCCCGGGAAATCGAATGCGCGGTGCTCGAAGAGCAGGGGACGATCCAGACGACGCTGCCTGGGGAAGTGGTGGCCAGCAAGGAATTCTACGACTACGAAGCGAAATACGCCGACGATCAGGATTCGCAGATCGTGATTCCGGCGCCGATCGATGACGCGACCACGGCTCAGATCCGCGGCTTTGCGGCGAAGGCCTTTGCGGCGATCGACGGCTCCGGTCTGTCCCGGGTCGACTTTTTTGTCGACCGGCGCGGTGGGGCTCTTTATATTAATGAAGTGAACACCCTCCCGGGCTTTACGGACATCAGCATGTACCCGATGATGTGGCAGCATATGGGCGTGAGCTATGCCGAGCTGGTCGAGCGGATCATCGCGACGGCCGCGCGCAAACGGGTGACCGATTACACCCGGGCGTAGCTCGCGGAAAGGAAAAGCCATGACAGAAACAATGGAAAATCATCCGGGCGGGAAACGCGTCTGGCTGTCGATCGTCAGCGAGGTGACGGCTCAGGGCGATACCGACCGCACCGAATTTGTGACCGAGGGTGCCTTTTACCGCGAGAGCGACGCCGAATGCCTGAGCTACCGAGAGACGGAGGTTTCCGGAATGTCGGGCACCACGACGACGGTCCGCCTCGAATCGGATAAGGTTTCGGTGATTCGCCTGGGCACCGTCAACGCGCTAATGGAGTTTGAAAAGGGCAGGCGCTGTGTCGCGATGTACACCACGCCCTTCGGCGATGTGCCGCTGTCGATTCAGACCCGGGCGATCATCGTCGACCGAAACGAAGCGAACGAGCCGGTGCAGATCCATTTGGATTATGTCATCGGCGTGGAAGGCAAAACGAATAGCGTCAATACCATGACGATTGAAGTCCGGGACAGAAAGTAACCCGGACTTTTTGCGGAAGCGGAGGAGAACATGTATATCAGAGAGCAACTGGAAAACGATTTGAAGGCCGCCGTCGAAGAAGCGGTAAACGCCGCGGTGACGAGCGGCGCCTTTTCGATCGCACATCTGCCGGCAATCCAGCTGGAGGTGCCCCGGGAGGCGCAGTTCGGCGATTACTCGACCAACGTGGCGATGCAGCTGCCGGGCCAGGCCCATATGGCGCCCCGGGCGATTGCCGAGGCCATCGTTGCCCATTTTGACAAGACGGATACCTATGTGAAGGCGGTCTCGGTCGCGGGATCGGGCTTCATCAATTTCACCCTGGATCCGGCCTGGCACTACAAAGTCATCGGCGAAATTGAAGCGAAGGGCGCGGATTACGGCCGCACGACGGGCAACGCCGGCAAGACCTACAACCTCGAATTCGTCTCGGCCAATCCGACGGGGCCGATGCATATGGGCAACGCCCGGGGCGGGGCCATCGGCGACGTGCTGGCCGAGGTCGCGGCCTGGACGGGCTACGACGTGACCCGGGAATTTTATGTGAACGACGCGGGCAATCAGATCGCGAAATTCGGCGACTCGCTGGACGCGCGCTTCCGCCAGCTCCTCGGAGAAGACATTCCCTTTCCGGAAGACGGCTATCAGGGGGCGGATATCCGCGTCCACATGGAAGAATACATCGCAGAAAACGGCGGAGAGGCTGCGGTGCGCCCGATGCTCGATCAGACGTCGGAGGCGCGCAAGGCCATTTTTGTGGATTACGCCTTAAAGAAGAATCTCCGGCAGATGCACAGGGACATGGAAAGCTACGGCGTGCATTACGACGTGTGGTTTTCCGAGCAGAGCATGTACGACGACGGGGAAATCGAGCGGGCGCTCAATCTCCTCAAGGACAAGGGCGCGACTTATGAAAAAGAAGGCGCCACCTGGTTTAAAACCACGGATTACGGCTGCGAGAAGGACGACGTGCTCATCCGGCAGAACGGCCTGCCCACCTATTTCATGGGGGACATCGCCTATCATCTGAACAAACTTTTGACCCGGGGCTTCGATCGGGCGGTCAACGTTTGGGGGGCGGATCATCACGGGCACATCGCAAGGCTCAAGGCGGCGATCGCTGCGGCGGGGGTGGACGCGAGCCGGCTGGACATCGTGACGATGCAGCTGGTGCGCCTGATCCGCGACGGCGAACCGGTGCGCATGTCCAAGCGGCAGGGCAAGGCCATCGGCCTCACGGAGCTGCTCGACATGGTGGGCATCGATGCGGCGCGAGTGTTTTTCAACCTGCGCTCGCCGGACAGCCACTTCGATTTCGATCTGGACCTGGCCGTCGAACAGTCCAACGACAATCCGGTGTTTTATGTGCAGTACGCCCACGCGCGGATCGCAAGCATTCTGCGCCAGCTGGGCAGCGAGGCGGATCTGGCGGCGCCGGCCAAACTGAGGCTGCTGACCAACCCCAAGGAGCTGGAGCTCCTTTCGGTGCTCTCCGATTTCCCGGAAACCATCGTGGCGGCGGAGCATAAAATGGATCCGAGCCGCATGGTGCACTACGCCCAGCGGCTTGCCTCGGCCTTTCACACCTTCTATAACGAATGCCGGGTGCGGGTGGACGACGCGGAGCTGATGCGCGCCCGCATCAAGCTCATTTTGGCCTGCCGGCAGGTGCTCGAAAACGTGCTGGGGATTCTGGGCGTCGACGCGCCGGAATCCATGTGATCCCAATCATCTAAGAAGATGCCTGCGGGCATTTTCTTTTTTGCGTGCGCATCGGTGAAAATAAATGGTTAGATTGGGTTGACTTATGGGGCGGGATCCCGTAAAATGGTGTTAGTTAGAGTTAACGACGATCGGCCATCGCGCGGTGCAAAATCACGAAGGGAGAAGCGAAAGCATGACGTTGGGCAAATCAAAAGAGGATTATCTCGAGGCGGTTTTGATGATTGCCGAAAAGAAGGGGCCGGGTCAGGCGGTGCATTCCATCGATATTGCCCGGCAGCTGCATTTTTCCAAGGCGTCGGTCAGCCACGCGGTGAAGACGCTGCGGGAGCAGGGGTTTTTGCTGATGGACGACGACGGCTCCCTGCATCTGACGGAAACGGGCATGACCATCGCCCAGAATGTGTATGAGCGGCATCGTTTTTTAACCAAACATCTGGTCTCGCTCGGTGTGGCGCCGGAGCAGGCCGAACACGACGCCTGCGAGATGGAGCATGTGATCAGCGAGGAAACCTTCGAAAAATTAAAAGCTGAGTATCAAAGCGAGCTTTAAATCCAAACGAAAAACGCCGTTCAGCGATGTGCCTATCGCTGAGCGGCGTTTTTTAACGGAAGGGATCAGGCATCGGCTGCGTCCCCGGCAAGGGCGAGCATCCGGCGAACCAGGGTTGCGGTGTGAACAATGGCCAAGGGCAGAAATTCCGGATAGGAAACGCTGGGCGCGTCCTCGTCGGCATTGTCTGAGATGGCGCGGACGATCAGGAAGGGTACATTGTTGAGGGTGGCCGCGTGGGCCACGGCGGCGCCTTCCATCTCGACCGCGCAGGGATCGAAGGTCGCCTGAATCGTATCGGCGCGCGCTCCGCCGGCGATGAATTGATCGCCGGAGACAATCCGTCCGGTGAATAGATTGGCGCCGTCCATCGCTTCGGATTCGAGATCAAAAGCCCGGGTGGCCAGATCGATGAGCATCGCATCCGCCTGAAAATCGGAATCGGCCATGTCCGGGATTTCTCCAGGGGCAAAGCCGCGCACGGTAACGTCCACGTCGTGCTGAATGGCGTCGGTGGAGAGCACGAGATCCCCCTGACGCACCCCGGGGCGGGTGGTGCCGGCGACGCCGATGTTAATCAGATAGGTAATGGGGAAATGAGAGCACAGTGCCTGGGCGCAGACGGCCGCGTTGACCTTGCCGACGCCGCACTGCACCAGCACGGCGCGCTGCCCCCAGAGCATGCCTTCATAAAAAACCAGTCCGGAAAAGCGGGTGGTTTTCGCGATGTCCATGGACTCGCGGAAAGGCGCGGTTTCTTCCTCCATGGGGCAGATCAGCCCGAAGACGGGTCGCGCGTGGGTCTGGCGGACCGCCTTGTGAACGCCCTTGGCAATGCCGTAGCCCGCACCGATGGCGGTGCCGGCGGCCAGGGCAAGCCCGCCGGTTATTTTTTTGGGTTGACTCATAAGGATCTCCTTTGAATTATTTTATGGGCTATTGTAACACGAAAGATCAAGTGAAAGGCAAAACGAAAGTAAAATCATAAACACATCAAAAAACAGAGGCCGGGCCTCTGTTCAGATGTTCGGGTTTAATAGCCCATGAAGTTGTCGACGACGATTTGGTCTTCGGCGACGCCGAGACCCGTCAGGGTGGCGGTGAACGCCTTGTTCATCCCCGGGGAGCCGGCAATGAGGTATTCGGCGTCGTTGCCGACGGTTTTGGCGAAGGTATTGACCCGTTCGGTGAATTCGTCGCGATCGGAAATCAGATGCAGCTCGAGGTTGGGCATGGCGGCCTCGGTCTTCTTCCAGAAATCGCCGTAGCAGAATTCGCCGCGGTCGTCGGAATAGAACACGGTGATTTTGTGACCCGGATCGGCGTTCTGGACGGCGGCGTGGGCAAGCAGGGAGCGGATCGGCGTGATGCCGATGCCTCCGGCGATGACCAGAGACTGCGGATGATCGCGGTGGAAAGTGAAATCGCCCTTGGGGTTGGCGACGAGCATGGGATCGCCCACCTTCAGCTGGTGAAGCAGGACGTCTTTGAAGCTGGAATGGGGATCGGCGATGCGCGTGGTGAACATCAAGAAGCCGTCTTCCGGCGCCGAAGCGATGGTGAAGATGCGGGAAGGCCGGTCGTCTTCCGCAACGTCATAACCCGAAAGTTTCCAGAGAGCGTGTTGGCCGGCCTGCCAGGTGTAGTCTTCGGGGATGCGCGTGAAAAAGCTGTATGAATCGCTGGTTTCCCGAACGATTTTGGTAACGGTTGTTTCGTAAAGTTGCATGATTCTCTCCTTATTTTGAATGCATGGATACCAAATATAAAATTGATTATTTTTTATTATACGCCAAATGCATCTAAATTAAAATCATTTAAAAAAGATTGGCGAAAAATAAAGAATCGGTGCATTGAGGGCGGAAACGGTCAGACAAAAGGTTGGGATTTCCCGGGGCCTTGTGATAAAATAGAAAAAAATTGACCGGCATAATGCCCGGAGCGCCTGCCGGAAGCAGACGGGCCGGCGCATTGAGAACCGATCGATTCGACCAAACATAAAGCTCAGAAAGGAGCATCAGGATGGAAGATTTACGCTTTGCGATTCTCATCGACGGCGACAATATCTCGGCGCGCTACATCGACGGCATTTTGGATGAGATGACCAGTTACGGCGTGGCAACCTATAAACGGATTTATGGCGATTGGACCAGCACAGGCGCGAGCAAGTGGAAGGAGCAGCTGCTCTCCAAATCCATCACGCCGATTCAGCAATTTGCTAACGTCAGCGGGAAGAACGCCACCGACTCGGCGCTGATCATCGACGCGATGGATATTCTTTACGGCGGGATGGTGGACGGCTTTTGCATCGTTTCCAGCGATTCGGATTTCACCCGCCTGGCCAGCCGCCTGCGGGAGTCGGGGATGATGGTGATCGGCATGGGCGAGGATAAAACCCCGGATTCCTTCCGCAACGCCTGCACGAAATTCATTAGCCTGGAAAATATCCTCGATTCCTACGAACAGGATATTGATCAGGACAGCGACGGCGAGGCGGAGACGCCGCGGCACAAACAGAAAAAGACGGCCCGCACCTCCCGCAAGACCATCGAGAACACCGTGGCCGGCATCATCACCGAGAACGAGAATAATGGCAAGGCCACTGGTCTCGGCGAGGTCGGCAGCCGCCTGAACAACAAATACCCGGATTTTGACGTGCGCAATTACGGCTACAGCCTGCTCTCGAAATTTCTGGAGGAATCCTCCCGCTTTACGGTGGGGCATCAGGGCCGGATGCAGACGGTGCGGCTGGCCTCGGCGGACGGCTCCGGCAGCGAGATCGAACAGTTCATCGTCCGCAAGGTGCGAGAAGCCGGGAAGAATGGCATCGAGCTGGGCTATCTGGGCAATCTGGTGCATGCGGCTTTCCCGAGATTTCGCTGGAAGGACGAGGGCTACGCGAAGTTTTCCAAATACGTGCAGCATATCGCGGGCATTCGCATCTGCGAATTTGGCGAGAGCGTCAGCCGGGCGCTGCTGAAATAACCGAAGCCATTGAAGAATTTGAGGAGGGACAAACGATGACAACCCATCCAATCATGCGCAGACAACTGCGGACGACAGCCCATACCCAGATGCTCGACATTACCGAGGCCGTGGCGGAGGCCGTCCGCGAAAGCGGCGTGACGAACGGCATCGCGACGGTTTTTGTGGCCCACACCACGGCGGCGGTGACTTTCAACGAAAACACCGACCCGGACGTCGTACGGGATATGACCCGGGAAATCGGCAAGATTGTGCCCTGGGAAGACGGTTACCATCACGCAGAGGGCAACTCTGCCGCCCATTTAAAGGCGTCGCTTTTCGGCGCGAGCGAGCAGCTTATTATTGAAAACGGCCGGCTGGTGCTGGGCACCTGGCAGGGCATTTACTTTGCCGAGTTTGACGGGCCGAGACAGCGGCAGTTTTGTATTAAAATTCAGGCAGATTCAGATGAAGCATCAGGAGGAACACAATAATTCATGCAAGCCATTCAGCTTAATCAAGTGAAAAAAGGGGATAATCTGCTCGGTTATCTCTTTATTAAATCTCAGACGGTTAAAACCTCGACCAACGGCAGCCGCTATTTTAACATGACGTTAAGCGACAGCCAATTCACCGGGATGAATGCCAAAATGTGGGATGTGAAGCCGGTGGACGAGGATGAGTTCACCGAGGGGCAATTGGTCAAAGTGAAAGCCAAGGTTCAGGAATACAATGGCAATCTGCAGATCATCGTGAACCGGATGCGCCTGACCAACGAAGGGGACCCGGTGGACATCAACGATTTTGTGGAAACGACCCCGGTGGATGTCGAGCAGATGTATGCAGACTTGCTCGCGACGATCGACGCGTTTGGCAATGCCGATCTGAAAAAACTGGTCGGCGCCATGGTGCGCGACAAAAAACCGGAACTTATGTATTTTCCTGCGGCCAAGCGCATGCACCACGCACTGAAGGGCGGGCTGCTTTTTCACACCTGGTCGATGTTGCGGCTGGGCAAGGCTATTACCCCGCTGTATCCCTTTATCGACGCGGAACTGCTTTATGCCGGGATCATGCTGCACGATCTGGGCAAATCGGTTGAGATGCTTTCGGACGCCAACGGATCGGTGTCGGACTATTCGGCGGAGGGCAAGCTCCTCGGGCACATCATCACCGAGGTGGTGGCCATCGACGAATATGGGAAAAAGCTCGCGATCGATCCGGAGATTGTGCTGCAGCTCAAGCACATGGTGCTCGCGCATCATTATGAGCCGGAATACGGCTCGCCGGTGCGGCCGATGTTTGCCGAGGCGGAGTTGCTCCATCACATCGATGTGATTGATGCGCGGATGAACACCATGCAGCGCATTCAGAGCGAGACCAAGGCCGGCGGCTTTTCGGACAAGGTCTGGGGGCTTGACGGCATTCAGGTCTACCACCGGCCGGACGACGCGCGATGAAGCTGACGGTGGTGGAAGCGCCGGCGACAGCGGTCGGTGCGGAGGATATGCGCATGGATCTGCTCCTCGCGCGGCTGTCGGTGGCCGGTATCGCGGTGGAGCGGATCGACGCGTTTTCGGCGCCGGAACGGGTGGCAAAGCTGGGCGAAACAGCACTGCCGGCCTTCTTCGTGAACGACCGGCTGATGGGGGCCGGCCGATATCCGAGCAATGCGGAGCTGGCCGAATGGATTGATTACGACGCGTTGCCCCGCGGTTGCGGTGGGTGCGGCGGATGCAGCGGGTGTGGGGGATGCGTCGACTGCGCGTCGGCGGGAAGCGGCCCGATCCGGCAGGAATAGCGAACAGCAGAAGGGGGATGCGATGGCCCAGGACATGACGACGGGCAATCCGACGCGGATCTTGCTCGCTTTTTCTCTGCCGATGCTCATCGGCAATTTGTTTCAGCAATTTTATAATATTGTGGACACCATCGTCGTCGGGCAATTCGTCGGTGCGGGGGCGCTGGCCGCCGTCGGGGCGTCATCCACCATCGTGATGCTGTTGGTGTGTCTGGCCACCGGGCTTTCGGTGGGGTGTTCGGTGCTGGTTTCCCAATATTACGGCGCGGCGGATCCGGTGCACATGCGTCAGGCGGTGTATATCAGTCTGGTGTTTAACGGGGCGGTGGGCCTTGCGCTGTCGCTCTTCGGGATCATCGGGGCGCCCTGGCTTTTGGCGCTCACCCGGGTGCCGGCCGGCATTCGCGCCGACGCGGCGACGTATCTGGTGATTTATTGTGTGGGCGGAGTTTTTCTCTTTGCCTACAACGTGTTTGCCAGCATGTGCCGGGCCATCGGCGACGCCAAAACCCCGGTGTATTTTCTCGTGTTCACGTTGCTGCTCAACATTACCTGCGATCTGGTTTTTGTGCTCGGCTTCCATTGGGGTGTGGCCGGGGTTGCTATCGCGACGACCCTCTCCCAAGGGGTTTCGGCCGTCACCTGCGGCCTTTATATGCGTCGGCATGTGCCGGTGCTGCGGCTTGGCCGGGCGGATTGTGTCTTCGACCGGGAGATGCTTGCCGATCTCATTGGCTATGCCCTGCCGTCGACGGTTCAGAACACCATCGTCGCGCTGTCGGCGGTGGCCGTGCAAGGGCTTGTCAATACCTTTGGCACGGTGACCATCGCCGGCTACACGGCGGCCAATAAAATCGATCAGTTTGCGACCCAGCCGCTGCTTTCGCTGAACATGGCTGTTACTTCTTTTACGGCGCAGAATATCGGTGCCGGCCGCGTCGATCGGGTACGTGCCGGCTTTCGGGTGACGATGGCGTTGTCGCTGGGCATCGCCGTGGTGCTGTCCCTACTGATTTTTATCGGGGGGGAAGCGCTGGTCGGCCTTTTCGTGCAGGGGCGCGAGTCTGCCGGGGTGGTGGCGGCCGGCATGCGCTACATCCGCATCGTGTCGCTGGCGTATTGGCTTTTCGCCTGGATGTTCGCGTCCTCCGGGGTGCTGCGCGGCGCCGGGGATATGGGGATTTATCTCCTGGGCACTGTGGTCAATTTTGTCTTTCGCATCGCGATGGCCTACGCTCTCGCGCCGGCCGCGGGGTTTCAGGCTATCGCCTGGTCCATTCCCATCGGCTGGAGCCTGTGTATCATCGTCAACATGATTCGTTATTTTCAGGGCGGCTGGCAGTTTAAGGCCAAGGTGCAGCGGGAGAACAGCCATGGATAAGCTGATGATTTATTGGGCGCCGGCAGTTTCGCTGAAAGGAACGGCCCATTCGGTGATTGAGGAGCTGGCAGCGCGCGTTTTGCGGGACCAGGACGTGGTTTCGCCGGTGCGTTTTGGCCGGGCGGCACACGGCAAGCCTTTTTTGCCGGATGATCCGCGGCGACATTTTAATGGGTCCCATTCGGGGGGGATTGCCGTCTGCGCGTTTTGGGAGCGTCCCCTGGGCATCGATTTGCAGAAGGTCAGCGCCAGGCCGCGGGCACAGGCTATCGCCCGGCGTTTGATGCACCCCAACGAGGGGATGCGGCTTGCGGCATCGGCGGATGCGGAGCGGCTTTTTTTCCGGCTTTGGGCTCAGAAGGAAGCGGTGATGAAGGCGACGGGCGATGGCTTTGCCTTGCCGATGAACCGTTTTGAAGTGCGCCAGACAGGCGAAGGCGCACAGGTGGTCGGCGCCGGGCTTTCGGGCTGGACGTTGGCGCCGGTGCCGGGTTTCCCGGGGTTTGAGGCTTGGGTTTGCGTGCGGGGAGCGGTCCCGGCAATGGCCGTGCGGGCGCTGCCATTGCCGTAAAGGCAAAAAAATAAAGCCACCTCGAGCGCGCGTGGCTTTATGGACGAGCCGGTGACCTTGGTTTCCGCGTGTCGGTAACCAGCGGGCTGATGATATTTTCCGTTAAATTCTCAAAGCTGTGTTCCCGGCTGTCGGGAGATTGGACGACGGGCCCCTTGATGCCGACAGACCAGCCCAAAAGAATCCCGGAAATCACCATGACAATGGCGATGATGATGACGGTTATTTTGAGTTTCATCTGAATAACCTCCCTTTGTGATCCTTCATCTGCTTGTTTATTTTAACATGGATGAAGCAAAAAAACATGAAAAAATTCAGATTAGCTTAAGCATTTAAGCTTTAAATTAAATTTTAACGAAAACGAGAAAGGTGTCGGGTCAATGTGCAGCGGGGAGCGCGGAGCCCGGGAAAGATGAGGTTAACGCATGGTTAATGAGTACGATATGTCCGCTGTGGAAGAAGTGAAAAATAGAATGATTCCCGATGAGTATATCCAGGAGTTATCGGCTTTCTTTAAAGTCTTCGGAGAGGAGAACCGCACCCGGATTCTCTATGCGCTGTCGATTCGGGAAATGTGTGTCAACGATTTGGTGACACTGCTGGGGATGAGTCAATCCTCGGTGTCGCATCAGCTGCAGATCCTGCGCGCCCACGGTCAGGTGAAGTTCCGAAAGGAAGGGCGCAACGTTTTTTATTCCCTGGATGACAAACACGTGGTGGATGTTTTCCAGGAGGCGCTGCAGCACATTGTTCACCGATTGAAGGAGAAAAAAGAAGCGGAAAACGCCAAAGCATAAAAAATCCGGAGCTCGGCTCCGGATTTTTTTGTGCGCGGTGATCAGCTGCGGTCTTGGCAGGCGGCGAGAATCTGCGCATAAACGTCGGGAAAGGGCAGCTGTTTTTCGGCGCAGATCGCCGCGATATCCGCGTATTCCGGATAAACCCGCAGGCGCTCGCCGATGCGGCAGCGCTTGACGCGAACCGGGCCCAGGGGCGTGTCGACCGTCCCGTTTTCCCGGGGAAGGACCGAACGCGCCATCTCGCAGCGCCGGATCCCGATGCTGGTGGTTTCCTCGAAAATGATGCGTTCTATCGCCTCGCGATGAGCGGCGTCCGTGATGACGACAATTTCGCAGCTTGGGCGGTTTTTCTTCATATAAACGGGGAGATAATGCACGTCCCGGGCGCCGGCCGCCATCAGCAGGTCGAGGACGCGGCCCAGGCATTCGCCGGTGGCGTCGTCGATATTGGTCTCGAGCTTGAGAATGGTGTCTTCTTCGGCGGCCGGCGTTTCGTTTTGGATGATCATGGCGCGCAGCACGTTGGCGATGTCGCCGGTGTCGCGTTTGCCGGCACCAATGCCGGTTTTCACGACGGTGTAACACGCCGGCAGCGCCTTCCGGGTCCGGGCTGCGACGGCGATGGCCGCGCCGGTGGGGGTGACCCACTCGCCGAAGCGGTCGGTTTGGTGGAGAGGCAGCCCGTGGGCCGCGGCGATATTGATCACCGCGGGCACGGGCACCGGCAAAATGCCGTGGGCGCAGCGCACCGAGCCCCGGCCTTCGAAAAGCGGAGAAACAATCACATCCCGGATGCCGAGGTTATCCAGGCAGACCGCCGCCGCCACGATGTCGACCATGGCATCCACCGCGCCGACTTCGTGGAAGTGCACCTGGTCTTTGGGCTTGTTGTGGGCTTTGGCCTCCGCCTCGGCGAGGATGTCGAAAATGCGCAGGGCCAGCGCGCGGGCGCCGGGTGTCAGCGCGCCGGCCTGGATGATGCGGGTGATTTCCGGCAGGCTGCGGTGTTCGTGATGGCCGTGGCCATGATGGCTGTGGGCATCGTGCGCATGGTGATGGCGGGCGTGGCCGGGATCGTGATGTGCATCTTCGTGGTGATGGCCGGCATGATGATGGTGGCCGGCGTGGCCGTGGGCATCGCCGTAAAGATAAGCCGTGTCGTGGTCGTGGTTATCGTGATCGAGGATCACGCCGAAGTCACAGGCGTCGAGGCCGCCTTTGTTCACCCGGCTGACGGCGATGCGGTAGCCTTCCAGGGGAAGACTGGCCAGCGCCGCCTCGAGCACCTGCTGATCGGCGCCGAGATCGAGCAGGGCCGCGACGGTCATATCGCCGCTGATACCGGCATAACATTCGAGATAAAGCTGCTTATTTTGAGGTTTCATGGTTGTTTCACCGCCAATCGATTAATTTGAGTCGCCAGATAACCGGCACCGTAGCCATTGTCGATATTGACGACAGCGATGCCGTTGGCACAGGAGTTGATCATGGTCAAAAGCGCGGAGAGGCCGCCGAAGTTGGCGCCGTAGCCCACGGAGGTCGGCACGGCGATCACCGGCACTTCCACCAGGCCGCCGAGCACCGAACCGAGGGCTCCTTCCATGCCGGCCACCGCGACAATGCAGTTCACCTGCTGAATCACGTCGAGGCGGGCGAGCAGGCGATGCAGGCCGCTGACCCCGACATCAAAGATGCGGGTGACCTTGGTGCCGAAGTATTCGGCGGTCTGGGCGGCCTCTTCGGCCGCGGGGATGTCGGAGGTGCCGGCGGTGCACACGGCGATCTCGCCGATGCCGGGCGCCTTGCCGGCATCTTCGATTTTAATGATGCGGGAGAGGGGATCGTAGGCGGCCTGGGGAAAATCCTCCTGAAGCATGACCGCCTGGGATTCGGAGCAGCGGGTGCCGAAAACTTGACCGCTCTCGGCATAAAGCCGGCCGAAAATTTGCCGCAGGTGGGCGTCGGCCTTGCCCGCGCAGAAGATCACCTCGGAAAAGCCGGAGCGCAGCTCGCGATGGGTGTCGATCTTTGCGTAGTCCATCTCCTCGAAGGGCTCGCGCCGCAAAAATTGTTCCGCCGCGTCGACGCTCATGGCGCCGGCGCGAACCTGCTCTAATATGTCGTGGATATGCATGGAATCACCAGCCTTATTGTAAAAATTATGGGACGATGGGCGCGCGGCCGCCCCGCCGTCGGCGCACTATCCGCCAGCGCTCAGTAAAATCATTGTAGCCCAATTCAAAAGGCGGCGCAAGAAAAACGGGCTTAAGCTTTTTTAAGACAAAGATTGTTACAATACCCCATCGTCAAGTGAAACAAAAGAAAATCAAACGCAATTTTTTTCAGCGGCGGTCGGCAGCCGAGTTATTTAAACTTGATCGGAGAGGGAATCATTATGAAAAAAGTAGAAACACCCAAGCGACCCATGATTTTTTATTATGTGCTCGTGGCAGTGCTCATTATCGTTTTTAACGCCCTGGTGGCACCGATGTTGAATCAGCGGCAGACCAAGACAGTGAATTACAATACCTTTATCACGATGACGAAAAATAAAAAAATCGGCGACGTCGAGGTGAAGGACAGCACCATTGTGTTCAGCAACAAGGCGAAGAGCCAATATTACAAGACGGCCCGGATGGACGATCCCAATTTAACAGAGCGGCTTTACAACTCCGGGGCGAGCTTTAAGCGCAACGTGGATCAGACCAATAATCCTATTGTGTCCTTCCTCATCGGCTGGGTGCTGCCCATTCTCATCTTTATTCTGCTGGGGCGCTGGGTCAGCCGGCGCATGAGCAGCCAGATGGGCGGTATCGGCGGCGGCAGCATGCCCTTCAATCTGGGCAAGAGCAACGCCCGGGTGTACGAACCTTCGGCGGACAGCATCCATTTCAGCGATGTGGCCGGCGAAGAAGAGGCCAAGGAAAATCTGTCGGAGATCGTCAGCTATCTGGACGACCCGAAACAATACGCCAATATCGGCGCGACGATGCCCAAGGGCGTGCTTTTGGTGGGACCTCCGGGCACCGGCAAAACCATGCTGGCCAAAGCGGTGGCCGACGAAGCTAACGTGCCGTTCTTCTCGATCTCCGGCTCGGAATTTGTGGAGATGTTTGTGGGGATGGGCGCGTCGAAGGTGCGCGATCTCTTTAAGCAGGCGAAGGAAAAGGCCCCCTGCATCGTCTTTGTGGATGAAATTGACGCCATTGGACAAAAGCGCGCCGGCGGCAAGTTTTCCAGCAACGACGAACGAGAGCAGACGCTGAATCAGTTGCTCACCGAGATGGACGGCTTTGACGAAAACAACGGCGTGGTGGTTCTGGCGGCAACCAATCGGCCGGAATCCCTCGATCCGGCGCTGACCCGGCCGGGCCGTTTCGACCGGCGGGTGCCGGTGGATCTGCCGGACCTCAAGGGACGGGAGGCCATTTTGGCGGTGCATGCCCGCAAGGTTAAAAAGGCGGGCGGCATCGACTTTAACGCCATCGCCCGGATGGCCGCCGGGGCCTCCGGGGCGGAGCTGGCCAATATCGTCAACGAGGCGGCGCTGCGCGCCGTGCGGGACAAGCGGCAGTTTGTGACCCAGGAAGACCTGGAGGAGAGCGTGGAGGTCGTTATCGCCGGCTATCAAAAGAAGAACGCCATTCTCTCCGAGGAAGAAAAGAAGATCGTGGCCTATCACGAAACGGGACACGCGCTGGTGGCGGCGCTGCAAAGCCATTCGGCCCCGGTGCAGAAGATCACCATCATCCCCCGGACATCCGGCGCGCTGGGCTATACCATGCAGGTGGAAGAGAACGATAAATACCTGATGTCCCGGGAGGAACTGGCCAACAAAATCGCGACGCTGACGGCTGGTCGCGCGGCAGAGGAAGTGGCCATCGGTTCGGTTTCCACCGGCGCCTCCAACGATATTGAGCAGGCGACCCGTCTGGCCCGCGCCATGGTCACCCGCTACGGCATGAGCGACGACTTCGACATGGTGGCGCTGGAAACGGTGGAAAACGCCTATCTGGGCGGGGACACCTCGCTGGCGTGCGCGCCGGATACCCAAAAGCGCATCGACGAAAAAGTAGTCGCCTTGGTGCGGGAGCAGCACGACAAGGCCAGACAATTGCTGACGGATCACCGCGATATTTTGGATCGCCTGGCGATGCATCTATACGAAAAAGAAACCATTACCGGCGAAGAATTCATGGCGGTTTTGGCGGAGAAACCGGCCGATCTGACGGATGATGCGCCGGCAGTTTCGGACGATGCGGAAGCCTGAACCCAAAACAAAAGACTTTGATATGAAAAACGGATCCCTGCGGATCCGTTTTTTGATGCCCGGAAAAATCCGAAAAGACAAAAACGGGCGACCAGTGCAAAAAGAAATTTGACAAAATCAAAGAACGCGCGGATTATTAAATTGCGTAAAATCAATATAGTTAAAAGAGGCAACAGGATGTCTAAAGAAACACGCAAAAATACCAAAGACGAAAACAACCGCCACCAGGTAATCGTGCGCACCAGCGTCATCGGCATTTTGGCCAACGTGCTGTTGGCCGGTTTCGAGGCGGCGGTGGGGATGCTGTCCCGCTCCATTGCCATTACCCTTGACGCGGTGAACAATCTCAGCGACGCGCTGTCGCCGACCATCACCATTGTGGGCACAAAGCTTGCCGGCAAACAGCCGGACAAAAGACATCCGATGGGCTGCGGCCGCATCGAATATCTCACGGCGACCATCATCGCTTTTATCGTGCCGTACGCTGGGGTGACCGCGTTCAAAGAATCCGTCGCGGCGATTATCCGTCCGGCGAAACCGGATTATACCGCCGTGGCGCTGGGGATCGTCGCCGCCGGCGTGCTGGTCAAGGTGGTGCCAGGCCGCTTTGTGAAGGCTACGGGGGAAACGCGTGCGTTCAGATTCGCTGATCGCCTCGGGCACGACGCGGCGATGGATGCCGTGATTTCGGCGTCAACCTTGGCGGCGGCGGGCATTTATTTGATTTTTAGGATCTCACTGGAGGCTTGGCTCGGGGCGATCGTTGCGATTGTCATCATCAAGTCCGGCGTCGACATGCCGCGGGAAACCCTGTCGGAGATCTTTGGCGAGCGGGTACAGCGGGAAAAGGACCGAGAGCTTAAGGCTGCGATCACAAGCTTTCCGGAGGTGGAAGGCGCCTACGATTTGATTCTTCACAACTATGGCCCGGATTTTCTCATCGGCTCGGTGCACGCGGCCGACACGATGACGGCCGGCGATATCGACGAGCCGACCCGGCGCATCATGCACAAGGTGCACGCGGAAAACGGCGTGATGCTCGAGGGAGTGGGCATTTACTCGGCGAATACCCGGAATCCGAAAGTGGTGGCCATGCGCGATGCCGTCATGGCCATCGTGGAGGACCACGATCATATTCTTCAGACCCACGGCTTTTATGTGGATGAGGCGTCCAAGCGCATGTCTTTGGACGTGGTGATCGACTTTGCTGCGCCGGATGCCGAAGCGATTCTGAACGATATCCGCAGCCGAATCGAAGCGGTTTATCCGGATTACGCGGTGCAGTTTACCCGGGATTTTGATATCAGCGATTAATTCGGGATTCACAGGGCGGCCATCCTGTGCTAAAATAAAAAAATCAATCCAAACGGAAGCGCCGGCCGTCATCGGTTATCGATGGCGGCCGGCGCATTTTTTAAAAGGAGGCAGTGCGATGTTCAGACCCATGCGAAGAATTCGGCAGGCCCTTTCCGAGGCGGAAAGCCGGGCCATTTTGGAGCGCGGCCAGACGGGGGTGCTTTCGGTGGCCGGCGACGACGGCTATCCCTACGGCGTGCCGGTGAACTATGTGATGGTCGATGGGAAAATTGTGATTCACGGGGCGAAGACCGGTCACAAGATCGACGCCATCGCCCGGGAACTCAAGGTTTCGTTTTGCGTGATCGACGACGACACCGTGGTCCCGGCGGCATACACCACCTATTTTCGCTCGGCGATCGCCTTCGGGCGCGCCGCGGTTGAAGAAGACCCGGACACGATGCGAGCCATGCTTCACGCCCTGGGCAAAAAATACAACCCCGGCGACGACGCGGGCCGGACGGCGGAAATCAATCGGGAATTGGCGGCGACTAAAATCATCGTGATCACTATCGATCACCTCAGCGGGAAAGAGGCTATTGAGCTGGTGCGTGAAAGAGAAGAACAGGAGAAGCATCATGGGACAGGAGATTGAAATGGTCATGGAATGGGTCTTCATTCGGGAGATTGATCTGCCGTCGGACGTTTATGATCTGCTCATCGCCGGGGAAAAGCCCGTCTGCGCGTTTAAAACGCTTCGGGATGCGGCTATTTTTACCGATCGGCGTCTGATCGTGCGCAATGTGCAGGGCCTCACCGGCAAGAAAAAGGAAATTTTTTCGCTGCCCTACCGCGCCATCGAGATGTATTCCACGGAAAACGCCGGTCACCTTGACCTCACGGCGGAAGTGGAACTGTGGACTAAGCTCGGTAATTTTAAAATCAGCCTGAAGCGCGGCGCCGATGTGCGCCGGATCGATCAGATCATCGCCGAAGCGATTTTGTAAAAACCAAAGGGCCATCTGGGAGTGGCCAAAAAATCAGATAAAATAATAAATGAGCTGCTAAGGCCTGATTTCTTGTTTCGCAAGAGGTCAGGTCTTTTTGGTTTGCCCTGAATACGTGGTGATCACAATCTGTATAAACTTCGATGGGCTGCATGGGTTCTTCAGAGCTGCGAAATTCAAGATTCACCACAAACTTTTAAAACATTTAATAAATATTGTTTTCATTCATGGATAAAAAATTGCAGGAGGCTTTAATCGGTTTTTTGTTGCATCGGTGCGCTTAAACAACAATGGTATCGGCATTGGAATATGCATATAGACCGACTATTCAGATAAGTCACCGAAAACATAACTGTTGATTTATGTTGGATTTTGAAAAGGGTGCGCAAAAAATGCAGATCGCAAAAATTTTTCTTTAAAAATACCGGTTTTTAGCCGTTTTACACGGATTCAAAATTGTGATATCTTGTGTTTCAAGGAGGTTGCCATCGTAATGTAAGGGGGAGATTTTTATTGATTCAACATAATTCAAATTAATTTTCTGTTGTTTTCAACAAGAAGGAGGGTATTTTTATGGACAAAGTTACAAAAATGGCTTCCCCCGCGACGGGAAATGGCGCACAGGGGCAAGTCATGTTTGTCAAGGAGCGGGTTGAAGCGCTGTATCAGAAAAAACAGATGAGGATGATCGCGTTCGGATTAACCATCGCATTCATCAGCGCGGTGCTCAACATCGTTTTTCCAAATTTCAACGTGGCGACGACGAACCAAATTAACGGCCAGTTTCACAGTACATTGCTCGCGAGTTATATCATGAGTATTTTCACACTCGGCATTTGTGAATTTTCCGGTGGGGTTTTTTGTTTGATTTGGAACATCGTTCGCGGCATTCCGGCCGCTGAAATCGGTCGGAACTGGCGTGTAAAATCCGGCAGGATGATTATGCTGTCTGCTCTTATCGCGGGACCGATCGGAACTGGATGCACCGTGGTGGCTTATTCGCTGTGCGGGACAACTTACGCGGCCTGTATTGTGGCCATGGCGCCGATCATTACCTGCTTTTTAAGTCGCATTTTCCTCAAAGAAAAAATCAGCGGACGTGCATGGACCGGCATTGTTATTTCCATTGTCGGTGCGTTAATCGCCTGTTTGATCGGTGCCCCGTCCGGCTCGTCGCAATTCGCGGTCGGCATCGCCATTGCCTGCGTCTGCCCGATCGCTTTCGCCTTGGAAGGCATTATCGGCACACACGCGGTCGACGTTACAGACCCTATGTTTTCCTGCCCCATGTATCGCATGGTCGCCAGCGGCATTTTCCAGGTGGTCATTGCGATCTTCCTTTCCGCTGTAACGGGACACGACGCGTGGATTGGGCAATTAGTCACGCTCATCACGTCGAACAACCGTTGCATGCTCTTCATGCTCTGCACGGCAATTGCCATGTTTCTCCAATATAATATGGCTTACTGTTCGTATAACTACTGCGGGGCTGCCAAAGCGGAAGCCATTTTGTTCACCAGTACGTTTTGGAGTATCCCCGTCGGTTTTGCGATGCAGGCTGCCGGCATCTTGCCATATCACGTCAATATCGCCGGCATCATCGGCGCGATTGTGGTCGTCGTCGGGATTGTGATGGTCGTCGCGAAGCCTTCAGAACTATTCTCTCTTAGAAGTACGGAAGAAGATTAACGGAGGGAATCAACATGACAGCAAAATTACCCGTCAAGGCGAGGGTCTTAGAATATTTCGCCCTCAACGACCGCCCCATCAGCTCAAATGAACTGTCAGACGTCTTAACAAAGGAATATGGCAAGTCAAAACTAACCGATCCAGACTATTTGGAAAAGATGATTCTCTGCTACTGCCGCGTCGGTATGATAAAATCTGTCGGCCTTGTGGAAGAAAATCACGAAGAAATATTAACGTATCAGGTTACCGCGTCGGGAAAAAAGAAACTCGTCTATATTCCCGGTCACGGAAACAAAGTTTTTTAACATCATCATTACTGGGGCAGCTGCGGCTGCCTTTTTCTTTTTAAAAATCTTTCACAAAGCGGGTTTAGGCTGCACAAAATCGCCGCAAAAGGCAGCTTGACACTGTGCAGCGCTTTCAAGTAATATGAATGGGGATGGACGTTTATAAAGAATCCTTAAACAAAAAAATATTTTTTTCTCTAAAATCCGGGTGGGTACTCTTGTGGACTTTCCGGACATTTAACACATGAAAGGTGCACAAAAAAGGGGAAGATATGTTAAAAAGCGAACGACAGAACATCATCCTGGACCTCATCTGCCAGCAGAACAATGTCCGGGTCAGCGAGCTTAAGACCTTATTCGAAGTATCGGACGAAACCATCCGCAGGGATTTTTCGGAAATGGAAAAGAAAGGACTGCTCAGAGTTGTTCACGGCGGCGCCGTTTACGACTCGCCGACCACCAATGAATATCAAATCGATTTGCGGATTAAAAAGAATCGCCAGGAGAAAGAAGCTATCTGCTCAGAAGCGGCAAAATATATCGACGATGGGATGTCCGTCGCCATTGTTTCCTCAACGACGACTTGGCCCATGGGGAAGTTTTTAACATTAAAAAACCGTCTGACGGTTGTGACCAATTCCATCATGCTGGCCCAACAGATCGCTAAAAACAAGGAAAACCGCGTCATTTTAGTGGGCGGCGTGCTCTGGCAGGAAGACCAGAAGTTAATGGGCTCCGCAACCGAAGACACATTCAGCCAGTTCAACGTCGACGTTGTCTTGTTCAGCGCCGCCGGCATCACGGTCAAGCAGGGCATCACGGATTACAACGAGACTGAAGTGGAACTAACCAAAACGGTTTTAAAGACTGGCCGAAAAATTATCATGCTCAATGATTTTACGAAATTCGGCACCGTTGCTTTTCGTAAAATCGCGGATATCGGCGCTGTTGATACGATTATCACAGATTGGAACGTCAGCGCGGGCGATCATACGGACATCACAGATCTGGGCATCGACATCATCCGAGCTTCAAAAGCGTAAGTGACACATAATGTTGGATTGTGTTGTATTTCAAAAATAAGCTGATAATATTTGGATTGATTTTTGAAATCATCTCCCTTGCGAGGCGTGTAAACGTCTTGACAAGGGATTTTTTTCGTGCTAAAGTAGCATCGTCAAAGAAATCCACATATATCAACTGTGGTATGCAACATTCTTTTGGTCAAGTTGTCATTTGCGGCACGACGGAGGCGCGGTGCACGTGACAAAATATGTAGTCAGGAGATAAGCAGAATGAAACAAACAGATGTTGTAATCATTGGCGCCGGGGCGACGGGGTCGGCTATTGCACGAGAGCTTTCCCGTTATCAGTTGGATGTGACCCTCATTGATCGCAATGAAGATGTCGGCGGTTATGCATCAAAGTGTAACAGCGCGACACTTTGCAGCGGGCATGATGCCACACCGGGGTCTCTGGAGTCAAGGCTGACTTCGGCATCCAACAAAGCCTACGATCAAATTTGTAGAGATCTCGATGTGGAAATGAAGCGCATTGGGATGATCTACGTCGCACATAATGAAGATGAAATGACGCGTCTGCATCAGATCAAGAAAAGAGCCATTTTAAACGGCGAATACAACGTGCAGATGCTTTCTAAAAAGCGCGTTCACGAAATGGAACCATCTATCAATTCGGATATCGTCGGGGGGCTTCTCGTTCCAAATGAAGCCATCGTCGATGTGATGGAATTGATGCTCGCCTTCGTGGAAAACGCAATGGACAATGGCGTTCACCTGATGCTCGGCACGACCGTGACCAAGATCAATGCGGACGACCACACTCATCAGGTGGTTTCCGTTACGACCGACAAAGGCGAGATCGCCTGCCATTTTGCGATTAACGCGGCCGCCATTTACGCAGACAAGTTAGCACATACCGTCGGATTTTGTGATTATTACAATTACCCGAGAACCGGACAGTTTTTCGTGTTGGATAAAAACCTGCCTTACACGCCGGAGCACATCATCGTTCCGCTGCCGACACCGGTCAGTCGCGGTCGTCTTTTAACACCGACGATGCACGGCAACCTCTTAGTCGGTCCATCCGCCGAGAACATGTACGATCGGGAAGATACCAGCACCGACGCGGCGACGCTTGACAGCATCATTGACGACTGCCGAAAGATGATTCCGGCCGTCAATCCGATGGATTCTGTCACACAGTTCTGCGGCGTGCGCCCGGCGATTTATCCGAAGACGGATTGGCGTATTCGGGCCGTCGACGGATGCAAAGGCTATATTGAAGCCGTCGGCATCAATCAGGGTGTCAGCGCCGCACCGGGCGTCGCAAAATACGTGGCCGAAATTCTGGACGACGAAGGCCTTGAAATGGTCGAAAAGGAAAGCTGGAACGCCAAACGCACCGCCATCAAGCGGTTTGCTGAAATGACGGAAGCCGGAAGAGACGCAGCCATTAAGGAAGATCCGCGCTATGGGAATGTCATCTGTCGTTGTGAAACCGTGACCGAAGCGGAAATCATTCAGGCCATCCACAAAGGACCCGGTGCGCGGTCGGTCGATGCGATCAAAAGACGCTTGCGGGCTGGTATGGGCCGCTGCCAAGGCGGTTTTTGCGGACCCAGGGTTGTGGAAATCCTCGCTAGAGAACTTGGCGTCATAGAAGAAGAGATCTGCAAGAACGAGCCAGGATCCGAAATGCTGGCCAGAGTAAACAAAGCGTGAGGAGACATAAAATGAGCGAATTATATTATGATGTGGCGATCATCGGCGCCGGTCCTGCGGGTCTGGCGGCTGCGGCCGCGGCTAAAAATGAAGGAACCGAAAAAGTTGTCATCATCGAACGCGATTTTCGGCCCGGCGGCATTTTGGAACAGTGTATTCATCCGGGGTTCGGCCTGAAGTATTTCAAAGAAGAACTGGCCGGTCCGGAATACGCGCACCGCTTCATCGAAAAGAATGAAGAACTTGGTGTGGAGATGATGATGAACACCATGGTCTTAAGCATCGACGGCAAGGAACATCGGATTCACGCGGCGAATAAAACCGGAGCCATTCGAATTAAAGCCGGTGCCATCGTCTTAGCGATGGGATGTCGCGAACGCACAAGAGCACAGATTGTCATCCCGGGAAGCAGACCCGCGGGAATTTACACCGCCGGCACAGCGCAGCGGTTTTGCAACGTGCAAAACCACATTGTCGGCAACGAAATCGTTATTGTCGGCTCCGGCGATATCGGGATGATCATGGCGCGTCGCATGACGCTTGAAGGCGCAAAAGTTAAAGCCGTGGTGGAAGTGATGCCGTATCTGGCCGGGTTGACTCGAAACCGAGTGCAATGTCTGGACGACTTTGACATTCCGCTTTATTTAAGTCACACGATCGTCGACATCAAAGGGAAAAAGCGCGTTAAACAGGTGACCGTGGCCGAAGTCGACGAACACCGAAAGCCGATTCCGGGGACGGAATTCGATATTGATTGCGACACCATATTGCTTTCCGTTGGATTGATCCCAGAAAACGAAGTATCCAAATCAGCCGGTGTTAAACTTGATTCCGTCACAAAAGGGCCGATTGTCGACAACACGATGATGACAAAGGTTGACGGCATCTTTGCTTGCGGTAACGTCGTTCACGTCAACGATTTGGTCGATAGTGTTTCGACAGAAAGTGAAATCGCCGGTAAATATGCCGCGAAGTACGCTATGAATAAACATTCGGAAGAAATCAAATATATTCCCGTAAAGCCCGGCAATCTAGTTCGTTACATGGTGCCGCAGTCTATCGAGGTGGGTTCTGTGGAAGTGCCGGTCAAGATGTATTTCCGCGTACTTGCGCCGACACAGGACGTCACCATTCAGGCGACCTGCGGCGATATGGTTCTGTACAAAGCTAAAAAGAAGTACGTTAACCCCGGTGAAATCGAACGCATTCAAGTGGCGCCGAACAAACTCAACGCATTAACAGACGGTGAAATTGTCGTCAATGTCACGAGAAACGCGGAGGCATAAAGATGAGCGAAAACATGAACGAAAAAGAAATCATTTGTGTCGTCTGTCCTTCCAGCTGCCGTATTACGGTCAAGGGCGATGGCAAGCAGATCAGCGAAATGACGGGCTTTTCCTGCAAACGAGGTGAAGCGTATGCGCGCAGTGAATACATTTCCCCAGTTCGAACCTTAACCAGCACGGTCAAGGCGAAAGACTACAGCCGCCCGATTATTCCGGTGCGCTCTGACAAGCCGATGCCAAAGAACAAAGTTTTTGACGCGATGGCACTCATTCAAAAGGCTCAGGCGACGCCGCCGTACTATGTGGGCAAGGTGATCATTGAAAATATCTTGGACACGGGCGTCAATATTGTATTGTCAAACTGCTAAAAATTCAATTATTTCATTGCATAACGAAAAAGGAAAAGGAGAAACCATGGGTATCGATTTTGAAGCAATTCGCGACGTTATTACCGTTGCAAAAAGGCTGGACGACAAGGGATTAGCCAACGCTTTTGAAGGCAATGTTTCCATTAAAAGAGACGGCCTACTTTACATCACGCCTTCGGGCAAGAGCAAGGTGACGCTCACGCCGGAGAAAATCTGTGTCATTGATGAAGACGGCAATCAGATTTCCGGCATTTTCGCCCCCTCTTCCGAACTGAAAATGCACGCGGCCGTTTATAAGATGCGCGATAATATTAACGGCGTCGTCCACGCGCATCCGGCATGGATGACGGCTTATGCCATGTGCGGCAAGCCGATTGAATCCAAATGCCATGCAGAAATGATCTGGGATCACAAGGTCGTCGAAGTCGTGCCGTACGGCCGTCCGGGGTCCGACGATATTTACAAGGGTGTTAAGCCGATTTTGAACAAAGGCCGCGACATCATGCTGTTGTCAAACCACGGCGTGCTTTCCGTCGGCGAAGATGTTTTCGCCGCCTGCAACAAACTTGAATCCGTCGAAAACGCAGCGAAGATTTTGACCATTGCAAAATTTGTGGACGGCGGTCATTACGCGGACCTGCCCGAAGAAGAAGTCCAGATGTTGCTGAGCTTGGATTAAGCCTGATAAAGGATAACCATCATGTTTAAAGTTGATCATTACACGCCCACCCGCGTCGTATTCGGAGCGGGCCGTTTGAAAGAACTTGCGGATATGAAACTGCCTGGCAAGAAGGCCATGATTTTTGTCACGGCTGACGGCTTAATGTCGCAGCTCGGCATCCAGCAGAAAGTTGTTAAGCTGCTAAAGGAAAACGGCGTGGACAGTGTCGTCTACGATAAAATCACGCCTAATCCGATGCGCAAATACGTCATGGAAGCTAAAACCATTGCCCAGCAAGAAGGCTGTGACTTCTTCATCGGCCTTGGCGGCGGCTCCAGTATCGACACGGCAAAGGCGGCGGCTGCCATGCTCGTAAACGGCGGCGATCTTTGGGATTATGCCTATTCCGGTAGCGGCGGCAGAAAAGAAATTACAAAAGCAGCGCCGGTCATGACCATTACGACGACTTGTGGGACTGGAACGGAAACGGACCCGTATTTTGTCATCACCAACGAAAAAACGAATGAAAAGCTCGACTTCACGGTTGAAGCGGCTTTCCCGGCCATTTCGCTCATCGATCCGGAGCTGATGCTTTCACTGCCGCACGCGCTGACGCTGTATCAGGGATTTGACGCCCTCTTTCACCTGAGCGAATGCTATATCACCAACAACCATGAAAACCGCCTGGTCGATATTTATTCCGAAGACGGCATTCGCACCGTGGCGAAATGGCTGCCCGTCGTGTCGGAAGACGGCAATCACTTGGAGGCGCGCGTCAATATGTCTTACGCGGCAAATATTTTGGCCGGGTACACCCAATCGCTCATCAACTGCACCTCACACCATATCACGGCGCAAACCTTAGGCGGTTTGTTCCCGAACGTCGCCCATGGCGCCAGTTTAATCATGATGGCTGAAGAATATTATAAGCGCGTTTACGGTTATTTCCCCGATCTCTTTGACGAAATGGGCGGCTTTATGGGCGGCGATTTTGCCAAATCGGGCAGAAGCTTTGTCGATGGTCTCATTCACCTGCTTGATGTCACGGGTATGCGTCATCTTGCCATGAGTAATTTCGGCATCCAAAAGGAAGACTGCGCAAAAATAGCCGATATGACCGTCAATAATACCGGTATCGCGGACATGGACCGTTATTCGGATCCGTTAACCGTGGCGGATATTCAAGGCATTTTGGAACGTTCGTACCGATAATAGAAATCCTACAAGAAGATTTAAAAAATCAATAAATGATCAAACAAGAGACCGTTGATGTGGGGGAGCATCACACGGTCTCTGTTGAGAATGAAACGTCATAAGGAGAGAAAGGTGAAATTTATGACTGATTTAGAATCCTTCGTCAAGATTCTCTTGGAAACGAAATACGATATCGGCACGATCGTGACACTCTCAAAAGTAAAAATGGGCGACACCAATAAAAGTTTTATCGCCCTGGCCAACAAGGATGACGTGCTAACCAACTGGTACGTCCGTCAGTACAACCTGTCAGAAGAAAAGCAGGATATTCTGTATGAGCACGCATTTGAATCTTATTTAGCCGAAAAAGTCTGTGGTGAGGTTCAAACCATTCTGCCCATCAAAACCAAGTACGGAACCACTTGGCTGCACGAAACGTTTGAAGGGCAGACCCATTACTACGCCGTCTTCAATGTCATTAAGGGCAATGAACCCTACTCCTGGGAATTCAACAATCTCAGCAAAAACGCATTTAACGGCTGCGCGGAGATTACTGCGAAATTTCACGCTTGGGGATATGGCTTTAAACCGCCGGTCGAAAGCGGCCGTCACGAGCCGTCTTTGGAGGATCAGTTTGACCGCTGGCGCGTCGATTTTCCGAAAGCGCTCAAGGAAAAAAAGCAGATGCCTATTTTCCGTCGTTTTACAGAATATCTTGAAAGGGAAATGCCTTATCTGATCGAAACGACGATTTTCTGCTCAAAGGAACTAAAAAAGCATTCGAAAAGTTTAAAAAATGCATCAACCATAAGGATTTAAATCCAGGCAACCTGATGTTTGATGACGAAGATAACGTCTGCGCCATCTTTGACATGGACTGGTGTAATTACGACTACCGAATTTATGATATCGCCTGGATGGGTTATCAAACGATCGCATCCTGGAACACGGATACCTGGGGAGCAGTGCCGCTTGAAAAGATGCAGCGTTTCGTCAATATTTACGATAATGTGATGATCGAACGCAAATGTCCGCTTGGGCCATTAACGGATGAAGAACGCGACTTTTTGCCAACGATGTGCATCATCGGCGCCATGAAAGTCGTGGCGGATTTCGTCTGCTACGAAGATCACACCAGGGACCCGTACCGTGTATTTGTCAACACGTGGCGATTTGTTAACAGCATTAAAGATATGCGAAATCTGTTCGAGCAAAAAAGAAAAGACACATAAACAAGAAGCGCCTTACATTCCTAATAATCTCCGTAAAAAACGCATTGCCCACAAAATGATATGGGTCACCCTTTACTGAGCAAAACCAGTAAAAGGAAGTGCATATCAATGGACTTCGGGCTTTGTCGACAGCCAAAAGGCCCCCTTTCATCTCGAAAGGGGGCCTTTTGGCTACATGGAAAAGTTCCGCCGTTGCTGGCGAATGGCGGCCAGTGCGGTGTTGTAATCCGCGAGCAGGTCGCGGTCGGCGGCGCTGTCGCCCACGGGACTCAGCGTATTGCCGGCTTTGGTCGACTGCATCCAGCCGTCGAGCTGTTTGGTTTGCGCCTTGCTGAAACGGCGGGGCCTGCCGTCCATGTGTTCCTGGAAGTGTATCCGGGAAATGCGGCCGTGCCGGTAGCGGATGCGAAGTTCGCAGGTAATGCCGGCGGCATTTGGCGAAGAAAGCGTCGCTGCGTAGGTGCGGGCGGGCGAAACGACGGCCGGCGAAGAGTCGGCGTCGGAGCTTTTGCGAAGGGCAGCCCGGGCGAGACGGCGAAAGGTGCTGCTGGTCTCCGTCGCGCCGGTCACGGTGTCAACCTGGGGATTCTGATGCGCGATCAGATCGCGGACCAGTTGCTGGCGCAGGGCTGCGGTGCTCTGGATGGTTTTGTTTTTGAGCCAGGGCAGAGCGGATTCGGCCTTGGCAGTGCCGTCGGGCCTGCGTTCGGCAAAGACTGCCCGGGTGATGATGCCGTCGCGGACGGTGAGGATGAGCTGCTGGCCGAAGCCATAGGTGTCAGTGGTGTCGGTGGCGGCCGTGTAACGGCCGTCGCGATAGTCAGATCGTTTTCCCGGGGAGATCACGCCGGCCTCGCGGTTGATGGGGCGGCTGCCCAGATGGATCGCGCTGCAGCCGGAGGTTGCGAGGCAAAGCGCGATAGCCGCGATGGCGGCGCACCATCGGCGCGCACAGTGGGCATGGCGCATTACAAAAGGGCCGCGGCGTTCATCAGCGGCGGCACCACCTGTTTTTTGCGGGAGAACATTCCCGGGAAAAACTGGCTGATGTCCTCGTCTTCGATGCCGAAGGCCTGGCGGACCAGCTCTCGGTGCTTGCCGGCTACCAGCAGCTCCGAGCCGCCGAGCACAATATCGGTGACCATCAAAATGGCGAGATCTGTGCCCTCCGCCTCACAGTTGGCCCGCATCTGATCGAGCAGCGCTTGCAAATGTTCAAACAGGGCCTTGTAGTCGCCGGTGTTGATCTGGGAAACGGCGACTTTGTAGTTCCCCATGGTGAAGATTTTGCGGTCGGCGCCGATGATCTGCTGGACGCTCATATCGCTGAGGTTGGAACCGGCGATCAGCATTTTGCGGCCGTATTCCTTCACGTTGACGCCGGCGATGGCTCCGAGCTGCTGTGCCGCGGCACGATCCTGATCGGTGCAGGTCGGCGAGTTGAAGAGCAGGGTGTCGGAGATGATGGCCGACAGCAATAGCCCGGCGATGGCCTTCGGGATGGCAAGCTCTTTTTCGTTGAACATTTTGGTGATGATGGTGCAGGTACAGCCCACCGGCTCAACGCGCATATAAAGGGGGGCGGCCGTAGCGATTTCGGCGATGCGGTGGTGGTCGATGACCTCGGCGATTTCGGCATCGTCAAGGCCGGCGATGGACTGGGTGCGTTCGTTATGATCGACGAGGATCACCCTTTTGCGGCCGAAATCGATCAGCGAACTTTTGGTGATGGTGGCGATAACGCGCCCGTTTTCATCCACGACGGGAAAGCGGCTGTGGGACGAAGAGACCATGTTGCTTTTAACATCTTCCAGGGTTTCGGACAGCATGAAGAACTCGACCGCATCCCGGTTGATGTAGCGTTTGATGGGAATCCCTTGGGACAAGAGGCGAATCACCTGAAAGGGGCGCTTATGGGTGAGGATGACAAGCCCGTCATAGTTGCGCGGGATCGGCGGGGTGGTGCCGGCGGGCGTGTCCGAGACGATGATGGTGCGGCTGCCGAAGGTAAAGGCCTGGCGCAGGGCGCCGTCGTTGGCGGTGGTCAGGATGACGTCCTCCGGGCGCAGCATGGCATCCTTGGCGAGCTGGGAATTGTCATAAAGATCGCCGGTGATGACGGTGGCGCCGTTATCGCCGACCACCCGGGCTTCCAGCAGGTCGATGATGTTCTGGTAGGGTGTTTCGGCGCGTTTGAGAAAATCCTCGGTGAAAGAATCGGTGTAGGCATGCATGATGTCGGGCAGCGAGACGATGCCGATGAGTTTTTGATCGGCATCGACCACGGGCAGCGAACGGCCGGGATTGTCGACGATTAAAGCCATGGTTTTATAGACCGAGGCGTTTTCGGTGACCATGGCGCTGTTGTTGAAGTTGATGTCCGAAACCTGGGGCTTGACGCTTTGGATGAGTTGCGGCGCCTCGACGTCAAAGGTGTCGAGGACAAACTGGGTTTCTTTGTTGACAGGGCCGAGACGGCAGGCGACGATGTTTTCGTCGCCGACCGCTTTTTTATAGGCGGTGTAGGCCAACGAGGCACAGATCGAATCCGTGTCCGGTTTTTGATGGCCGAAGACGTAGGTTTTGGCGGTTTGAATCGGTTGTGACATGTTAATATCCCCCTTGGTGAAACCATTGTATCAAAAGGGCTGCGGTCGGGACAAGCCCCTTTGTTTGACCGCGTTTTTTTTTCTGATATAATAGGGGCGATATGAAAAAAATGCAAGCGAAAATTCAGAATCGCACACCGGATACGGCGGCGCGGGATGGCGAAGCACCTGCGTTGCCCTTGGCCGACGAGAAAAAAGGAGACGCTCCTTCAAATCTCTTCGGGCTCACGCTGACCGGCTGCTCGGCGCTGATGCGGGATCTCGGTGAGCCTAAGTTTCGCAGCAGGCAGCTTTTTGAATGGCTTTATGTGAAGCGGGCGATGGCGGTTGACGCGTGCACCAATCTGCCGAAAAAGCTGCGGGAGACGTTAAAAGCCCGCTGGATCATCGACTGGGGCGAGGTGCTTGAGGTGCAGGCCGACCCGGAGGACGGCACGAAGAAAATGCTGATCCGTCTGGCGGACGGCGAGTGCGTGGAGACGGTGCTCATGGCCTATGACTACGGCTATTCTTTGTGTGTGTCGAGCCAGGTGGGATGCGCCATGGGCTGTGCCTTCTGCGCCTCGACCAGAGGCGGCGTGGTGCGGGACCTCACCGCGGGGGAAATGGCGGCCCAAATCGCCCTGGTCGAAGCCGCCGAAGGCATCCGCATCAGCCGGGTGGTGGTGATGGGGATCGGCGAACCTCTGGCCAATTACGATAATTTGTTGCGCTTTATTCAGATCTTAAGCCAGGGCTTCAGCATCGGGATGCGCCGCATCACCGTTTCGACCTGCGGGATCGTGCCGATGATTGAGCGCTTGGCGGATGAAGCGCTTGAAATTAATCTGGCGATTTCACTGCATTCGCCGGATCAGGCGGTCCGCGAGCAAATCATGCCAGTGGCCCGGCACTATCCGCTGGATCAATTACTTAAGACTTGTAAAAATTATTTTAACAAAACCGGCCGGCGGGTCACGTTTGAGTATGCGCTGATGGCCGGTGTCAACGATCGGGACGAGGATGCCAAAGCTTTGATCAGGCTGTTCTCCGGCGAGAATGTGCACCTCAACCTGATTCGTCTCAATCCCATTACAGACGGCCCGTTTGCCGGCAGTCAAAATGTAACGGTCTTCGCGAAGAAGTTGAAAACAGGCGGCATTAACTGTACAATAAGGAGAAGAATTGGGAAGAATATTGATGCGGCCTGCGGCCAGCTGCGCCATCGGCAGGCACAGGCGGTCCCGATGGTGACAAAACCTAGAGGTGAAAGATGAAGTGTGCGTACTCCACAAATATAGGTGCGAAACGAAAAATTAACCAAGACTCCTATCTGGCGGCCAATATCGAAAAAGACGGCCAGACCTACTATATTTTTGCAGTGGCGGACGGCCTGGGCGGGCACCGCTCCGGGGAAATTGCCAGCCAGCTGGCCATCGACCGCATCAAGGAGCGCATTGCGGAAATCGAAGATTACAGCGATTACGAACAGGTCAATCACTTTGTGAACGCCATCAATCAGGAAATTATCCGGGAAGGCGTGGTGGATCCGGAACAATTGGGCATGGCCACAACTCTGACCATGGCGGTGGTCAGAGGACTCGATATGTACCTTTACCATATTGGGGATAGTCGGGCTTACCGCATTAACGCAACGGAAATCGAACAGTTGACCAAGGATCACTCTTTGGTGCAGGCATTGATCGACCGCGGCCGCTTGACCACGAAGGAAGCCAAAGAGCATCCCCAGAAAAACATCATTACCCGGGCTTTGGGCACGGACGAAATCATCCGAACCGATTTGTTCGAATATAGGCTCTATCCCGGCGATGCCATTTTGCTGTGTTCCGATGGACTGTACAACATGGTGCCCAACGAAGAGATTCAGCGAATTGTCATGGAGAATGGTATGGAAGAAGCGACGCGCAAGCTGGTGAATCTCGCCAATTATAACGGCGGTGACGACAATATTACCGTGATTATCTTCAGACCGGAAATGGAGCCGGCTGCAGCGTTGAAGGAGGAAGTGAAGTGATCGGAAAAATTCTGAATGGCCGTTACGAAATCATTGAGTTGATTGGCCGCGGCGGCATGGCCTACGTTTATAAAGCGCGGGATTTAAAATTAAACCGGTTTGTAGCTGTTAAAATCCTGCGGGAAGAATACACGGAAAACGAGCAATTCATTAAGAAATTCGATCGTGAATCTCAATCGGCGGCAGGCCTTTCCGATCCGAATATCGTTTCGGTATACGACGTCGGGGTGGATGGCGATGTGTATTTTATCGTGATGGAATACGTGGACGGCATCACCCTCAAGCAATATCTGATCAAAAAAGGCCGCCTCGATTATGAAGAAGCGACCAATTTCATCATCGATGTGGCGGAAGCTCTGCAATGCGCTCACGAACACGGCATCATTCACCGGGATATCAAGCCGCAGAACATCATGCTCACCGCCGATATGACGCCGAAGGTCACCGATTTCGGCATTGCGCGGGCCATCACCAGCTCCACCATCACCATGACGAATCAGACCATGGGCTCGGTGCACTACATTTCGCCGGAACAGGCCCGGGGCGGCTTTGTGGACGAACGCTCCGATTTGTATTCCCTGGGCATTATGTATTATGAACTGCTCACCGGGGAACTCCCCTTTGATGAAGAAAATACCGTCTCCATTGCGATTAAGCATATTCAGGAGGACATCACCCCGCCAAAAACCATTTTGCCGGAAATCCCCCAGAGCGTCAGCGATGTGGTGGTGCGGCTTTGTCAGAAAAGACCGGACGATCGCTATCAGGATTGTGAAGAGCTTATCGCGGATCTCGATCAAATCATGCTGAATGCCTCGGTCGACCTGAATGGCAGAGCGAATAACGGCGGCCTGATTAGCGATGACAGCCTCTTTCAGGTTGAACCGGAGGATACGGCCGGCGATGAGGCTGCAGACAAAACAGGTATTGATCATCTGCGTAAAAAGAAAAAGCGCAAGCGCATGCTGATCGGACTGTTGGTTGCCGCTTTGGCCATTGCCGGTATTGTGGCGGGTTACCGCGCGTTTTCGGCGAGCAAGAAAGTGACGGTGCCGGATGTGTCCGGGATGACCAAGAGTCAGGCGAAAACGGCCGTGGAAGCCGCCGGTCTGACCCTTGAAGTGGAAAGCACCGAATACAGCGACACGGTGGACAGAGGCAAAATTATTTCCCAGTCGCCGAAGGCCAACGCCATGTCCAGAGAAGGCCGCACGGTTAAAGTGGTCATCAGTAAGGGAAGTGAAAGCGTGCAGGTGCCCAATGTCGTCGGGATGAGCGAAAACGAAGCGGTTTCCGCGCTGGAAAAGGCCAAACTCCAGGTGGTGGAAATCAAGCGGGAATACAACGACAGCTATTCCAGCGGCGTGGTTTACAACGCCTCGCCTTCGGCCGGCTCTGCGGTGGATAAAAACAGCAAGGTCACGCTCTATGTTTCCAAGGGAAAGGAAACGGTTTCGGTGCCGGGGCTTGTGGGCCTGACCCAAAATGATGCTGAAAGCCGGATCAAAGCCAACGGCTTTACCGTTGGGACGGTAACTCAGCAATACTCGGATTCCTATGCATCCGGCGTGGTGATGAGCCAGTCACCCAGCGAAGGCACCCAGATCGAAAAGGGAACGACCATTAACTTTGTGGTCAGCAAGGGAGTCGATCCCAACAGCAGCGCGGCCAAAGGCTCTTCAAAGAAAGACGATTCGGACGAAGCAGACGACTGATCCTTAAAGTTGAATATGAATGCAACACGAAGAAAAACGCCGATCTCCGGACGCATTGTCCAGGGGATCGGCGGTTTCTATACCATTGAAAAATCGGACGGCAGCCAGATCACCGCGAAGCCGGCGGGCATCTTGCGCCACAATCGGCAGACGCCGATGGTCGGCGATTGGGTCACCGTCGAAAAGGACGGTGCCCAGGATGGCGAATACGCGCTGACCGCCATTGCCGAGCGCAAAAACGCTTTTGTGCGTCCACCGGTGGCCAATGTGGATTTGGCGGTGATCGTCTTTGCACTCAGCAATCCCCGCCCCAACACCCTGCTTCTGGATAAGCTGCTCATCGCCTGTGAAGCGCGGAGCGTTGCCCCGATCATCTGTTTTACCAAGGAGGATCTGGCCAAAGAAACGGACCGGACCGTCGTAGAGACCTATCACAAAACGCCCTATCCCGTGGTGGTCCATTCGCCGGAGGCGCCGGCTGATACGCAACTGGTCCGACACACGGCGGGAAAGACCGTTTTTCTGGCAGGCCCTTCCGGGGTGGGCAAATCGACACTGACCAATCGGCTGTGCGGCGGTGCAGTAATGGCCACCGGCGGGCTGAGCGCAAAGTTGGGCCGCGGCAAACACACCACCCGTCATGTGGCGCTGCTGCCACTGCCGGACGGCGGATGGATTCTCGATACGCCCGGGTTCTCCTCGCTTTCGCTGGCCGAGGCGGCCGCGCCCGAGACGCTGCGGGATTATTTCCCGGAATTCGCCCGAGGAATCTGCAAGTTTAACGATTGTCTGCATCTGAAGGAGCCGGGCTGTGCGGTGAGAGCGCAACTGACGGCCGGCGAGATCGCCCCGTCCCGCTACGAACATTACGTGATGCTCCTCGAGGAATTGAAAGGGAGGAACCGCTATTGAAAGCGGAAAAAAACACGGTCATTTTTACCGGCGGCAGCTATGGCGCGCCGGATTTTTATCGCGCGGTGTTAAAAGCACAGCCGGCTGATCAAATCATAGCGGCGGACAAAGGCGCGGAGATGGCGCACCGGCTGGGGCTTATGCCGGATGTGCTCGTCGGGGATTTTGATTCGGCGGATCCGGCGGTGATCCAAACCTTTGTGGATCAGGGTGTGCCGGTGGAGTGCCACCCGGTGCGCAAAAATCAGACGGACACGGAGCTTGCGGTATCGGTGGCGCTTTCGGGAGGTGCGGCGTCGGTGATTCTTTTTGGGGCGATGGGCAGCCGTCTCGACCATGTGATCGGCTCTATTGATACCCTCATCAGCATCGAAGCGGCGGGGGCTGTCGGCTGGCTGGTGGATCCCCATAACCGGCTGCGCTTGCTGACCGGACCGGGGCGATGGCCGCTCGCGCTGGCGCCGGGCACCACGATGAGTCTGATCCCCTGGTGCGGTTCGGCAGGGCCGGTGAGCCTTGCTGGCTTTGATTATCCGCTGAAGGAAGCGATGCTCACGCCGGAGACGGCCGGCCGCACGCTCAGCAATGTGGCGGCCGAACGGGAGCAGTGCATTACTATCGGGAAAGGCCGGGCGCTCCTCGACATTGTGAGCGAGTGACGGCACAGAAACCATCAAAACAAAAAATAAAAAAGCACGCGTTCGCGTGCTTTTTTTGTGTAATACGGCTGCGGCGCCTTATGCGCGTTCGATTTTACCGGAACGCAGGCATCGGGTGCAGACATATTCGCGTCTCGGTGTGCCATCGACCAAGATTTTAATTTTCTGCAGGTTGGGCTTCCACATTCTTTTATTATGTTTGTTTGAGTGCGAGACAGTATTGCCGGAGACAACGCTCTTCTTGCACACAAAGCATTCTTTAGCCATGCTCTAAACCTCCCTTGTTTTCGAATCGTCTGTGTCAACAGGAGCCATTATAACACAGTGCTTTGAAAGTATGCAATAAGTTTTTTGACTTTATTTTGACTTTGGGAGGGATAAGCGGTAAAATGGCTCATATAATACGTTCATATTGAGGGACTTGTCACAAATCAGTATGAGAGGAGAAGAAATGCGCGCTAAAAGCCGACGGACGCCGCAGAAATCGCAAGATCACGCGCTGCGGGAAGACCCATGGCACCGGCTGCGCGTTTGCATGCAACAAGGAGTCGATAATGAGAATAGAAAATGATCTGGGCTATATCGAATTATCCCGAAAAGCGATTGCCGATATTGCGGCCGATACCGCCATGCAGTGCTACGGCCTGGTGGGGATGGCGCATCAGCGCGGCCGGGACGGTCTGATTGAAATTCTGACGCGGGAACGCCTGAGCAAGGGCGTCGGCGTGAGCTTTGACGGCGACGGTAAACTGCTGATTGATCTTTACGTGATCGTCGAACAGACCATCAAGATATCGGTGGTTGCCGACAATATTATTTCAGCCGTCAAATACAACGTCGAACGCCAGACGGGGCTTACCGTCAAACGGGTCACCGTCAACGTGGTCAGTGTCCGGGCATAATGTGGAGGAATGAATGGAAATCAAGCAGATTGACGGCGCCATGCTACGCAGCATGTTTGAGACCGGCGCTAAGAATCTTGAACTCAATAAAGAAGCAGTCGATGAATTGAATGTCTTCCCGGTGCCGGACGGCGATACGGGGACCAATATGGCCATGACGTTTTCTAACGCCATCTGGGAGCTCGACAAGCTGGAAAAAAATGATTTGCACGCGGTGGCGAAGACCGTTTCCAGCGGGGCGCTCATCGGTGCCCGGGGCAATTCCGGCGTGATTTTGTCTCAGATTCTGCGCGGGGTCGCGGCGGCGACCAAGGGCAAGCAGGTCCTCGACGTGGCCGGGGCGGCGGCGGCGGTCTGCGCAGCCCGGGACACGGCCTATAAAGCGGTGATGAAACCGACGGAGGGCACTATCTTAACGGTGATTCGCGAAATGGGCGAATTTGCCGAAGCTCATCGGAGCGAATATGAAGATGTGCTGGCCTTCCTTTCCGATGTGCTCGAGCAGGGCAAGGACACCTTGCTGCGCACGCCGGACATGCTGCCGGTGCTCAAGGAAGCCGGCGTGGTGGACTCCGGCGGCCAGGGCCTCATTTTCATCTGCGAAGGGGCGGTGAAGGGGCTTGCCGGCGAAGATCTCGGCCGGGAAGTCAAGCTCACCCTGGCGGACCGAGAACGCTTTGTGGACGATTCCAATATGAAGCCGGAGGATTTGACCTTCGGCTACTGCACCGAGTTTATTGTCAAGCACGCCCATGATGCGGATGCGGACGATTTGCGCGACTATTTGTCAACCATTGGAGACTGTGTGCTCGTCATTCAGGATGAGGATGTCATCAAAGTCCACGTGCACACCGACCATCCGGGCAAGGCCTTTGAAAAGGGGCTGTCGCTGGGGAGTCTCACCCGGATGAAGGTGGATAACATGCGCGAAATGCTCGGCGTGCCTGACGAAGAAGAAGCGGAAGCGGATCCGCCGGCCGAACACCTGCCCTATGGCTTCGTGGCGGTTTCTCCCGGCGAGGGCTTGACTCGCATTTTTAAAGATTTGGGCGTGACCCGGGTGATTGCGGGGGGGCAGACCATGAACCCCAGCACCGAGGATTTCATGTCGGAGATCAATCGGATTGACGCGGACCATATCTTTTTGTTTCCGAACAATGGCAATATCATCATGGCGGCCAATCAGGCTGAGGCCATTTCGGACAAGGCGGTGCACGTGATTCCGACTAAGACCATTCCTCAGTGCGTCACGGCGATGCTCAATTTCGATCCGGACGGTGACTGGGAAGCCAATGTTGAATCGATGACGGCCGTGCTCGACGGAGTGAAGACCGGCGAAGTGACTTACGCGGTGCGCGATACCAGCATCGGCGGGATGACCATTGCCAAAGGCGATATCATGGGGATCAGCGACGGCGACATTCAGACCACCGGCCGGGATGTGAACGCGGTGACCGCGGAGTTGCTCGCAGAGATGATCGAGCCCGACAGCGAGCTCATCTCCATTTATTACGGGGCAGATCAACCGGAATCGGCGGCAGAAGCCTTGGTGGCGCAGTTGGAGGAAGCCTATCCGGACTGCGACATCGAGGTGTCCGAAGGGGCGCAGCCGCTCTATTATTACATCGTTTCGGTCGAATAAAATTTGAAAAAGCCAATGCCCCGGGGCGCAAAGGATTTGAAAGTAAATGAAACTTGACGACAGGATTCGGGACGTGGCCGGCGTGGGCCCCAAGCGGGAGCGCGCGCTGAACGACGGCGGGATCTTCACGGTTGAAGATCTGCTGGCCCATTTCCCGAAGCAATATGTCGATCGGTCGCGGCGGGGGATGCTCACCGCGCCATCGGAAACGGCGGTGACGATCGAGGCGTGCGTCAGCCGCAAAGGGACAGTCCGGCGAATTCGCAGGAATCTGTCCCTTTTTGCTTTGTCGGTGACGACGGACGACGGCGCGACGGGACAGATCACCTTTTTTAATCAACCCTGGCTCGCGGAGCATTTCCACGAGGAGGCGCGCTATTATTTTTTCGGGCGCATCACCGAGAAGAAGGGCAGGTGCGGGATGGCCAATCCCCAGTTTGCCCCGGTGGACAAGCCGGGGGCTTTTTTTGAGCTGACGCCGGTTTATGCGCCGGCGGGCGGCGTTTCCGGGGAGACCCTCCGCAAGCTGATCGCTAAAGTGCTCGCAGAAGACCTCGTCGTGGCGGATCCGCTGCCGGAAACCCTGCGGAAAGAGCGGCATTTGCCGGACAGCGCAGCATGCTTTAAGCTGCTGCACCGCCCGCAGACGATGGCCGAGGTTGCGGCGGGCCGGACGCGGTTAAAATTTGAAGAAGCACTCAAGCTTAACCTCGGGCTGCTGCGAAGCCGCGGCGAGACGCGGCGGTCCTCGGTGGTGCTGGCCCATCCCGCGAGCCTGTCGCGCTTCGAGCGGGGACTGCCCTTCGCGCTGACCGAAGGGCAGCATCGGGTGCTTGCGGAGATTGCCGCCGATCTTCAGAGCGGGCGGATCATGAACCGGCTGGTGCAGGGGGATGTGGGCAGTGGCAAAACCGTTGTCGCCGTGGCCTGCGCCTATTTGATAGCGCTGGGCGGCTATCAATGCGCCTATATGGCGCCGACGGAGATCCTCGCGGCGCAGCATGCCCGTAATTTCGAAGCGTATCTGGCACCTTATGGCGTCAGCGTGACCCTGATTACCGGGAGTATGAAGGCATCGGAGCGGGAAAACGCCATGACCCACATTGCGAACGGAGACGCTCAAGTGATTATCGGCACCCACGCGCTCTTTCAAAAAGATATGGTTTATTACAATCTGGGCATGGTCGTCACCGACGAGCAGCATCGTTTCGGCGTGCGGCAGCGGGGACTGCTTGCGCTCAAGGGCGAGCGCCCTCATACCCTGGTGATGAGCGCGACGCCCATCCCGCGGACATTGGCGCTGGTGCTTTACGGTGATCTCGATATTTCGGTGATCGATACCATGCCGGCGGGGCGCAAGAAGGTTAAAACCTATTTTTATACCGAGAAAGCCCTGCGCAAAATTCTGGGGATGATGGCGGTGGAGATGGCCGCCGGGCATCAGGGATTTATCGTTTGTCCCTTTGTGGAAAACGCCGAGGAGATGGCCGAGGTGCGCGACACTCAGACGGTCTGCCGGGAGGTGGACCGCTATTATAAGGGGCTTTATCGGGTGGCCTGCCTGCACGGCAAAATGAAGCCGGCAGAAAAAGCGGCGGTAATCGCCGATTTTTCTGCCGGTAAAATTGATTGTTTGGTGGCGACGAGCATCATCGAGGTGGGTATTGACGTGCCCAATGTCACGATGATGGTGGTGATGAGCGCCGACCGCTTCGGCCTGTCCCAACTGCATCAGCTGCGGGGGCGCGTCGGCCGGGGCGGCGCCCAGGCCTATTGTTTTCTCGTGTCCAACGCGGTGAACGAGAAGACCATTGCGCGCATGAAGGTGATCGTGAATCATCACAACGGGCAGGAAATTGCCGAGGCTGATTTTAAGCTGCGGGGGCCGGGGGATGCCTTCGGCACAAGGCAGCACGGTCTGCCGGCGCTTTCGGCGCTGGATCCGGCGGCGGACGCGGCGCTTTTGGCCGAAACCAGGGCGATCGCCGAGGGGCTTCTGGCCTCACCCAAGGCGGAAGACATGGGATGCTGCGACGCGCTGACCCGCGCCTTCGACCGCGGCATCGAACAGATATCGATGAATTGATAAAGAGAACAAGCAAGGATGGAGGACGATCATGCGGGTGATTGGCGGCGAGCGGCGCGGCCTGAAGTTAAACGCGCCGAGGGATAAAACGGTGCGTCCGACGGCGGACAAGGTCAAAGGGGCGATTTTCAACACGATTCAATGGGAACTGGCAGCAGCTGAGGTTTTTGTCGACTGCTTTGGCGGCAGCGGGGCCATGGCCATCGAAGCGCTCAGCCGCGGGGTGCAAACGGTCTGGATTTTCGACACGGCGCCGGCGAGCATCGACCTGATTCACAGCAATCTGCGCAAGGCGCGTTATGAAAATCGGGCGCACTGTTTGAAGACAGACGCCCAGTCGGGCATCGATATCCTGGCGGCAAAAGGGGTCGCAGCCGATCTGATTTTTATGGATCCGCCCTACGCGATGGCCGCCGTCTCCGCGCGTTTATGCGAGCAGATTGTCGCCAAAAAAATCCTCAAATCCACGGGAATTATAATGATAGAACATGAAAAATCTGTTATAATGCCAATAGTTTGTAGCGCTTTAAAACACTGCAAGCAGAAAAGCTACGGCATCACCATGGTGGACTATTACAGATGGGAGGCGTCGGATGACAATCGCGGTTTATCCCGGGAGCTTTGATCCGGTGACATTGGGCCATCTGGATGTGATCGCCCGAGCAGCTCGTATCTTTGATGAAGTGCGGGTCTGCGTGATGAAAAACGTGAGCAAGCACTATTGCTTTGACGAATCGGAACGGCTCGTCCTTCTGGCCGAAAGCACTCAGGCGCTGACCAATGTAACCGTCGACCATTACGAGGGCCTTTTGACAGATTATGCCCGTTCGGTGGAGGCCGATGTGGTGGTTAAGGGGCTGCGGACCATCGTCGATTTCGAATACGAAATGCAGATGGATTATTTCAACAAGCGCCTGGCGCCGGAAATCGAGACCTTTTATCTGGTGGCGGATACGCGTTACAGCGTGCTCAGCTCGACGGCGATTCGGGAGCTGATGGCCTTCGGCGGTGATCTGACCGGCTTGGTGCCGGATCCGGTGATTCGCGCCGTCAAAGACAGACAGGGAGGCAACACAAAATGAAAATCACAGATCTTTTAAAAGAACTGGAGGAATTGATAGAACGGGGGAACGCGGTTCCATTTTCGTCCAAGGCGATGATCAGCCCGGACGAAGCGCTGGAAATCATCGGAGAAATCAAAGAAGAACTGCCCCGGGAATTGTCGGAGTCGCGTAAAATTGTGGCGGAAAAGAAGCAAATTCTTTTTGAGGCTCAGGCCAGCGCCGACCGGATCAAAAACAGCGCAGAAAAACAGATGAAAGAAATGGTCGATACCGACGAGGTGACTAAAGCCGCCCAAACCCAGGCCGAAATCATCGTGGAAAACGCCCAGACCCAGGCGAAGGAAATCCGCGTGGGCACGCAGCGTTACGCGGATAAGATCCTTCACGAGCTGCAGATCCAGCTCAAGGCGCTCAATGACCAAATTGAAGACAACCGCAGGGAAATTAAGGAATTAAAATAACGGCAAAGCCGCGGGCAGCGGTTTTTGTTTAAGAACGGGAGGCAGCATGTTCAAGCTTGGAACCATTCAGACATTGGAGGTGGATCACCTGTCAAAGATCGGTCTTTTCCTGGCCGATCCTCAGGATCCCTCGGATAAGCGGCCGATCGTCCTGCTGCCGAAGAAGGAAATGCCCCGGGGCCTTCAAAAGGGCGATGCCCTGGACGTTTTTATCTATAAAGATTCGGACGACAGGCCCATTGCCACCCTTCGCACGCCAAAGATTCTGCTCGGCGAGATGCGCCCGCTCAAGGTGGCGGCACTGACCAAAATCGGTGCCTTCCTCGACTGGGGGCTGGAGAAGGATCTGTTGCTGCCCTACCACGAGCAGACCGCAAAGTTGCAGATCGGCCGGGAATATCTGGTGGCCTTGTACCTGGATAAAAGCGAACGCTTTTGTGCGACGATGAAGGTCTATAACCGTCTTGAAACCAAATCGCCCTATCGCGAGGGGGACTGGGTTCGGGGCTATGTGTATCAGATCAACCCGGGCATCGGCGCTTTTCTGGCGGTGGATTACCGCTATCACGGTATGATCCCGCGAAAGGAACTCACACCCGATGTTAAAAACGGCCGGATTGTGAAGGCCCGGGTCAGCGAGGTGCGCAAGCGGGACAATCGCCTGGTGCTCAGCCCCAACAAAAAAAGCTATAAAGAAATCAACCCTGACGGTGCCCTGATTCTGCGGCGGCTGAAAGAAGCCGACGGCTTTCTGCCCTATCACGACAAGACACCGCCGGCGGTTATCAAGCAGCATTTCGGCATCAGCAAGGCGGCGTTCAAACGGGCCATCGGTCATTTGCAAAAGCGGGGTAAAATTAAAATCGGTCAGCCGGGCATTGCTCTGTGCAAAACGGCCGCGCCGCGAAAGGCAGCCGGGGGCAGGCGACGCCTGCGATAGCCGATAACAAGGAGGAGGACAGTGTGTTAACCGCAAAACTACTATTTAAATGCTTGGAAAGAGAGGGCGTAGAGATCATCTTCGGGTATCCCGGCGGGGCACTGCTGCCGATTTACGACGCGCTCCGCGATTCGAGCATCGAACACATTTTGGTTCGGAACGAACAATCGGCCCCCCATTATGCCAGCGGCTACGCCAGAGAAACCGGTAAGGTGGGGGTGTGCCTGGCGACATCCGGTCCCGGAGCGACGAACCTGATTACCGGAATCGCCTCGGCGTATTTGGATTCGATTCCCGTTGTGGCCATCACCGGCCAGGTTAATCGGGAGCTCATCGGGACGGACGCTTTTCAGGAAGCAGATATTTTTGGTGCGACGCTGCCCTTTGTCAAACATTCCTATTTGGTCAAGGATCCCGAATCGCTGCCGAAAATTGTCAAAGAAGCCTTTTTTATCGCATCGACCGGCCGGCCGGGGCCAGTGCTCATCGATATCCCCAGAGACGTGCAACTTGAAATCGTGAAGCGCCCGAAATACAGCGATGAGGTGGCAATCCGCGGATACAAGCCGACCTATGAAGGTCACACCGGGCAGATTCGCCGCGCGATTCGCAAGATCAAAGCCAGCGATCGCCCGCTGATTTATGCCGGGGGCGGCGTGGTGTCGAGCCATGGAGAAGCGGCGCTGCTAAAACTGGCGGAAGCCATTGGGGCGCCGGTGGTCACGAGTTTCATGGGGATCGGCGCCTTTCCGCAGAATCACGCGCTTTATGCGGGCATCTGGGGCAGCCATGGCTATGCGTACACCAACCGGATTGTGGAAGCGGCGGATCTCGCACTTTGTATTGGCGCGCGCATGAGCAACCGTGGGACATCCACGGCAGTGCTTGACGAAAAAGAAATGATCCACATCGATATCGACCCGGCGGAAATTGGGAAGAACGTCAACGACACCAACATTCCCGTCGTCGGCGATGCGAAGACTGTCGTCGCCGAATTGCTGGAGAAGGGGATTGAAACGGACACCCGGAAATGGCTCGAGAAGGTGCGGCGGATCAAAGCGGACAATCCGGTGTGCCTCGACGATTATCCGGGCATGGCCGGCGTCAACCCAAAAAAATTTTTTGCTTGGCTTTCCGAACAGGTGCCGGAGGATACGACCCTGGTGGCGGACGTCGGGCTCAATCAGGTTTGGGCGGCGTTGCATTTTCAGGTGAGAGACGATCGATGCTACATGACGTCCGGCGGTCTGGGCACGATGGGGTATGCCATTCCCGCGGCGTCGGGGGTGGCCTTTGCCACGCGAAAGGCGCCCAAAACAGTGATCGGTGTCTGTGGTGACGGCAGTTTCCAGATGGCGGTGGGAGAGCTCGGCGTGATTGCGGAGCATCACCTGCCGGTCAAACTGATTCTGCTCAACAATCACAAATTGGGCATGGTGCGCCAGCAGCAACACGATAATTACGGCAAAAATCATTATTCGGGAACCGACATCGATTTTAATGTCAATTTTATGCAGTTGGCACAAGCCTACGACATCCCGGCTTATCACGCCGAGACTCAGGAAGAAGCGGAAGCGGCCATTTTGGATGCACTCAAACAGCCGGGGCCGGCCTTGGTGGAATGTGTGGTCAGCGAAGACTACTTGAAGTTTTAAGGTGGCGCAAGATGATGGAACAAAAACATTGCTTATCATTACTGGTTGAGAACAAGTTTGGGGTATTGGCACGCATCTCCGGGCTGTTTGCCCGCCGCGGCTACAATATCGACAGCCTGACCGTCGGCATTACCGAGGACGAACAGCTCTCCCGGATCACGATGACGGTGACTGCCGATGAACAGACGCTGGAACAAATCAAAAAGCAGCTTAACAAACTCATCAACGTCATCAAGGTCATCGAGCTGAAAGAAGGCGCTGCGATCACGCGGGAGCTGGTTTTTATCAAAGTTAAAGCCAACGATCAGACGCGCTCGACCATTGTGGGCATCTCGAATCTCTTTCGCGCCCAGGTGGTGGATGTGGCCAAAGACAGCTTGATTTTGCAAATTGTCGGTGTACCGAGCAAGGTGGCGGCCTTTATCGGTATGGTGGAACCCTACGGTATTATTGAATTTGTGCGCAGCGGTGCCACAGGCTTGCAGCGCGGCAAACAAGTCATTAATATAAAGCATTCGAAGTGAGTTCGAAAACGCATCACAAGGAGGAGGAAGTATGTACAAGATTGTGGAGGCGAAACGCCTTGCCGCGAACATTTTTCGCATGGACGTCGAAGCGCCCCGCGTGGCCAAGCACTGTCTGCCAGGGCAGTTTTTGATCGTTCGCGTCGACGAAAAGGGGGAACGCCTGCCGATGACGATTTGCGATTACGATCGCGAAGCGGGGACCGTGACCCTCGTCACACAGGAAGTGGGGCACGGGACCAAAGCCATGGGGGTATTAAAGACCGGCGACGCCTTCCAGGATGTCGTCGGGCCGCTGGGCAAGCCCTCGGAATTGGTTGAAAAGGATCTGGATGAACTCAAACAGATGAAGCTGCTCTTCGTGGGGGGCGGTCTGGGAACGGCACCGGTTTATCCGCAGGTGAAGTGGATGCACGAGCACGGCATCGATGTGGACGTCATCATCGGGGCGAAAACTAAAGACCTGGTGATTTTAGAAGATGAAATGCGCGCGGTTGCCGGCAACCTTTATGTCACTACGGACGATGGCAGCTACGGCCGCAGCGGGATGGTGACCAAAGTAATCGAGGATCTCGCGGCCGAAGGCAAAACCTGGGATGTGTGTGTGGCCATCGGTCCGATGATCATGATGAAGTTTTGCTGCCTGACGACTGAAAAGCTGGGCCTGCCGACCATCGTCTCGATGAATCCGATCATGGTGGACGGCACCGGTATGTGCGGCGCCTGCCGTCTTATCGTCGGCGACGAAGTGAAATTCGCCTGTGTCGACGGGCCGGAGTTCGACGGTCATAAGGTTGATTTTGATCTGGCGATGAAGCGCCAAACCCAATACAAGAGCGAAGAGGGGCGCGCCATGCTGGCAACAGCAGAAGGCGATACCCATCACGGCGGGTGCGGCGTTTGCGGAGGTGAAGCGTAATGGCAAAAAAGCGAATGGACAGAGTCCCGGTACGTGAACAGGATCCGAAAGTCCGGGCGACCAATTTTGAAGAAGTGTGCTATGGCTACAACGAAGCAGAAGCGGTGGAAGAAGCCAATCGCTGCCTGAACTGCAAAAAGCCGCGCTGTGTGGCGGGCTGTCCAGTCTCCATCGATATTCCCGGCTTTATTCATGAGGTGACGGAAAAGAATTATCAGAAGGCTTTCGAAATCATTCAGGAATCCTCGCTGCTGCCGGCTGTCTGCGGGCGCGTCTGCCCGCAGGAATCCCAGTGCGAAGGCCCCTGCGTGATGGGGATTAAAGGCGATGCCGTGGCGATTGGCAAGCTGGAACGCTTCGTGGCCGACTGGGCGCGCGAAAACAATATCGTACCCGAAAAACCGGGATTTGCCTCCGGCAGGAAAGTGGCGATTATCGGTTCCGGTCCGGCCGGCCTGACCTGCGCTGCCGAACTGGCCAAGAAGGGGCACGACGTCACGATTTTTGAAGCGCTTCACGAAGCCGGCGGCGTGCTGGTGTACGGGATTCCGGAATTCCGTCTGCCAAAGGAAGCGGTAGTCGCGGCGGAAGTCGAAAATGTGAAACGCCTCGGCGTGAAGATCGAAACCGATGTGGTGATCGGGAAGGCAACGACCATCGATGAATTGATGGATGAAGAAGGATTCGACGCCGTCTTTATCGGATCCGGTGCCGGTCTGCCGCGCTTCATGGGCATCCCGGGAGAAACGGCCAACGGCGTTTTCTCGGCGAATGAATACCTGACCCGCAATAACCTGATGAAGGCTTTCAAGGGTTATGATACGCCGATTCACCGTGGGAAGAAAGTGGCGGTTATCGGCGGCGGCAACGTGGCCATGGACGCCGCGCGTTCGGCCCTGCGCCTGGGCGCGGATACCTATATCGTTTATCGGCGAAGTGAAGCGGAGCTGCCGGCCCGTGCCGAAGAAGTGCACCACGCCAAGGAAGAGGGCATTCAGTTTCACCTATTGACCAATCCGAAAGAAATCCTCGTGAATGACGACGGCTGGGTGAAGGGGCTGCGCGTGATTAAAATGGAACTGGGCGAACCGGATGAATCCGGCCGGCGCCGCCCGATCGAAATCCCCGGCAGCGAATACGATCTGGAAGTCGACACCGTCATCATGGCGCTGGGGACCTCTCCGAACCCGCTGATTTCCTCGACGACGGAGGGACTCGATACTAACCGATGGCAGTGCATTGTTGCGGATGAAAACGGCCAGACCTCCCGCAAGGGCATCTTTGCCGGGGGAGATGCGGTTTCCGGCGCGGCGACCGTTATTTTGGCCATGGGTGCCGGTAAAGATGCCGCCGCGGCCATTAACGACTATTTGAATAGCCTATAAAAGTAGTGGCAGTCTCTGCCGGACGAGATCCCCGTCCCTGGAAACAGGTGACGGGGATCTTTTTTAATGGCGCGCATCGACACGATCGGCGGCAAGGCCGCGAAGCTGCCACATCGGTCGATGATTTCGCAAGGGCATCGGATGGCCATGGGACCGGTCGTTGTCGGCAACGGAATTCAGGCCGCGGCGCCGAGGCCCATTCGGGGTGTGCTGGAAAACTTTAATATGAAAAACGAATATCCTGCGGCATTTTATCCGCCGGGAAACACCACGCACCCGGAGCGAACAGCAGGAAAACCCTGCGCCGCGAAAAAGATCGAAAAAGATAAAGGAAAGGGATTGACAGGGATGAAGGAAAGGGCGTATAATAGCTGTCGTTGCCGCTTCGGGCGGCGGCCGGGCGATGAACTGAAAAAACTTTAAAAAAAGCTTGACAGAATCATTACGTCCTGGTAAGATGTAGAAGCTGTCGCTTCAGGCGGCGAGGTCATAGAAAAGAGAATAGTACCATAAAACCTGGAAAAGCAGTCGAAAGACTGAACCTAAAGATTCCGAAGAATGAGATAAACATTCGGACAAACACAGAGAGAACTGTGGATAAAT